>JAOZOY010000107.1 GCA_029933005.1 Deltaproteobacteria bacterium
CTTCATATCCTTTTTTAAGTAAAAATTCCGCCAGATATGCTCCATCCTGGCCGGTTACACCGGTTATCAATGCTTTCTTAGTCATCAAAAAACTCCTTTCCTTTTGTAAAAGATCACCAGCACCTCATTTTCGTCCATTTAGGCCTTCTCGAATAGCACCAGTATGCTTTGAAGGCTCAAATGAACGAACCTAATGCACTGGTGATCTTTTACACTCCGAGTTTCCCTAAGTTATGTACCTCTTGGTGAACTGATACTTTCTTTTTTCAATCCTGTTAATTCTGCTTTGAACTGTTCCTGCTCTCCCAGGTCAACAATATCTATCAGTCTAAAAAGTTTTTCATTTTCAAACTACTCTTTCTTACTTAATGATTTGAGGGAAAAGTTTACCAGCACCACATGGACTCCGCCTTTTGCAAGTCGTGTAATATGTAAAACTCTCTGCGTTATTCGCTGTTACCTGGCCTTCTCGTCTCTATTCGCCTTTTAATGCGATTATAAATGGAAGGAAATATCAAAACAGTTGATATCTGACAAAGATATCGGATTATGGATGAATCCGGATAGTTCAAAGACTTTATAATGTCTTTTATTGCAGCCCCTCGTTTTCCGAGCTTAGCGTTTATAAACGAGCATGCTCGGTAATTCTTTCTGAAACTTGACTCAATTTCAACCATGAGCCACTCCGGAATTTCATGCTTTGATCTGTCAAAATATTTATGTATAACGTAATTTACACTCGTGTTATAGAAAACTTTATCTTCCGTTATATTTCCCCCCTCATGGGTATATTTACAAGTTACTTCCGGCACATATCCAACCTGCATCTGCTCTGCGCATCTAATCCACAGATCCCGATCCTCAGCAATAGTCAGGGCTGGATCAAATCCAGGAACGAAATCAAGAAGTTTTTTATTTAAAAGTACGCTGGAAGTATGGACAGGATTTTTCCAAATAAGAAAATAGTAAAAAAGTTCTTTTTTGAAAATTTTCCCTTCTTGGGAATCAAATTCAATCAGCCGTCCTAAATCGGCTTCACTGAATACCTTTGACCGACTGCAGCTGTTGTCGTTCCTAATAATCTCATAGTCGCTGAAGACGAGCCCTAACGGCACACTGGCTCTCTCTATCAGCTGAAGCTGCAATTTCAACTTATCCGGCAGCCAAACATCATCTGAGTCAAGAAAAGCAATCCAATCTCCCCGCACACTTGCCATGCCCGTATTTCTTGCTATCCCAGGTTTACCTGAATTTTCCCGGGATATATACCTGATTTTATCATGATATCTTTCAAGAATTTTTTTGGTATCATCAGTACTACCATCATCCACCACAATTATTTCATATGGCGGAAATGTCTGGTTTAATGCTGAATCAATCGACCTTCCAATAACCAAGGCCCTGTTATACGTTGGGATAATAACGGAAACTTTCATTGCAGGTTACAAACCATTTTCATCACGCACTTCCAGCATAATTTGAATAAATTTTTCAACTACTGCCGGCGGCTGAATTTCATCTCTATGCGCATGAGTTAATGCTTCTGAAGACATCTTGGCATAATATTCTTTATCGTTCCACAATCTATTGAGCTCAAAAACCCACTGATCAACATCATTCGCATCTATTAATTCACCCCCCTGACCTACTGATTCAGGCAGCCCTCCGCGGTTACTGGCCAGGACAGGAATACCGTTAACCTGAGCTTCGGCCACAACTCTCCCCCAAGCCTCTTCACACTGGCTAGGAGCCAATAGAATGTGAGTGTTTTTATAAACAGATCGCATATCCATGGTTCTTGCAACCCACTTGATGTTCCCAGAGGCGTTTATACGAGACTGGACTTTTTGGAAATGTTCCTCCTTCATCGGCCATCCCTCGACGAACTGGAAAGGAATCTGCGGCAGTCTTTCGGCAAGTTGAAATGCAAGCTCAGCACCCTTTAGTTCCCAGGGGTTGACAAAGGTAACTTTTTTCTCTTCCCGGCCAATTCGATATTTGTCAGGATTAATAATATTAAGGACAACTTCCGATTTTATCCCGAACTCTTCGCGATATCTTTCCGCTGTAAAAAAAGAATTAGAAAGAAATCTCGTGTATTTAAGACTTCGAGGATCCCCGCCAAGTATACTAAAATCAACATCATGTAAATAGATGATCACAGGCACGTTAACTGCCTCCCACGCAGCTGCATGGACAACTGGCTTTCCTGCCTGTACTATAACAATGTCTGGTTGAAATCTTCGCTTTATTTCCGAGGTTCCCGTGCTGAGAGTCCGACCCCGATAAGCAGGGAGCCAACCTCTGTATACAGGATAACCAACAATATAATCTTTTGAAAAACGTTGCCTACGTAGCAAATTTGTCAAATTTTTCCAGCTGAACCATTCGCGTAAGGTCAAGTTTGATAAGACGTTTGATAAAACTGCTACGTCCTGATTATGCTTCATGAGTTCTGTGCATAATTCATGGGTACTTGATTCTGAGCCACCAACTCGAAAGGGAAGGTACTTATGATTTGTAACAAACAGTATTCGCATTATGCTCTTTTGCTTCTCTAATCAAAACAACTTTTTACCGTCGCTTAATTTTCATCAAAATCCTACATAAAAAATATCTTCCTAAAGCTGCCTTTGTTGCTGTCCTTATCAGCTTTTTGTCTTTTAGCAGTTTTGGCTGATACCTCAATGCCTTGCAAGAATGGTTGAGCACACTCAAAGAATTCAGTTCTCGAACATTTGCAAAAACAGTCCATCTATGAACAAACCCATACGCCTCATTTTTAAAAGGGGCTATTTGGGGTAAATATTCTTGGTTGCTAAATATCTCATCCAAGACCAACAGCTTTTCCCTGCCCGCCCTGACGTGGTATCTTGTAGTTTTTGCATCTTCCCAAATCCTGAATCTCGCCAACGGACATTGGAAATATTTGATAGTAAATCCTGCCAGGGCAATCCTTAAAAAGAATTCCCAGTCCATCACCATGTAAAGGGACTCATTGATCAAGCCAACGACTTCCAACACTTCTTTCCGAATAAAAACAGCTGGTTGAGAAATAAACCATTCGTTACATACCAAAGGTTTTAAGTCATATTTAAGTTTGGGTGCATCCTCTCCTTTTTCACTCTCTTTATTTATAATTCTGCAATCCCCATAAATCATGTGAACGTCAGGGTTCTCTGCAAAATATAACGCAACATCCTTAAAAGTATTTGGTTCATACAAATCATCCGAATTCAGCCAAGCGACTATCTCCCCAGTTGAGCGGGACCATCCTTTATTAATTGCATTTGACTGTCCTTCATCCTGCTCGCTCACCCAGTAACTCAACCATGGCGCATACTTTTCTATAATTTCCCTGCTTCCATCTGTAGACCCTCCATCCATAATTATATACTCAAGGTTTGGATAGCCCTGCAGCAGAATAGAACGTATAGTTTCTTCAATAAATTCAGCTTGATTAAATGATGGTGTAACAATACTAATTTTGGGCCACTCTTTCTTGTTAGACCACGCTCCCTGGACGGGACAACTTTCCTCTGTCCAGGGCCAACCGGTTTTTCCCGGGGGCGGCATAGGATAATCGTTATAACCTGGCATCACTAACTAACTCCATTTTGCTTTCTGTTTCGCTAGTAGTTCGTTTCGTTAACATATTTAAATCAAGCGACTTTGAGATCAAATTTCTCCCATGTTTATCCAGCTATAAATTCTGTGCCTGGATCCAATGCTGCAGAAACTCTGCAAATTTCCCAGCAGAACCCGACACTAAATGCACTCCATCTGTTGTCTGAAATTCACCTGGAGCCGGATGAACAATGAATAAATATTTTTCCCGAGGGAAGTTTTTTTCTAAAGCCTCCCTCACACTTTGAGCCCTTGGGGAATTATACAATTTTTCATGTATTGGCATTTCATAAAAAACGACTCGCACTCCTCGTTTTTCAAAATAATCGATATAATTTTTCAATAGCTCCATCCTGGAATTAATTATCGTCTCCTCAGGCACTTTGCTAAATTCATCAAACAGGTTTTGCAAATTCCGGGCAACGACTTCCTGCCGATTTTTTTCTTTCGCCACCTCTTTGTCTTTGTGCTGCTTTTTTTTGCCAGGGAAGTGATCAGATTCTTCCATTTTCCTATACCTCTCGCTGGCGAGGAGAATCTTGCTTCGTATCAACCCCTCAAGAGCATTAACATAGCATAGTGGTTGATTTTTTTCTCTTAATGCCGGCAACCACTCCCGCAATCTATCCATGAGCGGCATAAATACATTTCCCACAACATCAGAGTTTAAATTATTCATTAAACAATTGCTTTCAATCAAAATAACTTCTGGGTTTGCAGAACTCCTTTTAATAATGTCAAGACCTGCATAAACCGAAGTACCTGCCATTGCCAGATTATAACTCTTATCATGGAAGATCCCTTCCGGCAATCTAAAGGTTAGCGATGTCCCAACAAGAACAACTTTTGAGTCCTTACTCTCATAGATATACTCTTGAGCCTTGATTACATTTTTTTGCCATTGATGCTGTGACTTGGACACACCCCTTGGAGGATCAACAATTACAATGATGATATTGTAGAGAACAAAAAAAATAAAAGTCATCAGTAACGATTTTCTAATCATTCATGCACCAGGCATTAAAACTGAAAATAAATAAACTCATTTGTTGAACCGCTGTTGGTTATTATCAAAAACAACATACAGCTATACACAAAAGGCTCAATTATCTTGACATGGAACACACGCAATCTATTTTTCGCAAGGTAATATAAGTGATATATAATCACAGGTGCCGAATAAAGAGGAATATATTGATTAATATTAGCCCATGCCCCTTTGTCCACATTCGTGAATAATGCTTCAACAAAAGCCACAACATAAGAGAAGTCAGGCAATTTAAACAGCAGCCATGCGAAAGTAACAAATATGAAAACGAAACACACCTTGATGACTTTTATTAAAAAAATTTCCGGCAGCTTAATTATGCCGCGCAGCCCCCTCTCCATTGCCAGGGCAATGCCATGAAATGCTCCCCATACCGCAAAACTCCACGCTGCCCCATGCCACAACCCACCTAGCAACATAACTATAAAAAGGTTTACATATGTTCTTTGCCGGCTCTTACGGTTCCCGCCAAGAGGAAAATACAGATACTCTTTAAGAAAGCTGGACAAAGATATATGCCACCTTGTCCAGAATTCAGAAAAGCTCTCGGAAATATATGGAAAATTAAAATTCTCAGGCAACCGATACCCAAAAAGCCCTGCTACGCCTATTGCTATCAAAGAGTAACCGGCAAAATCAGCAAAAATTTGCATGGAATAGCCAAACAGCATCATAAGCAAGGAAGATGTCCCAATATTTTGAAAATGTGGATAGGCTAGCCAGAAAGTATGATCTTTCAAATTGTCAGCCACAAACATTTTGAGAAAATAACCCAGCACGAGAGCCTTGAAACAGAACTCCCAATCAACTTCGTTAAGCGACTTGGCCTTGATCTGCGGCAGAAAAGTATGCGCTTTTACTATAGGACCTGCAACAAGTTGCGGGAAAAAGGAAATATACAAAGCCACATTCGCGGAATGATCTAAAAATGATTTTGGCGGCGTATAATTATGTTCATATGTCTTATTGCCCTGTTGGAATAAATCAACCAACAACGTGATGCCCTGAAAAGTATAAAAGGAAATCCCAATCGGTAAAGGAATCGCTATTAAAAACTCCCCAACTCCTTCTACCTCATTAAAAAATGATTTACCAATCAACGGGCTATATTTAAAAAAAGCCAATATAGACAAATTCAGGACAACACCTAATACTGCATATGTTTTCCGTAACCTTTCCGCACCATAGAACACCAAATAGCTGGTGAGCATATTGATAAAAATAGACCCGACCAAAAGCAACAGCAAAACCGGTTGATTTGCGGCATAAAACACAAAACTCGTCAAAATTAATACAAATCTCTGCGTCCTTTTAAAAGGAGGAAGATAGTAGAAAAAAAAAGTAATACTCACCAGAAGCAGAAAAGAAAAGCTGTTAAACAGCATGCGACCCTCCTGTTATCTTCAAATCCCTCTGAATAAAAGAGACACACTCAACTGTAAGCGTTCTCAGGTGCCGGAGATCGGAGTCTGCGCTACCTGCTGCAAGCAGGGTGGGTGACCATAGCCCCCCTCTATGTCAAACGGCCTGATCGCAGCAGCGGAGTTTCACTTCGTTCACTTACCTTCGGTGCCTGTGATCGCTTACGATCATTTAACAGCGGTTTCCTGCCCATCCCGGCTAACACGAAATTTTAAAACCCGTGCGGGATTCCCAAAAGCTATTGCTCCCTCGGGAATACTTGTGGTAACCACGGAACCGGCACCGATTACAGCTCCTTTCCCTATCTGCACACCATCCAATACAATCACACCAACTCCCAGCCACACATCATCAGAAATCCTGATCCCCCCTTTTGTATAGCAGGGTTGCTCCCTGACTGGTGTATCTGCCTCAACGCCATGATTATAAGTATAAAATGAACAATTAGGTGCAATTTCAACACGGCGGCCAATCTCAAGATTTCCGACATATGCCATTAATTGGCACCGTGGCTGGATATGAGTGTCCTCGCCAATGACCACCTCGCCACCACACCCAATCTCAATAATAATATCGCTATAGAGCTGAACTCTTTTACCTAATTTAATCAAGCCTCCACTTACTCCGTTTTTTTCAGGGTTATTATTCTGATGAAAAACACAACGATCTCCAACAAAGACATTTCCCTCAAAATTCAGGTCATCAGGATGAACATTAACGACAGCATCAGGAGAGATATATCCAAGCATATTCATGTTCGAAAGTATTGAACGATCCTTATATGATGGTGCAAACCACGTGGCTAGACGAGTTGCCAGACGCCCAGCAAAACTTAAATCAGCCTGTTTCATCCAGAAACGGCTCCATTTTCTCTGCAAACCCCAGACAGATATCAACTAATTCCTCCCGATCTCACTAGTTAGTCACCT
>JAOZOY010000007.1:0-20158 GCA_029933005.1 Deltaproteobacteria bacterium
ACTATCCAAACATTTACAGACCGAGTTTTTCGAAACTTTTTCACAGAAGCCGAATATTTACATTTCGATTTTGGTTTTTCTGTAAAATTGGAATTTCTACTGCTGAGATGAGTGAAATCTGTCATTTTATTGACCTCAAGTGAAAAAAACACCGGGTAAAAATTGCATGATGAGGAATAAATTTCTTACCATCAAGCCATAATTTTGCCTTCAATAATTTTTTATCTAAAAAACAAATTAAAATTATATGTGCAATTTTAGTTTGTTAGGTAAAGTTTTCTGTTTTTTTGTCGTTAAGATATATGCATGAATTAATGTGGCATAAAAATAGCTTTAACAATTTATAAAGAAATTTTATTGACACATGGCTCTTTGAGGGCCGAGAAATTATAGAGAAGGAGTTTTTTGATGAATGCAGCCGTCTCTTTTTTGGATACAAACAATCATATCGATAATAATCCCGGCGAGTTAACCAGTCTCATTGCTGAGCTGAAGCGGATGAAAAAGAATTCGGAATGGCTTTCAACGATCAATGATCTGCATGCCCGTCTGGCTCGCGCCCTTGACGTGAACAGCATGATAGAAACATTTTCTGTCTGGCTGATGCCGCTGCTGGAGCATGATCTTATTGGCTATAATCATTTAGACCGTCAGCGCAAACATCTATTTTGTTCGGGCCATGGTCCTGACCGGCGTGGGGTAATTAAGGTTGCTGAAGAAGCATTTAATGATCCTGCAAAACAACACGATGGTCTTTGCAGGCATCAGAATCATTTTTTTGTCAAGAGTTGGTCCTTGGGGGTCAGGGAAACAAGCGGCAGGCTTCTTCTCGTCCGTAAGCATCGAAAGATTGACACGGATGAAACAGAAATGTTTGATAATGTGCTGGAGGTTTTAAGTGAACCCTTGCAGCGGGCGCTTGATTATGAAGATCTTTTTGATCAGGTTCGGCAGGACAGTTTGACGGGACTGGCAAACCGGCGGGTTTTTGATGAACAAATTCCTCCCCTGCTTGCCAGCGCCAGACGCCACGGTTTTCCTGTGACCCTGTGTAGCATGGATCTTGATAAGTTTAAGCAGGTCAATGATCAACTCGGGCACGCTGAAGGGGACAGGGTCCTGCGCCAGGTCGCCCTGACCTTTGCGAAGATGGTACGCAGCAGTGATATTCTGGTCCGGATGGGTGGAGATGAATTTTTTCTTGTTCTTCCTTATACTGATTTGCAATCGGCTCATTGTCTTGGCCAACGTCTCTGTCATGCCGTGGATGCGCTCGATATTTTTTCGAAACCCGGAGAAAAATTTGGGGTCAGTATCGGTCTTGTTCAATGGCATCCCGATTTGTCAAAAGAAGAATGGATACAAAAAGCCGATGAGCTGCTTTACCAGGCCAAGAAAACCGGGCGCTGCAGGGTGTGCATGGCGTAATCCGGAGATATCACTACACTTTTGAAGGGTGAGCTCGTAAAAATTTTGCGGGCTTACTTATTAGAAAAGTTTGTTCCACCCCAAGAGTCTCACAGTCCTTCTCAGGGTTTTCATTTCATTTTTTTGATTCCGAGCCTCCAGTAGCCCATCCGGGCATCTCCTGTCCTCTTTGTTTTTCCTCTGCTTGACAATAATTCCTTGCAAACTTATCTGTTTATATGAAGATCTTTTCAACACGGAGTTCACAGAGATCAGATAATTTATAGAGTAATATTTTGATTTTTTTTAAATAATTCGAAATTGTGAGGACAAGCGATGCAATTTGATAAATTTACCACGAAGTCCCAGGAAGCCATCCAGGAGGCCCAGAATTTAGCGGAACAGCACGGGCAGCAGGAGATTCTGCCGGAACATCTGTTAAAAATTGTCATTCAACAGGAGGAAGGTGTTGTCAGTCCGGTCCTGCGTAAACTTGGTGTAGATCCGCATCTTGTTTTGAGTGAGGTTGATCAACTGGTGACAAGTCTACCTAAAGTCAGCGGCGGGGGGTTTGGCCAGGTTTATGCCTCCCAGCGTTTAAAAAAGGTACTTGATCAAGCCTTTAAGATAGCTTCTGATATGAAGGATGAATATGTCAGTCAGGAGCATCTGTTTTTAGCTATTTTGGACGAAAGTGATTCAAAGGCGGCTGATCTTCTTAAAAACAGGGGAGTGACAAAAGAGAGTTTTTTACAGGCTCTGGTGGATATTCGCGGAACTCAGCGGGTCACGGATCCCAACCCCGAAGAAAAATATCAGGCCCTGGAAAAATATACTCAGAACCTGACTGATCTGGCGAAACGGGGTAAGCTTGATCCGGTGATTGGTCGGGATGATGAAGTGCGTCGGGTTATCCAGGTGTTAAGCCGCCGTACCAAGAATAACCCGGTCTTGATTGGTGAGCCGGGAGTTGGTAAAACCGCCATTGTTGAAGGTTTGGCCCAGCGTATTGTCATGAGAGATATCCCTGATACATTGAGCAATAAACAGGTCCTTACCCTTGATCTGGGAGCATTGATTGCCGGGGCAAAGTATCGTGGCGAGTTTGAAGACCGGCTCAAGGCGGTTCTTAAGGAGGTGGAGAAAAGGGAAGGGGAGATCATTCTTTTTATTGATGAAATTCATACCCTGGTCGGCGCCGGCGCTGCGGCAGGTTCCATGGATGCCTCGAATATGTTGAAGCCCGCCTTGGCCCGCGGCCAGTTGCATTGTATTGGCGCCACAACCTTAAATGAATACCGTACCATAGAGAAAGATGCAGCCCTGGAGCGCCGGTTTCAACAGGTTCTGGTTAAGGAACCTTCTACTGAAGATTCTATAGCCATTTTGCGCGGCATCAAGGAGAAGTATGAGGTACACCATGGTGTTCGTATCCGTGATTCAGCCGCCGTTGCAGCAGTAACCCTTTCCCAGCGTTATATTGCTGACCGATTTTTACCGGACAAGGCCATTGATCTCATTGATGAGGCAGCCTCGCGGCTACGTATTGAAATTGACAGTATGCCTACTGAAATAGATGAAGTTGACCGGCAGCGCATCAAGCTTGAGATTGAGCGCGAGGCCCTGAAGAAGGAAAAGGATGAGCCATCCAGGGAGCGGCTTGCCAAGATTGAGGCTGAACTGGCCGACATCAATGAGAACCTCAACAGCATGAAGGGACACTGGAGCCTGGAACGGGATGTTATTCAGGATATCCGAAGTGTCAAATCCGCCATTGACGAGGCTCATGTTGAAGAGCAGCAGGCCGAGCGGGCTGGAGACCTGAGCAAGGTTGCGGAAATACGCTACGGCAGAATAGGTGAACTGGAGAAAAAGCTGGCAGAAAATAATAAAAGGCTTGCCGAGATCCAGAAGGATCGGCAGATGCTCAAGGAAGAGGTCTCAGCCGGGGACATTGCCGCAGTTGTGGCCAAGTGGACCGGTATTCCCGTTGACAAGCTCCTTGAAGGTGAAAAAGAGAAACTGGTTCATACCGAGGACAAACTGGCCGAAAGGGTTGTGGGCCAGAAAGAGGCCATTACGGCGGTGGCTAATGCAGTACGCCGGGCCAGGGCTGGTTTGCAGGATCCGAATCGGCCCCTGGGATCATTTATTTTTCTCGGTCCCACCGGGGTCGGCAAGACCGAGCTTGCCAGATCTCTGGCCGAATTTCTCTTTGACAGCGAACAGTCCATGATCCGTCTGGACATGTCTGAATATATGGAGAAACATTCCGTGTCCCGGCTTATCGGTGCGCCTCCGGGCTATGTGGGATATGACGAGGGGGGGCATCTTACTGAAGCGGTACGGCGACGTCCCTATGCCGTCATTCTTTTTGATGAGATTGAAAAAGCCCATCCCGATGTGTTTAATATCCTGCTGCAGATTCTCGATGATGGCCGGATGACCGATGGTCATGGCAGGACGGTTATTTTTAAGAACACAATTCTGATCATGACCTCGAATCTTGGTAGTGATTTAATCATGGAACATGGCACCGGCCATCCGGAAAGACTGCAAACTCAGATTGACGAATTGATGCACCGGAAGTTCAAACCGGAGTTTTTGAACCGAATCGACGAGATCATTACCTTCCACAGCCTGTCAAAGGAGGATCTGGCCAAAATTGTTGATATTCAGCTTGTTCTTTTGCGGAAAAGAATGGAGGAACAGAAGTTTCACGTCGAATTGACCGGGGCGGCCAAGGATTTCCTGGTCGAGGTGGGTTATGATCCTGCTTTTGGCGCCCGGCCTTTGAAACGGGCTATTCAACATTATATTCTCGACGGCTTGGCCATGGAGATCCTGGACGGCCGGTTTCAGGAAGGAGACACTGTTCTCATCGATGCTGCCGGTGATGGTCGAAGTTTGAATTTTGCCAAAGCAGGTTAGATATTTTGACTGACCTCATCCGCAAAATCCTCCTTGGAAAAAGGGGGATTTTGCGATTAAGTTAATGACATTGAAACACAACTCGTCAATATTTTGGTGTATTTCTCTTTTGGCGAGGTAAAAATTTCATGGGCCGGGCCTGACTCAATAATCATGCCGTCCTTCATGACCGCCACTTCATTGGCCAGGGCGCGGACAACCTGGAGGTCATGGGAGATAAAGAGATAGGTCATGTTGTATTTTTGCTGCAGGTCGCGCAGAAGTTCGATGATCTGGGCCTGGATGGTCATATCCAGGGCGCTGGTGGGCTCGTCAAGGACAATGAATTTTGGCTGAAGTACTACGGCTCTGGCAATGGCAATGCGCTGGCGTTGACCACCGGAAAATTCATGGGGATAACGGTCAGCCATCGATCCAGCAAGACCGACTTCCTCCAGGCTCTGTTCGACAATTTGTTTCCGTTCCGCTCTGTTTTTGCCGATTCCATGCACCTCCAGACCCTCGCTGATGATCTGGGCAATGGTGAGCCGGGGAGAAAGAGAAGAAAACGGATCCTGAAAGACCACCTGCAGTTCCCGACGCAGGGGGCGTAATTTTCTCGTATTCAGCGTCAGTAGGTTACGACCGTTATAGTCGATGTGGCCGTGGCAGTTTGTCAGCCGTAGAATACACATCCCCAGGGTGCTTTTACCGGAACCCGATTCTCCGATAATCCCGTAAGTCCATCCCTCCCGGATGGTCAGGCTCACCCCGTTTACCGCCTTGATTTCTCCCACCTTGCGTTTGAAAAAGCCCTTTCTGATCGGAAAATGACAATGAAGATTGCTGATCGTGATCAGCGGCCGGGATTTTTTTCGGGGAGCAGGTTCGCCATGGGGCACACTGCCCAGAAGATGGATGGTGTAGGGGTGCTGCGGCGCTGTAAAAATTTCTTCTGTTTGTCCGTGTTCGACGATTTTCCCCTGATGCATGATATTGACGCGGTCTGCCGTCTTTCTGACCATATTAAGATCATGGGTGATGAGCAGGACTGCCATCTTCAATTCCTGCTGCAGTTCCTTGAGCAGTTCCATGATCTGTGCCTGAATGGTGACATCAAGGGCTGTGGTTGGCTCATCGGCGATAAGAAGGGCAGGGCGGCAGGCCAGGGCCATTGCGATCATCACCCGCTGACGCTGGCCACCGGACAATTGGTGGGGAAAGCTCTGCATCCGATTTTCAGGATCGGCGATCCGGGTGCGGGTCAGAAGCTTGACCGCCCGCTTGCGCGCTTCATCTTTGTTGAGGCCCTGGTGCTGAATCAATGGCTCGATGATCTGGTTGCCAATGGGATAAACCGGATTCAGGGAGGTCATGGGTTCCTGGAAGATCATGGCGATCCGGTTTCCCCTGATGGTCCGCATTTTTTTTTCCGGAAGATCCAGCAGATTTTGATTTTCGAACAGGATCTCTCCCTGACTTTCAACAGTGTCCCTCTCTATGAGCTGAAGGATGGAAAGAGCGGTGATCGATTTGCCGGAACCTGATTCCCCAACCAGGGCAACGGTTTCCCCCTCGTCTATATTAAGAAAAACCTGGTGCAGGACTTTTGAGAAACCCTCTTCGGTATAAAAACCAGTGCTGAGATTGTTGATTTGGATGAGCATTTTCTATAAGGGGCAAAGATTCAAAAGGGCAGAGGGTTATGTCAATTTCAATACAGTTACTGTAACCGTTCACCGGGGTCTACAAGATTGCGAAAACCTTGGTCTGTAATCGATTACCAGTTACTTATATGTCTCAACCCAGTGACGTTCATTTTCCAATCGCATTTTTGGTGTGGCGACAGGGATATTATGGGTTCTTAATTTCTCCAAAACTTTTTGTAAAACTTCAGAACGAATTATTGTCCGTTTTCGCACATCCTTAATGCGATAGCGTGTTTCCACTAGGATGCCGGTAAGCATATTCCCCTGTGAATCATCAAGAGAACGAATGATGGTCTGGGCGGTGTCAGGCAAGACACCATGACAGGAGGCCACCGCATCGGTGGTTATTTTTTTTGTCTGATTTAAATCGGCATCATAATCAACCTGAAAACGAATTCTGACTCGGACAGGACTTTTTTGGTAGGAAAAATTAGTGATAACCGAGTTTGCTAAAAGTGCATTAGGATAATTGATATATACCCCGTCCGTGTTTTTAATTCTTGTCCTTCGCAAGCCAATATCAACAACATCACCCCAACCTCCCCAATGGCTGCCGATTTTTTCTATCTTTATTCTGTCTCCAATGCGAATTGGTTGATCGGCTATTAGGAAAATGCCGGCCAATATATCGGCAATGGTCTCCTTTGCGGCAAAACCTAATGAGACACCAACTATTCCAGCTCCGGCCAGGAGCGGTGAAATTTTAATACCATTAATTTTTAACAGGATGGTTGCTATGCAAAAGAAGGCAAAGACGCCGAGGAACTGTTTGACAAAATAAACAAGGCGGTCATCAAGATCGTTAGCCGTTGAAGCAGCCAGGCTTTGCAATTTTTTTATTATGAGAGATCGGCAAAGGGAATAACCGGCAACGGCAATAATGAGTATAGAAATGGATTTGTAAATATTATTCAGCTGGTCCCATATTTCAGTAAGTGTTTCCATGAAATGTTCCTAAAATTAAATAACGCTTTCCAGCTGTTTTTTATGGAGGTCTTTATACATTGAAGAGAAAATGACAGATGTCGCCGTCCTCTATAATATAATCGCGTCCCTGTAACTGTAATTTGCCTTTTGCCTTAACGGCCTGTTCAGAGCCCAGTTTAATGAGATCATCGTATTTGATCACCTCGACCCGAATGAAGCCGCGTTCGATGTCACTGTGAATCTTGCCACCTGCGGCTGGAGCACTGGCACCTTTTTTGATAGTCCATGCCCGGCATTCATCTTCGCCGACCGTGTAAAATGACATCAGGCCAAGGGCGTTGTAAAGTGCCGCATTGATTCGTTCCAAGCCAGGGGAGGAAAGGCCCATGGCCTCGAGGAATTCCTGTTGCTCACCAGGGTCTTCGATGGCGTCTATTTCTTTTTCGATTTTGCAAGAGATGACAAAAATGCCGGCGTCGAAATTATTGCCTATGTCATCCTCGGAAATATTGTATGCATAGAGAATCGGTGTTCGTGTTATCAGATCGAGGCTTCTGATGACGGTCTCCTCATGGGGTTCAAGGCAAACTGTAGAGAGTAGTTTTTCTTCATCAAGCGCTGCCTGGAAGCGTTTGAGAATATCTTCTTCAAGCTTCTGGGCCTGACTTTGGCCGGCCTTTTTTTCCTTGGCGAGACGTTGCAGTCGTGTTTCGACCAGTTGCAGATCGGCGAGCAAAAGCTCGGTTTCGATATTGGCCTTATCCCGTTCAGGGTTAACTATACCGGCAGGATGATAGACAGCTTCAGATTTAAAAGCGCGGATTAAAATACAGAGAAGATCACAACGACGAGCAGGATCCATCCATTCCCGTGTCTGGCTGCCTTCAGTAATATCGGGACAGAGCACAAAATGATTCTCTGCATAGGTTGTTTTGTCAGGCTTGAAGATTTCGGCAAGGATGTCAATGCGTTTGTCTCGGATTGGTCCGACGCCTTCTAAAATTTCACCGGGTTTCATGGATGCCGGCACATCACGTCCGGTCAAAAGTTTGAACAGGGTTTTTTTGCCTGTGTTGGTCAGGCCTAATAATGCGATTTTCATGGTTTCACATTGTGTGTAGAGGTTCAGGTGTTTTAAAATCGCTCCAACAATCCATTCTCACCTTCAAAGTCGGAAAGAGAGCCGCCAAATAATCCGAATCCATAGAAAACAAGTTAATTTCTATAAGGAGGAAGGCTGCTATGAAGATTCCCGAAGCGATCACTTTCTGTTTACAGTATCAAAAAGCAAATTCAAAGAGGAATACTATCAAAAAATATAAGTTTATTCTTGGAAAATTTGAGAATACATTCAAGGGAGAGAGTTGGAATCCAAAAACAGTAAAAATGGAAAAATGAGGATGGATAGAATTTCACCAAATTTGATTTGGTAATCTTAAGTCGCGTAACGCCTTAATTTGCAAAACCATGAGTTGTCCCCAATTTGTTTCTCAAGGACGTAGCAGGGTAAAAGAACCAGGTAATTCTTTTTCATAAAGACTACTGATATGTTTCTCCATTATATTTCAACCAACCATTGATATGATAACCTTGCGGATCAAGATGTGTCCAGTGGATAACTCCGCCTAAATCATTCCATTCATATTCACCGTAGAATTCTACCGTAGAGTTCATTGTCAATCCCGGGAGCCTATCCGCAATATCTATGTTATGAGCGACAAGCACCGTCAGCTTTTGACCTATCTGTAAAATGAATCTCTGGTGGCGCGATCCATCGATGTCATCTGACAAGATTCTCGTCACAACACCTTCTCCCTGAATTTGAAAATCACTTTTTTGATTATCAAATGCATCCTCAAGAATTGTAACAAAATCAGGGGTTGTTGGTAGTTCTGGCTGTTGTCCTAAACCAGATGCTATAAATACCGCAGCAAGCAAAACAATACTACATTTCATATTTTTTCATAAGAGGCTCATTCGTTTGAACAAGATATTGCTCATAATGTTTTAATTTATATTTTAAGGGTTTTACAGGATGAGTAGCCGATTGTATGCGTCTACTTCCATCCGTTTGATATCCAACATAAATGCTTCATTACGTATTCTATCACAGCTGAAATATCTTTAACAGAAATTAAGCAAAGTATTAAAAGGATGCCAAAGGCATGATTATCCATTTTAGAAAAACTGCAATTTAAGATGGTTAGAAAAATCTTTGAGGTTGCCTCACAGTAGACGTACTCTTTGCCCCTTTCTTTTCATTTTTTTCTAGGATCAAGGGTTTCCCGCAGGGCCTCACCGATAAAAATAAGCAGAATCAACATGCCCACAAGCACGGTAAAGGTGCTCAGGGAAAGCCACCAGGCATTGATGTTGCTTTTGCCCTGGGCCAGAAGTTCGCCCAGGCTCGGTGTTGGCGGCGGTACGCCCAGGCCGAGAAAATCAAGGCTTGTGAGGGCCAGGATGGCTCCGGACATACGAAAGGGCAGGAAAGTGATCACCGGGGTCATGCCGTTGGGCAGGAGATGGCGAAACATGATCTTCAGATTACCCACGCCCAGGGCCTTGGCGGCGAGGACATAATCAAGATTGCGGTTTTTCAGAAACTCGGCCCGGACATAATCGGACAATCCCATCCAGCCGAACATGGAAAGCAGGATCAGCAGCAGAGCCACGCTGGGCTTAAAGATTGAGGAAAAGATGATCAGCAGATAGAGTTCGGGCATGGCGCTCCAGATTTCAATGAAGCGCTGAAAGAATAGATCGGTCTTGCCGCCCAGATAACCCTGAACCGCGCCGGCGATAATCCCCAGGCACGTGCCGATGGAAGTCAGAACCAAACCGAAGAGCACGGACAGTCTGAATCCGTAAATCAGACGGGCCAGCACATCGCGGCCCCGGTCATCGGTGCCAAGCAGGTTGACTCTGGAGGGGGGAGATGGCACGGGTTCATCAAGCTCAAGATTGATCGAGGCATAGCTGTGGGGATTAGGCGGGAAAAGAGTGAAATTGCCGTTTGTGGTGATTTTTTCGAGAATATACGGGTCGCGATAGTCAGCCTCGGTTTCAAAATCACCGCCAAAAGTGGTTTCCGCATAACTTCTGAACATGGGGAAATAAAAACTGTCGTTGTAACGGATGAAATAAGGCTTGTCATTACTGACGATTTCAGCGCCAAGGGTGATGGTAAACAGCAGGGAAAAGAGGATGAGGCTGTAAAACCCTCTCTTGTTAGCTTTGAATTTATTCCAGCGTCTCCGGGCCAGACTCTGTCTTTTCTTTTTCAGTGCCATCAGGATGATTCCACACTGTCAAAGGTGATGCGCGGGTCAACAACGACATAGCTTAGATCTGAGAGCAGCCTGGAGATCAATCCCAGGATGGTGAAAAAGTACAAGGTTCCAAGCACCACCGGATAATCCCGGTTCAGAATGGATTCATAGGCCAGCAGTCCCAGTCCATCCAGGGAAAAGATGGTCTCAATCAGCAGGCTGCCGGTGAAGAAGGCTGTGATGAACGAGCCGGGAAAGCCGGTGATAATGGGGATGATGGCGTTGCGGAAAATGTGATGGTAAAGAACCTGGTTTTCGGAAAGTCCCTTGGCCCGGGCCGTGAGAACATACTGTTTTCTTATTTCTTCAAGAAAGCTGTTTTTGGTGAGCAGGGTCATCACGGCCAGGCTACCCACCGTGCTTGCCGTAATGGGCAGGACCATGTGCCAGAGATAATCGAGGATTTGAGCCATCAGTCCCAGTTCGTGCCAGTTGTCCGACACCAGGCCGCGCAGGGGGAAAATATTCCAGAAACTGCCGCCACCGAAAAGAACGATAAAGACTATAGCCAGGACAAAGCCGGGAATAGCATAGCCGATGAGAATAATCGTGCTTGAAAAAACATCAAAGCGTGATCCGTCCCGAATCGCTTTTTTGATGCCCAGGGGAATGCAGGTTGAGTAGACAATGATAAAGGTCCACAGTCCCAGGGACATGGAGACCGGCAGCTTGGAGATAACCAGATCCACAACGCTTTGATGATGGTAATAGCTGGAGCCGAAGTCAAAGAGGATATAGTTTTTCATCATGGAGAAAAACCGTTCAACCGGCGGTTTGTCAAACCCGTACAGAGCCTTGATCTGCTCGATCCGTTCGGGATCAAGCCCCCTGGAGCCCTGATAGAGAGTGGTTGCCGAGGCGCTGACCTCGCCGCCACTCGCCGAACCCTCAAGATCGGCGATCATTCGTTCCACCGGCCCACCGGGGACAAATTGAGTGACGGTAAAGGTGAGCAACATGATGCCGAACAGAGTCGGGATCATAAGGAGGATGCGGCGAAGGATGTAGGGGAACATGGGTCTTCTATTTCACCCACCACGTCATCAAGGCCTGCATGGGAGAATAGTAAAGAGGCTGAATCTTGGGCTTCTCGAAAATGTTCCAGTAAACGACCCGGTGTCTGGCAACATACCAGTTAGGGACCACATAATAGCCGTACCAGAGGACGCGGTCAAGGGCGCGGCAGGCAGCAGTCAGTTCTTCCTGGCTGGCTGCGTAGACAATGCGGTTCACCAAATTGTCGACAATCGGATCCCTGATTCCTATCAGGTTCTGTGAACCGGACTGCTCCGCCGCAGCGGAACTCCAGTAATCCCGCTGTTCGTTTCCCGGTGATTGGGATTGGCCGAAGACCTTTACGGTCATGTCAAAATCAAAGTTGCGTAGATGCCTGATATATAAAGCCGGATCGATTGTCCTGTAGGAGGCCTGGATTCCCAGGATTTTGAGATTTTTGACATAAGAAGCCATGACCCGCTCAAAGGAGGGAGAAACCAGCAGGATCTCAAATTGGAAGGGAAGTCCTTCTTTGTCTCTTAAGACTCCATCTTTGATTGACCAGCCCGCCTTCTGCAACAGTTCCCTTGCCTGGCGAAGGTTATTTCTTACCTGCCGGCGGGAACCACCTGACACAGGAGTCAGGGGCGTGGTAAAGACCTCCGGCGGCAATTGATCCCGGAACGGTTCAAGATAGCTCAGTTCAAGCCCCTGTGGCAGACCGGTTGCGGCCAGTTCCGAGTTGCTGAAATAGCTGTTTGACCGGGTGTATTGATCAAAGAAAAGAGTCTTGTTTGTCTGTTCGAAATCAAAGGCCAGTCCCAGGGCCTTTCTGACACACCGGTCTTTAAAAAAAGATCTTCTGGTGTTAAAGACAAAACCCTGCATGCCGGCATTGTTCATGTGATCAAGGTATTCTTTTTTGATTCGACCGTCGTCAAATTTCGGACCCGTGAGATCCCTGGCCCACTGCTTGGCAATATTGATGTACATGAAATCAAAATTATGGGCCTTAAAGGCCTCCACCGAGACAATCTGGTCCTTGAAATACTTGAATGTGATGGTATCAAAATTAAATATCCCTTTCCGGCAGGGATGGTCCTTGGCCCAGTAATGCGGGTTGCGGCGGTAAGAAATTGATTTGCCGGAATTCACCGTATCGACGATATAGGGACCGGAGCCCAGAGGCGGAGTTAACGAGGACTCGTCAAAGGGATGATTTTCATAGAATTTTTTGGAAAAAACCGGAAGCTGACTGGCAATCATGTGAATTTCCCGGTTCGTTTGTTTGAACCGGAATTTGACCCGGTTGGAATCGACAATTTCAGCAGCGCTGATATCCTGCAGATAGGTCTGGTAAAAAGGGTGGGCAACAGAACTTTTCAGGGTTTCCAGAGAAAACTTGACATCTTCGGGAGTAATTGGAGACCCATCGGAAAATTGGGCTCTCTCGTCAATAGTGTAGGTGATTGATAATCGATCTTCAGCAACCTCGATATTCTTTGCGATCAGGCCGTATTCGGCAAAGGGCTCGTCCAGGCTTGCCACGGCAAGGGTTTCAAAGACAAAATCGGTCAGGCCGGCCGCCGCAGTCCCTTTCAGGGTGTAGGGGTTCATTTTGTCAAAACTGCCCAGATCATGGAGAATAAGGTCGCCGCCTTTAACCGCCCTGGGAGAAGCATAGTCAAAATGACTGAAATCGGCAGCGTATTTTAACTGGCCGTCAATACTGATGCCATGGGCCGCCATGGCGGGCGACTGGCAGAGGAGTCCTGCCAGGAGAATGAAACAGAAAGAGAGGATTTTTTTCATTGCAAGTTTTTTCTAAGGAAGCCGGTTGTGCTGAAGTAATCTAGCCCACAAAAGGAACCACGAACAAACACCAATAAACAGGAAAAAAATTAGTGTGGATTTGTATCCATTCGTGGTTCAAAAAAATATATAAAGATGTTTCTGCTGTATTTTTATTATCTTCTTGTAAATTCGAACTTAACAGTAGTTGGTGAAAAAGAAAATTTACTGGAATCAGATTGCAAAAGTCAACTGGTCAAGAGATATGGCCAGGATATTGGCCAGAATGGTCATGAAGTTAACATCATTTTCAGTGAAATTGTCATCTTTTTTATTGGTCAGTTCGATCACCCCGACAAATTCTCCCATGATGTGGAGGGGTACCGCCAGAATTGAGCGGGTTTCACTCGCGCCGTGACTATTGACGGGAAGAGTTTTCGGCTGGTTTTCATTGACAATGGCCGGACGTCCGTGACGGAAGACCCAGCCGGGTAAACCCTTGTCCAGAGGGATATCACGATTTTGCGTTCTGTCCTGTAGAACCGGAGAACAGGTTGCTTCAATCATTCTATTTTCCTGGGGATTGATTAACATCAGGGTTGCTGATTCGCAGGAAAGGATTTCATTAATCATAGCCAGGATCTGTTCAAGTATCCATGGATCCTGACGGGCGTTTAAAGTCAGGTTAACAACCTGGAGCAGGGATAAAAGATCCTGACGGGAAAGAGCCTGCAGGGATGCGGGATGAAAAACCTGGGCCAGTAGTCCTTCGCGCAAAACTTTCGGGTCAACCACGCCCATATCCATCAGGATCACGCCAAGGCATCTGCAGTGGGAGGAATCTTTGTTAATCCAGTTAAATATCCGTTTCCGGGTTGAAGAAAAATTGTTGTCCGGGAGATCTTGTTTTTCCTTCTTCTGGATTCTCAAAGCATTATTGATATTTTCTCGTGAAACCAGGTCAAGTTCCTCAAAGACTTCACCCAGTTTTTTCCACTGCACCTGTTTACTGAAAAAATGGGTTGAAATATTTGCCGTTATATTTTCTTGATATGGGTTGCGGCCATTGCCGAAAAAAGGAATCAGGTACTGGTCAATACGGCCGAGCAGTACCAGCCTGGGAAGCATGAAATCTCTGTAAAAGGAAAGAGTGCCGGAAAGCAAATCATGAAAGGAATCATAGGTGATAACGGATCGGCTCTTGATATTTTCAATTCCCTCGTACTCATAGGCCTCGAGAAATTCTTCATAGAGTAATTTAAGACTTTCAATATAATTGACATCGGCCATCTGGGCGACCAGGTCGGAGGAGGCGACAATTCGTCCCATGATGGAGCAGGGATCAGACTCTTTGTATACAGAGAGATCAGGTTCCCCGAGAAACTCCGTAATTGAAATCGTCCAAGTCGTAAAATCAATCAGATCCGCAGACCATTTCCGGGAAACCAGATAGGTTCGGGTCAGGTTCATGCTTCTTTTGACATGGCTGAAGGTAAATTTACCGCCCTTGCCCTCATAATCGTTTTTGTTCTTGATATAGCCGCTGTCATGCAGAAGAGCTGCTGTCAATCCAGCCTTAAAGATGGAGGGAGGAATGGAATTTGAGTCATGGATTCGGTTCCAGCCGCTGACCATGCGTGCTGCAGCCAGGGTGACATCAAGGCAATGATCCAGGGTGTGATAAGATGTTTGACAGGCCTCGTGACTGGACCAGCGGCCCTGAAAAAGATTCCGTACGTCTATGAAAATTTCATGAAGTTCTTTGGTTTCAGAGGGGTAATCGCTTTCAATGATTTCGAAGATCAGCCTGATTGCAGCATCCTCTTCGTTCATGATTGATTTTGCCGATTTATCTTTTGTGTGAGCCATTGTAAGTATTCAGGTAGGGCTATCAATCACCAAAACTATGAACAGTTACGATCCATTTTTGTTTTGAAGGGTGCAGATACGGGACAAAAAGAAGCGTGTTAAGTTTGCTAAGTTATGATAAAGTATCACAAATTTGATTGAAAAAGGAAATACATTTTTTTGTTTGATATGGATAAGGAGTAAAATTCATGGGAAAGACCATTACGGAAAAGATATTTGCATCCCATCTACGCGATAAACCTTCAGCTGAAAATGTAGTACTGGATATTGATGTGGTGATGTGTCATGAGATTACCACGCCTATTGCCATCAACGATCTTGTCGAGCGTGGTATGGACAGAGTGTTTGACAGAACAAAAATCAAGGCGGTTATTGATCATGTCACGCCGTCCAAGGATTCAAAGACCGCCACCCAGGCCAAGATTCTTCGGGATTGGGCCCGGCGCCATGAAATCGTCGATTTTTTTGACATTGGCTCCAATGGTGTCTGTCATGCTCTTTTTCCGGAAAAAGGATTTATTCGTCCGGGATATACGGTGATCATGGGGGATTCCCATACCTGCACCCACGGAGCTTTTGGAGCCTTTGCCGCGGGAATCGGCACCACGGATCTGGAAGTGGGCATTTTAAAAGGCGTCTGTTCTTTCCGCATGCCGCAAACCATGAAGATTGAAATTATCGGACTGCTGCCTGACGGAGTTTTTGCCAAGGATGTGATTTTGTACATCATTAAGGAATTAACGGTGAACGGAGCAACAGACAAGGTTATGGAATTTTGCGGTCCTGTTGTTGAACAGATGTCCATGGAGGCCAGGATGACTCTGTGCAACATGGCTATTGAGGCCGGTGCAACCTGTGGTGTCTGTATGCCCGACCGGGTAACAGCGGAATATCTCTGGCCATTTATCAGTGATGATTATGTTTCCATTGATGCGGTTGTGGAGGATTTTTCTAAATGGCATTCCGATTCTGATGCTGATTATGCAGCTGAATTGGTTTTTGATGTCTCGTCCCTTGTGCCCCAGGTTACCTATGGATATAAGCCCGATGAGGTGAAAGATGTCATGGCCATGGAGGGAACTCCGGTTGACCAGGTATATATGGGATCATGCACCAATGGCCGAATCGAGGATCTGCGGGTTGCTGCCGCTGTCCTGAAAGGGAAGAAACTGGCAGACAGTGTGCGGGGTATTCTGTCGCCGGCCACTCCGAAGATTTTTTCCCAGGCCAACGAGGAAGGGTTGATCCGAATATTCATGGACGCGGGCTTCTGTGTAACCAACCCCACCTGCGGCGCCTGCCTTGGTATGAGCAACGGGGTTCTGGCCTCGGGAGAGGTATGTGCTTCCACCACAAATCGTAATTTCAATGGTCGCATGGGCAAGGGTGGCATGGTCCATCTGATGAGTCCGGCAAGCGCTGCTGCAACGGCGGTAGAAGGGGTCATTACTGATCCGAGGAAAATGATTTAGATTTTTGATTTTGGAATGTGGATCTCAGACTACGTCATAAAAAAGATTGATCTGAAATTCGCATTTCGAAATCTAAAATTCCAAAGAGGTTGCTTATGAAGACATTTGGAGGTCCGGCCCTGTTTCTGGACAGAAGTGATATTAATACCGATGAGATCATTCCGGCGAAATATCTCACCGAAAATTCAAAACAGGCCTTAAAGCCGTTTATTCTGGAAGATCTGAAACTGCCGCATTTCAAGTCGGATATCAAGAATGCCCGTGTTATTGTCACCAGGGGCAATTTCGGCTGCGGTTCGTCTCGGGAGCATGCTGTCTGGGTTTTTGAGGTGAATGATATTAATGTGGTGATCGCTGAAAGCTTTGCCCGCATCTTTCGTCAGAACATGTTTAACTGCGGTATGCTGGCCATTGAATTGACCAGGGAGGAGATTGATTTGATTTTCGCACTTGTCAATGATGTGACAATCAGCGTTGATCTGGATAAAAAACGTTTGACTGTCTGGGGCAAGGAAGAGATTTATTTTGATTTTACTCTGAACTCTTTTGACAGGGATCTGGTTATTGCCGGTGGTTGGCTGGCCTATGCCGATAAGAACTATTAATGCATATGTCTTGCCGCGTTTTGTCTGTAGAATAAAAAATGCCGATCGGGCTTTATGCCGATCGGCATTTTTTTTGGCTGGAGTAATTTAGGTGGCAAATCCAATTTGTTCTTTGCTATGATAGTAACAGTATGATTCGTTTATGTAAATTCACACATTTTTATCATTTTTTCACAAAGACCAATCAGTCTCAAGGGAACCAGAAATTATGACCCCTGAAGAAGAAACAGTCCGGAACTCATCAAGCACCGAAGTTCAAGATGAGTATTGGGAAAAAAAGCTTGAGATGGAAAAAAAAGGAAAAAAACTGTTTAAGCAACAGATTTTTCTGGACTGGTGTAAGGGATGCGGCATCTGCGTCGCCTTTTGTCCTCGCAAGGTTTATGAAATGGATGAAATGGGCAGTCCGGTGATTGTCCGTCCCGATGATTGCATTGGCTGCCGGTTCTGCGAGTTACACTGTCCTGATTTTGCCATAACCATAATCAAGCGTTACCCGGATCGAAGAAGGAGAAAGTCAGATGGCTCGTGACCAAAATGGAAAAACCCGTCTTCTTCAGGGCAACGAGGCCATGGTTGAAGGGGCCTTGGCCGCCGGTTGTCGTTTTTTTGCCGGATACCCGATTACTCCGGCATCGGAGATTGCTGAGTTGATGTCTGTCCGGCTGCCCATGGTGGACGGCACCTTTATCCAGATGGAGGATGAGATTGCCAGTATGGGCGTCATTGTCGGTGCGTCGCTTGCCGGAGTGAAAAGTTTGACTGCTACCAGTGGCCCTGGTTTTTCGCTGATGCAGGAAAATCTCGGTTTTGCCTGTGTCACGGAAGTCCCTTGCGTTGTGATTAATGTCATGCGGGGCGGAGCAAGCACGGGGCTGCCGACCAGTCCGGCTCAGGGTGATGTGATGCAGGCCCGCTGGGGTTCCCATGGCACTCATCCCATCATCGTTCTCTCTGTCTCATCGGTTCACGATTGTTTTGAAATTACGGTTCATGCCTTTAATCTGTCCGAAAAATACCGGATTCCCGTTGTGATCCTTTCCGATGAAGTGGTTGCCCATACCAGAGAAGCCATTGTCCTGCCGGACCGGAAAAAACTTGAGGTTGTCGAACGTATCAAGCCCAGCATGCCGCCTGAATGGTATCAGCCCTATGAGGACAACAGCAGAGGGGTGCCGCCCATGGCTTCCTTTGGCGACGGATATCGTCATCATGTCACCGGCCTTGTTCACGATGCGCATGGTCACTCGACCCAGCGCCCCGAGGAAATTGATGCGTTTCAGCGTCGTCTTTTCAGAAAAATTACCAATGGGTTTTATGAGATTCAGATGACAAAATCCATGCTGATGGAGGATGCCGAGGTGGCTGTCATCGCCTATGGTTCCGTCTCACGGTCTGCCTTAAGGGGGATTAGAATGGCCAGGAAAAAGGGCGTTAAAGCCGGTTTGCTGCATCTGGTCACCTTGTTTCCCTTTCCTAAAATGGCGGTGAGCGGGGTTTTGCGCCAATGTCGGGCTGTGCTGGTACCCGAGATGAACCTGGGGCAGATCAGCCGCGAAGTGAAACGGGTCAATACCTCCTCCAAGGTTGAAAAAATAAATCGTATTGACGGTCAGTTGATCACGCCGGAAGAGATCTGTGAACGGTTGAGAGAAATGTGATTTGTCCCTTTGTCCCTTTGAATCTTTTTTTATTCACAGGAAAAAAATATGATAGCGGAAATAACACGAATTCGGCATAAATACTTGCGGCATGACAAAAAATTTCCCCATGTCTGGTGCCCCGGTTGTGGTATCGGCATTGTTCTGGGATCACTGATTCGGGCCATTGACGGGTTGGGGCTTGCGAAGAATGATCTTGTTCTGGCCTCAGGAATCGGCTGCTCGGGCCGACTGCCGGCCTATGTCGATTTTAACACACTGCACACCACCCATGGTCGAGCTTTGACCTTTTCCACCGGGATCAAGTTGGCCAATCCTTCCCTCAATGTTCTTACGGTAATGGGAGACGGCGATGCCACGGCTATCGGCGGTAATCATTTCATTCATGCCGCCCGCCGTAATCTCAATCTGACAGCCATTATTATCAATAATCAGATTTACGGCATGACCGGCGGTCAGTATTCGCCCACGACTCCTTACGGTTCAAATTCCACAACATCACCCTATGGTCATATCGAGCATGCGTTTTCTATTGCCGATCTTGCTGTGACATCCGGGGCCTCTTATGTCGCCCGGGGCACGGTCTATCATGTGCCGGCCCTGGACAAGTTGATCTCCAGGGGAATTGAAAAAGAGGGTTTCAGCGTTATTGAAATTATGACGAATTGTCATACCCAGTACGGTCGGCGTAACGAGATGAGTGATCCGGTGACCATGATGAAATGGTTCAAGGACCATGCCGTCACCACTACAAGGGCCAAAAAAATGAGTCCCGAGGAATTGAAGGGTAAATTTTCCATCGGTGTCCTGACGGATATCGACAAGCCAAGTTATACCGAGGAGTATCAAAAAATCAGGGACAGGGCAAAAGGCCGGGAAGTAAAATCATGAAAGATGATCGTTATGAAATTCGTTTTGGAGGTTCGGGAGGGCAGGGAATTATTCTGGCGGCGGTGATTCTGGCCGAGGCTGCTGCTGTTTATGACGGCAAGAAAGTCTGTCAAACACAAAGTTATGGGCCGGAAGCACGCGGCGGCAAAAGCAAGGCCGAAGTCGTTATCAGTGATCATGAAATTGATTATCCTAAAGTGATCCAGATGGATCTGTTTCTGGCAATGAATCAGGTAGCTCTTGATGCTTATTTTTTTGATTTTAAACCAAATGGCCTATTGCTTGTCGATTCCACCTTTGTTGAACAAATGCCCACCAGCCGGGTCATTGCCATTCCCTTCACCCGTATTGCCAGGGAAAAATTTGACAGGGAACTGGTGGCAAATGTCGTGGCTCTGGGAGCGGTCGGTCATTTTTGTCCGGCTGTCAGCATAGAGGGGTTGGAAAAAACCGTGCTGAAGAAGGTTCCGGCAAAAACCCGTGATATGAATAGCCAGGCCTTTCTGGCCGGTGTTGAGGCGGCACAATCATTTGATCTTTCCAGGCTACCCAGGTCGGTGATTTCGGATGAAGAGCGTGAAGTGTGAG
>JAOZOY010000007.1:20258-60454 GCA_029933005.1 Deltaproteobacteria bacterium
GATCTTTCCAGGCTACCCAGGTCGGTGATTTCGGATGAAGAGCGTGAAGTGTGAGATGGACTTTCTTTCGAAAAATTAATGTTTCAAGTTAACTTGAAAACGCATCTAATTGAAACGACATTATTTATTCTGTCTTCTGACTCCTGATTTCCGCCTTTCAGCACGATGGCACGTGAAATCATTTTAAATGAATAAAAAATACATCACTACAGCAAAGAAATCTGTTACAGGAACATACCAAGCACTTAATTTGAAACCTAAAGATATTAACATATTCCATGAACTCATGCGTTTCAGGGTTCGGGAAATTCTTCTGGTTTCCAGTCCCTATGACGCCTTTATCATGGAGGAGGATATCAGTCTGACCTCCCGTATCATCAGGGAATACCGGGGCCTGAATCTCAGTAGCCCTCCCCGCATCAATCGGGTTACTTCGGCCCGAGCCGCTCTGCAGCTCCTGGAGCAGAAAAAATATGATCTGGTCATGACTATGCCCCAGGTAGGAGAGATGGATGGTTATACCCTGGGGTTGGAAATCAAGAAAATCCATTCCGATCTGCCGGTGATCCTGCTGGCCCATAATGTGAAGGCTGTGTATCCGCCTCCTCAGGGGGCGAATATCCAGGGAATTGACAATGTCTTTGTCTGGTCGATTGATCCGGATCTCCTGCTGTCCATTGTTAAAAGTGTTGAAGATTCAATGAATGCTGAGCATGACACGGCAACGGCTCATGTCAGGGTTCTGATTCTGATTGATGATTCTCCGTTATACCGTTCCTATTTCCTGCCGCTGATCTACCGAGAAGTTGTGAGACAGACCCAGGCGGTTCTTGATGAAAGTTTAAATGAAGAACACCGGCTTCTGAAAATACGCGCCCGACCGAAAATCCTGGTGGCGGAAGATTATGAAGAGGCTCTGGATTTGTATGAAAAGTTCAAGCCCTATGTTTTCGGAGTCATTTCCGATGTCCGATTTCCGCGAAAATTTAAAATGTGCGATGAGGCCGGATTTGATCTTCTGCAACAGATCAGAAACGAAATCCCGGATCTACCCTTGCTCATGTTAAGTTCCGATACGCTCAACCGGGAAAGGGCGGAAGCCATCCCGGCCGTGTTTCTTGATAAAAACTCTCCCCGGTTGCTCAATGAAATTCATCATTTTTTCCTGCAACATCTTGGTTTTGGAGAATTTATTTTCAGGCTGCCGGATGGTCGGGAAGTGGGTCGGGCTGCGAATTTTCACGGACTGGAGAAGAGACTGGTCGAGGTTCCCGAGCAATCCTTGTTTTTTCATGCCGAAAGAAATCATTTCTACAACTGGATCATGGCCCGTTCTGAAGTTGATCTCGCCCTTCGGTTGCGTAATATCTGCGTTAAGGATCTGCAGGATGGGACCAGGCTCAGGCAACGTCTGATCGATAACATTCATGAAATGCGGAAATTAAGGCAGCGTGGCGTGGTTGCCCGTTTTGATGTCTATGACTTTGATAGTTCGGTGATGGATTTTGTCAAAATCGGCGACGGTTCCCTGGGAGGCAAGGCCAGGGGGCTGGCCTTTATGCTGAATCGGCTCTGGGAGGCGCCGCAATTGCGGAATTCCGGTATAAAAATTTGTTTTCCCCAGACCCTGGTCATTACATCAGATGGTTTTGAAGCCTTTGTCGAAGAAAACTCCCTGGATGTGAGCTTTGTAGAAAATGACGAGGTGATTGCCGGAAGTTTTCTCCAGGGGCGGATGCCCGGCTGGCTTGAGCAGGATCTGGCTGCTTTTCTTGCCCAGGTCAGGATTCCGCTTTCAGTCCGTTCGTCCAGCCTGCTTGAGGATGCACAGTATAAACCTTATGCCGGACTGTATAAAACCTACATGATCCCCAATAATCATGTTGATTTCCAGGTCAGGCTCGAGCAGCTGCTTCATGCCGTCAAACTGGTCTATGCCTCGACCTGTTTTGCCGGTCCAAGGGCCTATTCCAAGCGCGGTCAGGAGGCCAGGAAAGACAGTATGGCGGTTCTTATTCAGCAACTGGTGGGCAGGCAATATGGTGATTATTTTTATCCCGCCATCTCTGGAGTTGCCCAGTCCTATAATTTTTATCCAGTCTCCTACATGAAACCGGAGGAGGGTGTTGTCCATGTGGCCCTGGGTTTTGGCAAGACCGTTGTTGAGGGTGAAAAAAGTCTGCGTTTTTCTCCAAGCTATCCCAGGATCATGCCTCATTTTTCCATGGTTGAAGACATCCTGAAAAATGCCCAGAGATATTTCTATGCTCTTAAAGTCGGTGATCCTGATCACTTCAGCTTTCATGAAGGATCAAATCTGAAAAAAAGGGAGATCAGCGAGGCCGAAGAGGAACCACCGGTTCGCTACTTGAGCAGCACATTTATTCCCGAAGAGCAGCGGATCAGGGATGGCAGCTACCCGGGGCCGAAAGTGCTGACTTTTGCCTCTATCCTTAAATACAACCATCCATTGCCGGGGATACTGGCAAAACTACTGGAGGTAGGACGGAAGGGCATGGGCTGTGGAGTGGAAATCGAGTTTGCCGTTGATATGGCGGATGATCCGGAAAAATGCGAATTTTATTTTTTGCAGATCCGGCCCATGGTCGAGGGCTCGGAACGGTTCGAGGTCTTAATAGGCGAAGACGAGATCAGTCGGTCCTTTTGTTCTTCAGGCCAAGCCCTGGGCCATGGCAGCATGAAAGATATTTTTGATCTGATTTATGTCAGCCCGGATGTTTTTGACGTGACTGAGACTAAAAGCATCGCGGCGGAAATCAGCCGTTTGAACGGGAAGCTGAGTCAGGAAAATCGGCCTTATCTGTTGATTGGTCCGGGCAGGTGGGGCTCGGCTGACCACTGGCTCGGAATTCCGGTCCAGTGGCTGGATATTTCCGATGTGGGGGCTATTGTCGAGCTTCGCAATGAACAGTTGCAGGTAGATGCTTCCCAGGGGACCCATTTTTTTCATAACATTACATCCCTGAACATTCCCTATTTCACTGTGACCGAAGGCGAGGATCGTTTTGACTGGGATTGGCTGACGGCTTTGCCGGTTTATGAAGAAACCACTTATTTGCGCCATGTCCGGCTGGAAGAACCGCTGCTGCTCAAGGTGGATGGCCGGAGTTCGCGGGGGGTGATTTTGAAGGGGGAAAGGGATTGAGGTGTAGAGGGACAAAGGGGCAAAGGATAAAATTTCAAAAAGAATTATTTGAGAAGAGGATAGAATATGACGGATATACTGGAACAAATTACCAATCGAGACCCGGCGCAGAAAGAGTTTCATCAGGCAGTAAATGAAGTCCTGGAATCAGTGAAACCGGTGCTTGATCGCAATCCTGAATACCGACGGGCAGCCGTCTTGGAGAGGATTACTGAGCCGGAGAGGGTGATCATGTTTCGAGTAGTCTGGATGGATGATCAGGAACAGATCCAGGTCAACCGCGGTTTTCGGGTGGAGATGAACAGTGCTATTGGTCCATATAAAGGCGGCTTACGTTTTCATCCCTCCGTGAATCTTGGCATTATCAAGTTTCTCGCCTTTGAGCAGGTTTTTAAAAACAGTCTCACCACGTTGGCCATGGGCGGCGGCAAGGGGGGATCTGATTTTAATCCCAAGGGGAAATCTGATTATGAGGTGATGCGGTTCTGCCAGAGTTTCATGGGCGAGCTTTATCGGCATATCGGCCCGAACACCGATGTTCCAGCTGGTGATATCGGCGTTGGTGCCAGGGAGATCGGTTATCTTTTCGGTATGTACAAAAAACTGCGTAACGAGTTCACCGGGGTACTGACTGGCAAAAGCCTTAACTGGGGCGGCAGTCTGATCAGGCCTGAGGCCACGGGTTACGGTACTGTCTATTTTGCCGCAGAAATGCTGGCCGCGGCCGATCAGTCTTTGGAAGGAAAGACCTGTCTGGTCTCCGGCGCCGGTAACGTCGCCCAGTATACCGTGGAAAAAATTTTGGAACTTGGCGGCAAGACGCTGACCCTGTCCGATTCCTCGGGCTATATTTATGACGAAGAGGGGATTGACCGGGAGAAGTTGAACTGGGTCATGGAGCTGAAAAATATCAGGCGGGGCAGAATCAGGGAATATATTGAGCAATACCCCAATGCGGCTTACACCGAGATCGAGTCCGGTAATGACTTTAATCCTCTCTGGGATCACAAGGCTGACTGCGCCTTTCCCTGCGCCACGGAAAATGAAATTAATGAAAAAGACGCTCAAAATCTTGTTAACAATGGCGTACGGTTGGTGGCGGAAGGGGCAAACATGCCATCAACTCCCGAGGCGGTCAATATTTTTGTGGACAACAAACTGCTTTACGCGCCGGGCAAGGCGGCTAATGCCGGCGGTGTGGCGGTGTCCGGCCTAGAAATGGCCCAGAACAGCATGCGGCTCCGTTGGCCCAGGGAAGAGGTCGATGGACGATTGAAACATATTATGAAGTGTATTCACAAGACCTGTCTTGACGCCTCGGAGGAGTATGGCCAGCCCGGCAATTATGTGGCAGGCGCCAATATTGCCGGTTTTGTCAAGGTGGTCAATGCCATGCTGGATCAGGGGTTGGTGTGAGGGTCGTCAGTTGATGTCGTCAACTTAACAATTATTTATTAACAATTGATTATTGATTATTTGATATGGCTAAAGGCGATGATATACAGAAAAGGCTGATTAATTTTGCAGTAAACATTATTAAACTCTCGGCAAAATTGCCAAAATCTTCAGCAGGGAAACATATTGCCGGTCAAATATTACGAAGTGGAACCTCCCCTGCTCCTAATTATGCTGAGGCACGTTCAGCTGAAAGTTCTAAGGATTTTATACATAAGTTGAAGGTCGCGTTGAAAGAATTAAATGAAACTAAAGTTTGGCTACAAATAATCATACAAAGTCAGATGATATCACATGCAGAGTGTGCAAGTTTACAAAAAGAGTGTGACGAGCTCTGTAGAATTTTAAGCGCAAGCGTAAAGACCGCTTTAAAGCGAAAACTAAACCCCAAATAATCAATAATCAATAATCAATTGTTAATATTCAATTGATAATGGACCAAGAACCCGCTCCCCCCATTCACCCGTCTCAATATAAATCATACCGGGTCAAAACCCCGTCCAGGCCACCGTTGGCAAGGGGTTTTTTCCAGGTCGGCTTGAGGCCGATGGACTTGATCAGCTCTTTTTTGCCAAAATAGAGAATCGCCGTAGAGCCGGTGCATTTCTGTTTAAGGAAATCACCGAATTCTTTCATGAACACGGTCATGTCCCTCCCTTTTTCCAGGCGGATGCCGTAAGGCGGGTTGGTGATGATCAATTTATTTCGCAGATCGTCTCTTTTTTTATAAGGGAGTGTTTCGAGATTGATTTTGTCGCCCTGGGGGAGAATTGCGAGGTTCTTGCCGGATGCTGCCACGTCCCGGGCCGAGATGTCCGAGCCTGCGATGAGTCCCGGGGGCAGCTCTCGAATACCATTGTCCGCCTTTTTTTTGATCCGCAGCCATAAAGATTGATCAAAATCGTCCATCATCTCAAAACCAAACTTTTTGCGTAGAAAGGCGGCGGGAATGTGGCAGGAGTACATCAGTGCCTCGGCCAGCAGAGTGCCGGAGCCGCACATGGGATCAGCTAAGGGTCGCCGGCCGTCCCATTCGGAAAAACGGATCATGGCCGCAGCAAGGGTTTCCTGCATGGGCGCCTCAACCGTTTTTTTTCGGTAGCCGCGCTTATGTAATGAACCGCCGGAGGTGTCCAGGCTGATGATCGCCTTGTTTCTCTCAATGCGCAGATGAAAGCAGATATCAGGTTTTTGTGTGTCAACCGATGGTCGCTTGCCATCCTTTTTTCGAAAATAATCGGCAATGGCGTCTTTGAGGCAGAGGGCGGCGTAACGGGAATGTTTAATTTTACTATGGGCGACCGTTGCAAAGATGGCAAAGGTATTTTCAGGCGTCAGGAGTTTATGCCAATTTATCTTAAGAGCGGTTTGGTATAGATATTTTGTGCTGTGGCAGTCAAAGCGCAGGAGCGGAGCCAGGATACGGCTGGTGAGACGAGAGCAATAATTGATTCGGTACAGCGCTGCCTTGTCGGCGTCAAAATAAACGCCTCGAAAACCAGGTTTCATCTCTTGCGCTCCGAGGGAAGCAAGTTCGGTGGCAACGAGATCTTCCAGGCCATGACCGGTCTGGGCAAAATAACGCGAAGTTTTCTGATAGGTAAACATGTTCTCTCTGTGAGTTAGACGGATTTGACGGAATAAGGAATTCCCTCTTGGGGTGTGTGTTATTTTATTTTAACGCACCTGACATAGAGATGCAATTCCGGAGGATACGCAGGTTGATTTTACAACAAAAAAGGTATAAACCTTTAAAGCGTTAAATTAAACGGTTAAGTGTTTTTTTGGAAAGATATGTATTTTTACAAAAAAGAGGAAATAAATGATTGATTTTTAATAGAAATTAGATATACATTGATATTTATAAAATTTTGATGATTTTGTAAAAAAGATTGGAGTCATAGTTAATCTCGTTGCTTTCTCGTTGTCTCTATTTTTTTTTGGGTGTAACTATTTGTAATAAAAGATTTTTTTTGCGAGTTCATCAGATTTTAACAATTTTTTTAACACTTTTCCAAGGTTAAGAAAATAAAGTAAGTTGCTATGTTCAATCAAGGGGAGGACCAATGGGGAATTGGTCCGATTTTATACATCTCAACTTAAAGAGGAAAAAGAAGCAAAGGAACATTGTAACATTGGTAATCACGGGAGAAACAAGAGTAAAACCACAACAAAGGAGATAAGGATAAGATGAAAAAGAAATTATTAGTTTCAGGATTGAGTCTGCTGGCAGGTTTGGGAATGGCTGCTTCGGCTTCCGCCTTCAGCTTTGATTTCCACGGTACCATGTGGCAGACCATTGGCGGCACGGACAATCAGGCGGCATTACAATCAAAATTGAAAAGCGGTAAGACAAATTATTTTACTTATGAGAATGCGGCCGGAGTTGAGCAGTTAAACGTCAAAGGTGCTGATAAAGCAGGTTATTATGATGTAATGGGTGATAATAATACCGGCACCACTTTTGGCCTGACCAAGGCCCGTCTGCGTTTCGAGGGAACCACTGATGACGGCAGGGCTAAATTTGTTTACGGCCTGGAAGTGGGTACCATTAACTGGGGTGATAAGGATAAAGGTATGGGGTTATCCGGTGACGGTGTAAACCAGGAGACTCGTTTTGCCTATGCCCAGTTACAGGTGCCCGGCTTGGGCCAGAATCATTATATTCGTGCCGGTCTGCAGCCAACCAAGATCAATCACTGGGTCTGGACAGAGACCGCCGCCGGTTTGACCTACCACGGCAAGGCCGGCGACAGCAAATGGATGGCCGGTTGGTATCGGGGCGATGAAGACCGGGCCGGGAACTCTTCAGATAATGATTATTTTGTTTTGAAGGCTGAAAACAAGATTACTTCGGATTTAAAACTGGGACTCTTTGGCGTCTATGTTAATGCCGGTGACGAAGAAACTGTTGGTATCACAGATCTTAATTTCACCCCAGGCTCAGCGGATGAGTATGATGATGAGACCTTTTATGTCGGTCTGACCGGTGAATTGAACGGTCCGTTTTTTGGTAGTTTTGATCTGATCTACCAGGGCGGTGAAGTTGACTTTACTGACTCTGATATTGAAGATTTAGATCATAAAGCTTATCTGGGTGACTTGACTTTTGGTTATAAGTTCACTGACAAGTTCAAGATGTATGGCAACGTTCTCTATGTCAGTGGCGATGACGACGCCGGCGATGACGACGCCGATAACTTCAACTCCATTGACGTTGATGTCAAAGTCGGTATCATCTTTACCAAGGATAGTCTGCTGGGCGATTGTGACCGTTTTGTCACCGATTCTCCATATATCATGGATCAGGGTCTGATCAACTATGCCCTTTTTGGCGAGTATCAGCTGGATCCGAAAAATCATCTTCGTGCCGCAGTACGTTATCTGGAAACAGCGGAAGATTCCTACCTGGAAGATGACGAACTGGGTACGGAGATCGATTTATGGTACAGATATAAATACAATAAAAATGTAACCCTGCGGCTCGAGGCGGCTTACCTCCTTGCCGGTGACGCATTAGATACTTCGGAAGGAGACGCGGACGACATGTATACCGTTGCAGCCGGCATTCAGTTTAAATTCTAGTTCATCAGATGAAGGCTTAAGATTTTGGGCTGAGGGAAAAAGGAAAACATTGTAAATTTTTTCAACCTGATTTTTCAAGCTGGTACATAAGCAACAAAAAAATGGCGGAGATTTCTCCGCCATTTTTTTGTTTACCCCTACGGGTTTCAATGGTAAAAAGATTGGTAAATAATTATGCCAACAGTTTTACGGATCGGGTCATTTCGATTTCATTTCTATTCTGATGAGGGCAAAGAACCACCTCACATTCATGTGGCCACTCCTGACGGAGAATGTAAGTTCTGGCTTGATCCTGTACAACTCTCCCGCAATAGAGGGCTTTCCCCAAAGGTTATCCGTCAAATTGAAAAACTGATTTTTTTGCATCAAAAAGTCTTGCAGAAGGAATATAATGGGTTCCACAGCAATTAAAGAAAATAGACTTGAGCCTGCTGCCATTCGGGTATGGACAGAGAACCGTTTTATTTATGTTGAGTTGACGGATGGTCGTATTATTGGGTTTCCTGCTGATCGCTTCAAGTTACTTTCCCGTGCCACAAATGAGCAACTTGCCAAAGTTGAGTTGCGCCTTAATGGTTTTGCATTGCGCTGGGAAGAAATTGATGAAGATATTACTGTGCCGGGTATTGTTGCCGGGAATTTTCAACTACCATACTTGGTGAAAAATATAGAACAGTAGATGATAGCGTATGATGAATGAAAAAGATACGCTACAGGGCTTTTCCTTTTTCCCTTTTCCCCTTAGAACCTTCTTTAATCAATTCATTTCCCGGAGGAATCATGTTGCGTCCCATGCTGAAACAATCCATCTTTTTTTCCCTGGTCTGGATCCTGATCCTTGCGCCAATCTGTTTTGCCGGTGAGTTTCCAGTCGCGTCTATTGTCCAAGATCTCAGCACTATTGAGGCAGCGGTGATTGTCAGGCCCAACGGCCATCTGCTGCTCAACAAGGGAAGCAATGATTCCGTGCGCAAAGGGGATCTCTGGAGTATTTACAGCAAGGGCGAGGTTGTGTTTGATCCGGTGAGCGGCGAGGAGCTCGGTTCCCTTGACGAGATTGTCGGTTTCGCCTGGATAACCAGAACAGATCAACGGTTTTCAGAGATTGAGCTCACTGGTCCAGCTAAGAGCAGCGAGGTGAAGACGGGGCAGCAGGCCCGGCGTTATGACGGAATAAAGGCAATTTTTCAGGATGGAACCGGCTCTCATTCTTCGCTTTATGAAAAATTGCGCGCAGGTCTGCCGTCCCTGAACTGGGAGTATGTTGTGAGCGAGACCGGCGCTGCGTTAACTTCTCCCCGGGACGCATTGCTGCTTGCCGTGGCAAAAGACCGATTGACGGTCCGGGGCGGAGGTGAGATTATACAAGTCTATGAAATGATGAGGCGGCCTCTCCGGGCTGTTGCCCAGCCGGTGGCTCCAAGCGCGGTTTTTTCAACACGTGGATCAACAACCGTGCCCGTACCCGTACAGATCCAGCAGCAGTCTGTTGCCAAGCAGGAACCTTTCATGCAGCCTCCGCAACAGCCTGTTTTCAGGCAGGAGTCTTTCTCCAAGCCGGTCCCCGGCCTGATGACGCCCGGCATGAGCGCCAGGCTCGGTGGCCAGAACTTCCGTTCCGTGGGCACCATCAACTCTATAGCATATAATGTAGATCTGCTTGAGGTTGCCGGCCAGGAGCAACCCTGGTTTGTTTATCTGACCAACAAAGCCCTTTTTTGCCAGCCGTCCCTGATGGGTGGTGATCGTTTTGCCTACCGTTATGAAGGGTTTGGTACGGTGGTTAATGTTTCCGCTGGTCCGGAAGGAATGATTGCCCTGAATGTTTTTAACCAGAGCGAATGGCAGATGCAGTCCCTTCTTCTTCATTTTACCACGGCAGGCTTTCAGGTTGTCGATAAAGACATCCCGTATATCATGGCCTATATTGATATTGATAATGACGGTGTAAGGGAGCTTATCGGCCAGAGTTTTGACGATGAAAATTTTTTCGGAACCAGCGTCTACAGGCTGGTTCTTAAGGGATCTTCGGTCAAAAAAACCGGGAAGGTGAAGGTTCCGGCCGGTTACAGGATCTACGGTTCCTTTATGACGGATATGGATAATGACAATATCATGGAAATCGGGTTCTATAATTTAGGCAAGAATCTGTTGATTTATGAGCAGGGCAGGGAGATATGGCAGTCAACTAATAGTTTCGGCGGCTCTATTCAGGTTGTCATGATCGACAATGTTGGTGAGTCACAGGGAGCCACAGCCCGTAGAGAGATCGTCTGGTGTCCGCCGGCCGTGATTCCCTATGACCAGGGCAAGCTTGTCGCTCTTGTTCATAATGATCCCTCGCTCCTCAGCATGGTAGGCGTCGGGCCCAGAAAAGGGAGTGTGTCCATCCTGTACAATACCAACGGTCAGTATTTCCTCCGCACCCTGGACGCCAATTTTGAGGGGCCTGTGCAGGCTGTTTTTGCTTGGGGCAATGAACTTTACTGTACCATTGTCGAGGGTAAATTCTACTCCGGTAAAGGCAGAACCCATGTCATCGCCTTTTCCCTGGATGAGATAAAGAAGGCGCTGTATTGATTGAAGACAGACAAACTGAACAGTATTCACGAAGTCTACATTTCTGATTCCTGACTCCTGTCTCCTGATTTCTGTTCCCCGATCCCTTTGTACACCGCTTCTTGGAGTTCGGTCATTGTGTAGGGTTTCTGCAGAAACGGCAGATTTCGTTTTTTGATCGCATCCCATTGTGATCTTTCGTCGGAATAGCCGCTACTCATCAGTAGCCGCTGTTCCGGCTTCTGTGCTAAAATTTGATCGATAAACTGGATGCCGTTACCATCCGGCAGGACCATATCGCTGAAAATCAGATCGAACCGTCCCTTTTCCCAGTTAAACAAGTTGAGTCCTTCCTGGACGGTTGCAGCGCTGAATACCTTGTAACCGCTTTGTTTCAAGATTATTTCGGCAACCTGTCGCACAGCCGGTTCATCCTCCAGCAATAAAATTCGTTTTCCAAGGCCGGCTGGAATTTCTTTTCCCTCCCTGTTCGGTGCGGCCGGACTTTCCGGCTGGTGACAGAGAGGGAAAAATATTTGGAATATGGTCCCTTTCTTTTTTTTGCTGACGACATTGATCCAGCCATTATGCTGTTTGACAATGCCGTAAATAACCGAGAGTCCGAGTCCGGTTCCTTCTCCCACTCCTTTTGTCGTGAAAAAAGGATCAAAAATGCGGTCAATAATTTCATCGTCGATACCCAGGCCCTGGTCGGTAACAACGATACAGGCAAACGATCCGGTTCTTCCCTGGGGAAAAAGCAGTAAATTATCTTCGCTGATTATGCGTAACTTCGTGGCTATGGTCATCCGACCCCCATCGGGCATTGCATCACGGCTGTTGATGACCAGATTCATCAGGATCTGTTCTATCAAGCCTGGATCAACCTTAACCACGATTTTATGATGGCCCAGATTCGTCACCAGTGCGATATCCTCTCCAATGAACCTGTGCAGCATTTTTTCCATGTTTTGAATCAACATGTTCAGGTCGAGAAATTGCGGTGTAGCGGACTGTTTACGGCTGAAGGTCAAAAGCTGTCGGGTGAGGCCACCGGCACGCATGGCGGCATTTTTTATGATTTTAACATGTTTACGTTGTGGATCGTTTTTGGCCATTTCCATCAGCAGAATATCACTGAATCCGGTAATATGTGTCAGTAGATTATTGAAATCATGGGCCACGCCGCCGGCCAGGGTGCCGATGGCCTCAAGCTTTTGAGACTGGAGAAGCTGGGCCTGGAGCTGAGTCATTTTTTCTTCCGCCTGTATCCGTTCACTGATATCCTGGATACACATTACAGTGCCTTTCGTTCTCCCATCTGCATTGTATATGGGTGAAGTGCTGTAATGAACATGAATCATCGAGCCGTCTTTTTTCCAGAATACATCTTCAGTCCGGATATCCACAGGACCGTTTTTCAAAGTTTGACAGAATGGGCAGTCTTCACTGGGAAACTGGCTGCGGTCTTTGCGTAGATAATGAAGCAGGCTGTGCAGATCCTCGCTTATCAGTTCATGAATCTTAAAACCGAACATCCTGGCTGCGGCTGGATTGGCAAAGGAAATTTCTCCTTTCGTGTTGATGCTTAAAATTCCTTCAGCCGCGGAATTGAGGATCATTTCTGTACGGTGGCTTAAAGATTTAATTTTTTTCTCAAATATTTTGCCCGCCTTTTTTGTTTTCACATAACGATCAGCAAGATCGGTCAGTTCCTTGCCAAGTTCTTTCACCTCCTGTGGCCCGTGCCAATCAAAGTGAACTGTTTTTTCGGTATTTAAAAGTTGCTGTAAACCATCCGTCAGGTTTTGTCTGAATCGGGCGGCTTTGGCGGAAATTTTTATGGCTGACAGAAAGATAAGACAAATCAGCAAAAGAAAGATAGCAACAAATTTGTAGAGAAAATCCCACATCCACCTTTCAACTTCTTTCGTATCGACGATATGGCCAGCCCACAAGGAGTGGTCAGGGTGCTGGTCTTTTAGAATTGGCGCCCAGGCAAACTTTTCATCTTGCTGATCCGTGACAATACAGCTGGTGTTTTTTACCATGGCTTGTTTTAATTCTTGAAAGTCATCAAATGCAGTATTTCCTATATGGCTATGAGTTGATGCGGAGTGATGGTCGGGATGGTATGGACAATAGATATAGGTGCCATCTCCAAGGATCAGATTTTTGATATCGCTTTCAGAAAGCAGGCTCATCAGGTCGATGTCAAGAAAAGCCACACCACGAGTATTTTTTTTATTACTGACAATAGGAATGCCAAGGTATATTTTTATACTGTGATTATGTTTGATTTGCTGCGATGAAGTCTTGGAGACAATTTCGCCAACAAAAACCGAACCTGGCTCAACGCTGCTGCTTTCCTTGAAAACAGAGGATTCTTTCTGGTTTGTTAGTTCTTCCGGTAACATTAATGCCAGTACGCCCGCATCATTTCGTTTTATGCGGAGCTGTTCCCGGCCTTCATTGTCAAGAATGGTGAGTCCGACAACATCCGTTTCATCATTAAACCAGGAGGTCAGTAGAAGGTTTATTCTTTTTCGCCGGAGAGAAACAGGGATGGAATCATCAGTTTGTATGCCTGCCATATCCCGGACTCCTGGTATCAGGCTTATAACCCGGAGACTTTTTTTTCGTCTTTCAATAATATTTTGTGTTTTTTGGGAAAGGTGGAAAAGTTTGCTGATATTTTCTTTTTCCGCGTTTGTTTCAAGTTTATTTAAGACAGTGGGAAGATTAACGGAGATGAACAGGACAAGAGGAGTAACGCCGATAGTAAAAAGGGATAGGAAGATAATGGTTCGCAGGGAAAAATTTTCACATATTTTTTTCATTTTTTGTAACTACTCAGGTGGTGCAACATAATTGCCCCAACCACCTACTGTAACTGTTCAGTTGCGCTTTATATTCATTAATGGGCGAAGATGAGGTGCTACTGAACAGTTACCATTTTTTTAACAATAATGACACAAGCTGAAAATCAGTTGGAACCTAAAAAAGGCGTTGAGTTGTCCCTGAGAGTTATTTTTGAATATATTTTGTTAGGTTCTTTATTTATACAACTGTTTTAAGGTGCATTCTGTGTGTTTCAAGTTTATTTGGTAAGTAAAAAAGATCAGAGATGTATAATGTGAATTACGGGGAGAAAAATGTGCGGAAATAGTATAATTTTGTTACAAAGAAATTTCTCTAATCCCTGTTCTTTTGCCTGGAAAATAGACATTCGTACATCTCTTCCTTTTATTTCATGAAAAAAGAGTGAAAATGTCAATCCTATTTTTGAAAAATGGATAATACAGCTCCCTAATCTCCACAGTTTAAATCCCCATTTAAGAAATGAACTTCGTCAAACGGATATTTTCCTATTTTACAAAGAGCGCAATATTTTTGGTTCTGTTTTTGTCTCTCGTTGCTGTCGCCCATGTAGCCGCAGTTTCCGTCCACCAGGAACGAACCAGCCGATCTTCCCTTTCTGAGCCTGTCTCCAACCATAAATCTATCGCCAGATCAAAGGTCAGATGGATTTTTTTTGGTTCCGGTAGTGTCGCCCTGATAATTATTCTCCTTGTTATTTTCAGGAACAGGGCGCTGGCCCGGAAAATACATGAACGAAAAAGGGTGGAAGAGGCCTTGACTCTGGCCAAGGAAACCGCTGAAGCTGCTGCCAGAGCCAAGAGTGAGTTCCTGGCCAACATGTCTCACGAAATCAGAACTCCCATGAACGGCATCATCGGTTTTGCTGAAATGATGGGAGATGAAGACCTGACTCCGGATCAGAAAAACGCCATCGATATGATCCGGGCCAGCGCCGACACCTTGCTGGTGCTGATTAACTCTATTCTTGATCTTTCAAAAATAGAATCAGGAAAAATGGAGCTTGAGCAAACCCCTTTTGAGCCGGCTGCGATCGTTCTTGATGCCTGTGATTTAATTAATGCAAAAAAGGAGAATAAACCTGTTGAGATCCTTTGCGATTTTGATCCCCTGCCCACGCAGGTGATCGGTGATCCCACCCGGCTGAAACAGGTGATGCTGAATCTCCTGGCCAATGCCATGAAGTTTACCGCCAGGGGAGAAATTGTCGTTACCATTGAGGTTATAAAACAAGAGACGGAAAAAATTCTGCTGCTGATTTCTGTAAGTGACTCGGGAGTCGGCATTCCCGGGGATAAGCTTGCTGATATCTTTGAATCATTTAACCAGGCTGATGGTTCTACAACCAGAAAATATGGCGGCACCGGCCTTGGTCTGACCATTTCACAGAGGATCGTGCAGCTCATGGGCGGCGAGATCGCCGTAGAGAGCCGTGTGGGTTTTGGCTCGACCTTTCAGTTTGAAATCTGGTTCAATCTTGACCTGGCACGACAGGATCAGCAAACGGAGGAGTATGGTGATCTGCAGGGCTTGAAGGTGTTGATTGTCGATGACAACCCGAAGGCCCTTGCTATTCATCAGCACATGCTTGTCGGACTGGGAGCGGTGACCGCCACGGTTACGGATCCCGCCGAGGTTTTGACATTGCTGTCTGAACAGCATTTGTTTGACATCATCCTTTTTGATATCAAACTGGCTGAAATCGATATCTGTGATTGTGCAAAAAAAATACGCAGCCGAGCCGGTGATAAAAAAATTCGTTTAATCGGTGTGTCCCGGGATATTCGCCTTGCCAGCAAGGCTGAGAGGGAATGTTGCGACGGTTTTTTGACCAAACCTCTCAGGGTCAAAGTGCTGGCTGAAATGATCAAGAAAGTCCGTCATTGCCGGGCCTTCGATGAGCTGGCTGTGCCGGAGTCGAGATCCCATAAAAACGTTTTGCCTCTGTCAATTTTGCTGGCTGAGGATCAGTATGTGAACCAGATTGTGACCAAGGGGATGTTGACAAAAATGGGCCATGTGGTTGATGTTGCCGCTGATGGTCTTCGGGCTGTTAAAATGGCTAAAGCAACCATGTATGATCTCATATTAATGGATCTGCAGATGCCAGAGATGGATGGTATAGAAGCGACAACTGTCTTGAGGGAAGCCGGGTTGACTGTTCCTATCGTTGCGTTGACGGCAAATGTTATGCGGGGGGAAAGGGAACGTTGCCTGAAGTCCGGTATGGACGCCTTTTTGTCAAAACCGTTGAAAAGGCGGCAGATGGAGGCCTGTATCCGCAGATTTTTGCCAGCCCATGATATTGCTGATACCGTAGATCATGAAGCTGTTCTGGAAGAACCTGTTCTGCCTTCACTGACTGAACTAGAAAAATTTCCGCACATTCCGGAGCTCATTGAAAATCTTCTCGGAGCAGTTCGGCAAAGAAATTTGACCCGGGTGAAAAAGCAAGCCGCAAAGTTGATTGAGGTTGCCCGCGACCATGATTTTGAAGGAATAGCCATGGTCTGCGAAGAAGTTCTTAACAAAGCCAAGCAGGCAAAATTGTCTGCTTTGAAGCAAGCTGTCAGTTCCCTTGATTTCATGTATGGAAATAAAAAATGAACAAAGCCGGCAATACAATACTGATTATTGACGATACTGAAGCAAACCTTTCTCTTTTGGCAAGCCTGCTTGAAAAGGAAGGATATGAGGTGCTGGCCGGAGCAAGCGGCATCGAGGCTCTTGAAATTGTCCAGGAAACCATACCGGATCTCATGCTTTTAGATGTGGCCATGCCGGGCATGGACGGTTTTGCTTTATGCCGGCAAATGAAGAAAGATCCACGGTTGAAAAATATTCCGGTTATTTTTATCACGGCAAGAACGGATGAGTCTGATATTGTCGCCGGGTTTGAAGCAGGTGGCAATGATTATATCACCAAGCCTTTTACCATTCCGGAGCTGCAGGTTCGAGTCAGGACTCAGATTGCCCTGAGACGGGCACAGGAGGAACTCAGGCAAAGTGCTGAAAAGTTTCAGGAACTTGCCATTCATGATGATTTGACCGGCCTTTACAACACCCGTTATCTTTACCAGGCCCTGAGTCTTGAGATTGAGGCCTCCAAAGCCACCCATATACCTTTGTCCTTGATTTTTATGGATATAGATAATTTTAAACGTGTGGTGGATACTCATGGCCATCTTGATGGCAGTGAGGCTATTGCCGAGATTGCGGCGACTATCCGGAACCTGATCCTGGAACCGTCCTTTGGTGTCAGTTATGGCGGTGATGAGTATGTCGTTGTCCTGCCGGGTTTCAATAAAACACAGGCAATGGAAAAGGCGGAAGAAATACGCGCTGCAATCGCTTCGACACATTATCTTGGTGAACGAGGTCTGGATGTCCGCCTGACCGTTAGTTGTGGTGTCGCGACTTTTCCCGACGATGGGGATGATCTTATCTCGATTCTGGGATTAGCGGATCAATCGCTTTTTGCTGTGAAAAGCAAAGGGAAGAACAGGGTTGGGGACGGGTCTGAACAAAGAGCGGAAAGACAAAATGATTGAGGAGTAAGGTTCAAAGGGGCTGAGGGGAAAGCTCTCTGAGAGTTTCAGCTTTCAAGCCCGGTTCACATAATCAAGATGGATTTCTCCCTGCTTTTCAAAAATTTTCAATCCTTTCCCCCTGATTACCTGAAAGACCGGCCGACCGAAATAAAAAAGCTCCAATGGAAGTGATAGATGGAATTGGGCCACAGCTCTCGTTCTTATTGTCAAATCTTCCCGGATGATGGCGGTCAGTTCTGTGAGAAGAGGGGATGGGTGTGGCGATGAAGAAAGAGTCCTCAGGAGAAAATTGGTCTCCCGATACGGACATTTTTTTTCTTGTTCGCAAATCCAGGGCGCGATGGGATTTTTCTTGCCAATGATATCCAATCTGGTGAGTGTATTTTTTTTAATCACCTCCATAATATCATTTGTATCCCAACACTTGAGCAGTCGGCATTCCAGAGGGCGTTGGGAATGGATCGTGCAAGCTGAGTGGATCGGATCATAAAACCGACATGTCCATGATTGGCCATGTCCTGAAATTTTCACAAGTTCTTTTGTTACCGGTTCAACTTGATCCGTCAATGGAGAGTAAGCCGGTTCATCTTTTCTAATTGTCAGCAAATCCTGATAAACTAGATTCTCGGCATGCAGCAGTTCCAAATCTTCATCATGGAGGGCCGGTCCGCCTTTGCGGCAACAGGTTCCACATCTTCTGCATTCGGTTTGCTGTGTCATAACGGTTATAATTTTTTGATGAATCCGTACTTGTGCCCTTTAGGGTAAAAAGTCTACGTTTTTTAAACGTAAATTTGAATTGTTTTGTTTTTGAGCCAGAAATGATAATGGAATTATGCGGTAAAAGCGAGATCGTTTCTCAGTAATGGCCATCTTGGCGAACCGGCACAAGGAAAATGAAGGTTAATCTCTCACAGAGGCACAGAGACGCAGAGAAAAAAAATTCTGTGAACTCTGTGACTCTGCGAAAAACTTTCATGTAAACATTGATTCGTTTTTTTCGTTTTATGATATTTGCAAAAGTTTAAAAAAATAAATGACATAATCATTTTTTAGTATTAATAGTTAGAAATATATTAACGTATTGTTTTTTTGAATAAATATTCGGATGGCATCGTCATGGAAAGCATTTGCAGAACTGAACAGCATAATGTGGGTTTCAGTCCATCATCCCGGCGCATCAAAGCTTTGAATAATGATACACATGAAGTGAAGCGGAAAAAAGGATTTTCCCGCTTTATTGATGATGCCAGATTTTGGCAGCAGACCTATGATGCCCTGCCGGATATCATGTTTATTGTTGACAGGGAATTCAGGATTATACGCGCCAACAAGGCTGCCTGTGAATCTCTGGGGCCGGATGTGATTGGCCGAAAATGTTTTAAATTGATCTATGGTGTCGATAATCCCGTTGCCCTTTGTCCGGCATGCCGGGTTTTTCATTCCAACCAGCCTGTTAAGGAGGAAAAAAAGATCCATCATTTAGGAAACCGCTGGTATGAAGTCTCGGCTTATCCTATAACGGACGATCATGATTTCGTCTGGCATAGTCTGCATATTTTTCGTGATATTGATGCATCTAAAAATATGGAAAGTCAGCTCCAGGAACTTCAAATCAAGGATGCCTTGACCGGACTGCATAATCGCCGCCATTTTAATGATATTTTCCAACGTGAATTCGATCTTGCCTCTCGACGAATGACAGGTCTTGTCCTTCTTATCCTTAATTTAGATTTCTTTAAACAGGTCAACAATTTATTGGGTCATAAATTTGGTGATTTCGTTTTGACTGAATTTGCTCATCTTCTCCAAGGTCGAGTTCGTAAGACTGATATCTGCGCTCGTGTCGGCGGCGAAGAGTTTGCCATTCTTTTGCCTGACGCTGACCTGACGGAAGGCGAGATGATCGCCCGTAATATTCATTCCCTTGCCGAGCAGTTTATTTATAACGATGGAGATAAATGTCAACAGGTGACGGTTTCCATTGGTCTTTCTTCATTTAATGAAAATGAACCGCAGACCACTGATGAACTTTTTTCCTTTGCCAATCAGGCCCTGTTTGAAGCCAAGGAGTCCGGTCGGAACCGGGTGGAAATTTATACGAGTGAGTAGTTGATCTTTCGGAACAATGTGTGTTAAAGGGTATGCCTTCAGGCATACCCTTTTTTTGTGGTTATTCATGTAAAATAGTCCCTTAAAAACTATATGTTGCCCCTTTTGCGAAGCCATCATGTAAGGTTAGACATTCCTTGAAAATTATTGTTCTCATCGGGCCCACGGCTGTAGGTAAGACAAGATTGTCCCTGGCCATTGCCGAACAGTTTCTGTGTGAAATCATCAATATGGATTCCATGCAGATTTACAGACATATGGATATCGGCACGGCAAAGCCGACTGAGGCCGAACGGGCCTGTGTCCCCCATCATCTTATAGATTTTATTGATCCAGCCGAGGATTATCATGTTGCCCGTTATGTTGATGATGCAAACCGGGTCATGGATGCCATATCCGGCAGAAGCAGATTCCCCATGCTGGTGGGCGGCACCGGACTCTACCTTAAAGGCCTTGTGGAAGGACTGTTTGAGATACCTCCCATTGCCTCAGAGATCAGGGAGCAGGTCAAGCGGGATCTGCATGACAGGGGAAATCAGAAAACTTATCTGGAATTACAACAAATTGATCCGGAAAGCGCTGCCAGGATTCACCCTAATGACAGCCGGCGCATCAGTCGAGCCATTGAAATTTATCGAGCAACTGGCGTTGCCTGGTCGGTTCATTTGAAAAAGCAGAAAGAACAGGCCGTCCGTAAAGCATCTGATCTGGATATTTTTAAAATAGGCCTGACCCGTAACCGGGAGATTCTTTATGAAAGGATCAATGAACGAACCCGGATCATGATCGAGCAGGGTTTGATCGAAGAAGTAAAAAAACTGCTGGCCATGGGCTACGGAGTCGAGCTCAACTCAATGCAGTCTATTGGCTACAGGCACATGGTCAATTATATTCAGGGCAGGTGGGGCCGGGAGGAGGCGATTGACCTTCTGGCACGAGACACCCGGCGCTATGCCAAACGGCAATACACCTGGTTCAGGCGTGACAGGGACATTCATTGGTTTGAGCCAGAGCAACAGAGCGAAATTTTTACTCTTGTTAAGCAGTTTTTGAAAAATTGAATAGAGCCACGAAATCCACAAAATCCACGGAAATTTTTTATTTTCGTGTTCTTTTGCGGGGTTTGTGACAAAGATAATTTCTTCAGTTTTATGATAAGGCCTCTTCATAGGCCTTCTTTGATTCCGGGTTAAAGCAGGTAAGAATCACCTTTTTTAGTTTGGAATTAGCGTCCAGGGCCTGCCTAGTTTCCTGAATAGCAATTTTTGCGGCCAGACTTTTGGGAAAACCATACACTCCGGTGCTGATGGCGGGAAAAGCGGCGCTTTTTAAATTATATTGTCTGATCAACTCAAAGCAGTGCTTGTAGCAATTTGTCAATCGTTCGTTTTCCATGTTGCCTCCGCCCCGCCAGACCGGACCCACGGTATGAATGACATAGCGGGCTTTCAGATTATAGCCTCTGGTGATTTTTGCCTCTCCGGTGGCACAACCTCCCAGAGTTCTGCATTCCTTCAGCAACTCCGGACCGGCCATCCTGTGAATGGCCCCGTCCACACCACCCCCGCCGAGTAATGAATTGTTGGCGGCATTGATAATCACATCAACATTAAGGGATGTAATATCACCTTCATAGAGATCGATTTTATCTTTATTTCGCATATGATCTGTTTGCCTCCACATGGTTTTTTTCATTTTATAGGCCCTTGCTGGGTATCCAGTTTATTCAATTGACCTGGATTCCCGCATGTTTTTAACGGGAATTCAGGAAGTTTTGCGACCCCTTGTTAAGAATTATTGAATCAAGTCGGGCTAACTGGATACCCAGTTTCTTTTTTATCGATTATAGTCTGGAATTCGACACAAAAAAACAAATAACAGGATAATTTTATGTCCAAAAAACCTTTCATTTTGTTGACTAATGATGATGGTGTACAGTCTCCGGGACTGCAGAGCCTGGCCGCCGTTATGAGAAAAATCGGCCGGCCGGTGATTGTCGCTCCAGAACGCGATAACAGCGCGGCCAGTCATTCGTTGACCATGAACCGGCCGCTTAAAGTCTGCCATCTTGAAAAAGATATTTATAGCGTGGATGGCACTCCGGCGGACTGTGTGACCCTTGCTTTAAGTAAAATACTTCCCTGTCCACCGGACCTGTTGATATCAGGAATCAATCCGGGTGCAAATCTTGGTAATGATATCAGTTATTCCGGCACGGTTTCAGCGGCCAGGGAAGGGGCCATTCGCGGCATTCCCTCCTTTGCCATCTCCCTGGCCGGTAAGGAAAATTTCCGTTTTGAAACAGCGGCTGATTTCGCCGGACAACTCGCCGTTCTGATTTTTAAACATGGGATCCCCGGGGAGACTCTGCTTAATGTTAATGTTCCCAACCTGGATGAGGCGGAAATCAAGGGGATTAAAGTGACCAGACAGGGCAGAAGACAGTATAAAGACGGGATCAAGGAAATTTCTGATCCCTGGGGCAGGCCATGTTTCTGGATCGGCGGCGGCACCCCCACAGGGGACAGGGGGGAGGGGAGTGACTCCCATGAAATTCTTGAAAATTATATTTCCATCACACCGATTCATCTGGATCTGTCCAACTACGACGCCATGACGGCATTGAAAAATTACGTTTATCATGGAAATTAAGCAAAGACAGATATTCCCACAGGTTGTACGGAAGGCCGAAGAGCTTGGTCTTTCAAGCCTTGCATCCCGTATTGTCGCCGGGCGGGTTCATGAGAGCGCTGGTCTGGAAAAAATAATCAGGCCGTCTCTATCATGTCTTCATCATCCTGAAGGGCTGAAAAATTGTAATCGGGCAGCAGACCGGCTGATTCGCGCTATCTCCAGTCAAGAGAGAATCGGGATTATCACTGATTATGATGTGGACGGCATCACCTCGCATCTTGTTTTGCTTGAGTCACTCGTGTATTTTCAGGTAAACCCGGAAAGAATTGATCATTTTATCGGTCATCGCCTGAAGGACGGTTATGGAATCAGCGATAATCTGACTCGCCGAATTCTTGAACAGAACGAATTGCCCGGGCTGATTATTACCGCTGACTGTGGTTCAAGTGATGAAGAAAATATCAGCCGTCTGCAACAGGCCGGAATTGATGTCATTGTAACCGACCATCATGCCATCCCGGAGAGTGGAGTTCCTTTGTCAGCTTATAGTGTTGTTAATCCGGTTCAACAGAAATGTGCCTATCCCGATAAAACGATTTCCGGCTGCATGGTGAGTTGGCTGCTGATGTGCCTGGTCAGAAACAGACTGATTGAGTCCGGTCGTCTAAGTCCGGATATTTGTAAGTTGACGTTTTTACTTGATTTTGTCTCCTTGAGTACTGTTGCCGACGCAGTTTCCCTGGCAAGTCCGGCCAACAGGGCCTTGATTAACAGCGGTTTGCAGGTGATGAATACTCTTGCGCGGCCCTGCTGGAGGGCAATCAAAAGATTGTTAGGCAAAAAAGGGGAGCTCTTTAGTGTAGATGATCTGGGATTTCTGATAGGCCCGCGGATCAATGCCAGAAGCCGCATGGCCGATCCTTATGGTGCTTTTTATTTTCTTTCAGCAGAAAATGACCAAGAGGCTGATCGCTGGTTGGCCGTGCTGGAGCAGGACAACCAGGAGAGAAAAAAAATTGAACAGGAGATGCTGCAAAAGGCCCTGATCCAGGCAGAAAAAGTGGAAAGGAAAAATGCAACAATTGTGGTGGCGGATGATACCTTTCATGCCGGTGTTCAGGGAATCGTCGCTTCAAGGTTGGTGGATCTGTATGGCCGGCCGACCGTGGTGTTCAGCCCTGGCCGTGATCCCGAAAAATATTCAGGATCTGCCCGTACTGTTGAAGGAATCCATATCCAGCAGGCCCTGCAGTTTGTCCATACACATGATTCCGGTTTGATGCTCAGCTTTGGCGGCCATCGCGGCGCTGCCGGAATGCGGATTTGGCGGAACCGGCTGGAAGAATTCAAGGAAATCTTCGAACAGGCGGTCAGCATACAGGCTGGAGAAAGAAAACTCGGGCCGGTTGTTATGACGGATGGTGGACTGGACTTTTTTGAAATGTCCATAGAGACCTTGGCGGAAATAGAAAATTTGGCTCCCTTTGGCCGGGAATTCGAGAATCCTGCTTTCGAAGGAGTTTTCATGGTCGAACGGCTCAGGCCGGTCGGTGCTGATCCGATTCATCTTTCCCTGGGACTGTCCAAACGGGGTAGGATCTTTCAGGCCATATGGTTCCGGGCTCTGGAACGTGCCGGAGATCCGCTGCCGTTTCACAAAGGGGATCAGGTGCAGTGCGTTTACGGGCTCAGTGAAAATAGGTTTCGTGGTAATACTAATCTTCAGCTTATTGTTCAATACGCTGCAATTTATGACCCGTTTTAAACGGGAATGACGTTATGGGCTAGAAACAGTGCTTCATAATTTTTCAAAATTTCACTTGGTTTGCTTATCTGATTTAACGTCAGCAGATTTTGCAAATTTTATTTTTTACAAAGTCATCAACATTAAAATCTCAACTCTTGATATTCCCGATTCTGGGATTCAGCCACCTCCGGGCTGATAAGTTTTCCCATATAAATATTGATTCCTCGAGCCAGGGCGGGATGATCCATTGCCGCCTTTTCCACGCCTTTATCGGCAATCTCAAGTGCAAAGGGCAAAGTGGCGTTGGTGAGCGCAAATGTCGAAGTACGCGGTACCGCACCCGGCATGTTGGCAACGCAGTAGTGAATCACGCCATCAACGCTAAAAACAGGATCGGAATGAGTGGTGGGTCTGGCAGTTTCCACGCAACCGCCTTGGTCAATGGCCACATCGACAATCACGGAACATTTTTTCATTAAAGAAAGCATTTCTCTGCTGATCAGCTTTGGAGCGCTTTTGCCGGGAAGCAAAACAGCCCCCACAACCAGATCGGCAATCTTTAATTCCTCCTCAATATTATGCTGATTGGATATTAAGGTGTTCAATCCGCCGCCAAAGATATTTTCCAAATCAGCCAGACGCTGCCGGTTCCTGCCAAGCACAGTGACTATCGCACCCATGGATAACGCCACCCGGGCGGCATTACTGCCAACAGTGCCGCTGCCGAGAATCGTCACATGCCCATGGGCCACTCCGGGAACGCCGCCAAGTAAAATGCCGCGGCCTCCCTGTTCGCGCTCGAGAAAATGAGCTCCGACCTGAATGGACATACGGCCGGCCACCTCAGACATGGGAGCCAGTAAGGGAAGTGTGCCGCTGTCAAGCCGGACGGTTTCATAACCGATGCCGATGATCCTTTTTTCAAGAAGGAGATCTGTGAGCTCCGGTAGCGGGGCAAGATGAAGATAGGTGTAAAGGATAAGGCCGGGACGAAGAAAAGAAAATTCCGGTTCCAGCGGCTCTTTGACCTTGATAATCAAGTCAGAGCACTTGTAAAGCTCTTCAGCTCCGGAAACTATTTTGGCACCGGATTTTTGATACTCTTCATCGGAAATCCCACTGCCGACTCCCGCATTCGTTTCTATAAAAACCGTGTGGCCTCTGTTTATAAAACTTTTTACACCGGCCGGAACGATTCCAACACGATATTCCTTGTCCTTAATTTCTTTCGGAATCCCGATTTTCATAAGTTGTCACCATTTTGTTGTTTCGTTGTTGAAGCCTTATATCTTCATTATTTCTTTTTTTAATTATTAATTTACATTTTATCAAAAATACAGGGGTTAAATAAAATGTAGGGGAGTTTTAGTTAATCCTGGCAGGCGAGGACCGTGTTTATTTCAAGGGGCATATGTGAAACATTAAGACAAGGGCGTCATTCGTCATTAAAATGCAAAAAAAAAGATAATCGTCGATAGGGAAAAACGATCAAGTAAAACCGAAGAAAACGTAATATAACTATTTGAAACTATAGATATTAATAAAACTAAACATAATATACATTATGCGACATTGTAAATATGCTGTTTTCTTTTTCCCCTCTTAATGCTACATAAATAAAATTAAAATTTTGCAGATAATGAAAGCTGAGCAGTTCCAGTCCGAGTTTTTCGAAACATTTTTACATATGCTGAATAGTTACCCTCTTTAAAAGCAATTGGAGATAAGAAATGAACCGTGAAGTTTACCAGGAGCCTCTGGTCAGCCGCTATACCAGTCCTGAAATGCAACAGATTTTTTCTGAAAAGACGAAATTTACCACCTGGCGGCGCTGCTGGATCGCCCTGGCCGAGGCTCAGTATGAGCTTGGCCTGGACGATATCGTCACTGCCGAAATGGTCAATGAACTGAAAGAACATGCCACGGATATTAATTTTGAAGTCGCTGCCGCCAGGGAAAAAGAAATCCGTCATGATGTCATGGCCCATGTTTATGCCTACGGGAAACAATGTCCCAAAGCTGAAGCCATCATTCATCTTGGCGCCACCTCCCAGTTTGTCGGCTGCAACTCTGATTTGATCATTCAGAAACAGGCACTTGCCTTTATCAAGAAGGCCTTGGTAAACGTCATCGCTAATCTTGTTAGATTCTGTCGAAAATATAAAGAGTTAGCTACACTTGGTTACACTCATTATCAACCTGCTCAGCCCACCACTGTGGGTAAACGGTTCACCCTGTATATCCAGGATTTGCTGATGGATCTGGATTACCTTGAAAACCTGGAGTTACAGTTCATGGCCCGTGGCGCCAAAGGAACGGTGGGAACCCAGGCCACTTTCATTGAATTGTTCAAGGGCGACCATGAAAAGGTTCGTCAGCTGGATCGTCTAGTGGCTGAAAAACTCGGGTTTGATAAGGTTTTTGCCGTCACCGGTCAGACGTACACCAGAAAGCTTGATATGAAGACCGTAGAGACCCTGGCAGGCATTGGTGCCTCCGCTCATAAATTTGCAGTTGACCTGCGGTTGTTGTCCAATTTGAAGGTCCAGGAAGAGCCCTTTGCCAAAAAACAGGTAGGTAGTTCAGCCATGGCCTATAAAAGAAATCCCATGCGCTCGGAGCGTATGACCGGCCTCTCCCGCAAGCTCATGGGGCTGGCGGCCGACTTTGGCGCAACCTATGCCAATCAGTGGTTTGAGCGTACCCTTGATGACTCAGCCATCCGTCGGATGGACATTCCCCAGGCCTTTCTTCTCACTGATGCTATTCTGAAACTTTATCTTAACATTACGAGTGGAATGGTTGTTTTTCCGAAACAAATTGAACGTCACCTCAGACAGGAGCTGCCGTTTATGGCCACGGAAAAGATCTTGATGGAATGCGTTGAAAAAGGCAAGAGTCGGCAGGAGATGCACGAGGTGGTCAAGGTTCATTCCTTGGAGGCCGGTCGCGTGGTCAAGCAGGAAGGTGGTGATAACGATCTTCTCAGTCGTCTTGGACAGGATGAGCGCATCCCCTTTGATCAGGCTGAACTCGATGCCATGATTGGTAATGGTTCGGAATTTGTCGGTCGGGCACCTGAGCAGACCGAGGAGTTTTTGACCGAGGTTGTTGAACCCCGTCTCAGTGCATATCAGGATCTGCTTGGTGAAATGGATTCGACTCTTTCGGTGTGAAAAAGACAACTGAAGATGCAGAGGTCCAGAGGGAGAGATGAAATGATCTGTAAAGCTTTGTATCTTCGCATTGCTCCCTGCCGCATCGCCTATCTGCGTTTTATCCTGGAGGGATATGATGGCCTGGCAATCCTGTCGACCTTTGATGCCGGAGATGGGATTGTTCTGGTTCGCTATCCCCGTTCTTCCGAGAAGGATGTTTTTGTTCTCTTAGGTGATCTGGCCCCTCAACTTGTTTAAGAAAAACATAAGAGATTGTTTGTAATTCATTGATTATTCGTATTTGTTGTTTCTTTAATGAAAATATTCAGCACGCTGGATCTTAAAAAAACCTGATGACCGTAACAATTGACAAAAAACTTTTTATCGCCACTTTCGGCTGCCAGATGAATGACCGTGATACGGAAATCATGGCTCAGCTGCTGAGCCGGAGCTATGCCCGAACCTTAGAGCTTGCAGAGGCTGACGCGGTGATTGTCAATACCTGCAGTATCAGAGCAAAGGCGGAACAGAAAGCTTTTTCTCTTTTGGGTGTCCTGCGCAAATATAAAAAGAAAAAACCGGAGATGATTATTGCGGCCACAGGCTGTGTGGCTCAGCAGGACGGCAGGAAGATGATTTCCCGCATGAATCATATTGATTTGGTTATCGGGCCGCAGAACATCTACCAGCTTCCCCTGCTCTTTGATAAAATACGGAAAACACGTAAAACTACTGTTGCTACTGATATCTCCCCTTCTTTCTCTATTCCGCCCTTCCTGCCCACCATGGACTGCGGCTTGCCCCACAAGCGGTTTGTCACCATCATGCAGGGTTGCAATAATTTTTGTACCTATTGCATTGTGCCCTATGTCCGTGGACGGGAGCTCAGTCGCAGTCAAGAAGATATTGTTGCCGAGGTTCGCCACTTGGTCAGCCACGGAGTCAAAGAGATTACTTTGCTTGGCCAGAATGTTAATTCCTATGGCAATGATCAGGAAGAGTCACAACGGACATCTTTTGCCGAGTTGCTCTGTTCAGTGGCCGAAATCAGGGGTGTTGAGCGTCTACGCTTCACCACCTCAAACCCCAAGGATCTCTCCGATGACCTGATTCGTTGTTTTGTCGATCTTGACAACCTCTGTTCCCATTTTCATCTGCCTGTCCAGTCCGGTTCCAATTCAATTTTGCGGCGGATGAACCGTAAATACACCATCGAAACCTATCTTGACAAGGTGGAAAAATTAAAAGAGGTGCGGCCGGATATCGCCCTGACCACCGATATTATTGTCGGTTTCCCTGGTGAGACGGATGAAGATTTTCAGGCCACTATGGATCTTCTTGAAAAGGTGCGCTATCATGGCAGCTTTTCTTTTATCTATTCAAGCCGGCCACCGGCCAAATCCTGCGAGTTTGAGGATACGATTTCTCAAGAAGAAAAAAAAGAAAGACTGGCCATCTATCAGGCTCACCAGAAAGAGATAACCATGGAGCGAAACCTGGAATATGTCGGACAGACCATGGAAATCATGGTGGAGGGGGAAAGCCGGAACGCAGAGGGCCAGTGGAGCGGCCGTATTTCAACCCACCATATTGTTAATTTTACTTGTGCTAAACCCCTTGTCCCCGGTAGGATGCTCATGGTTCATATTGATGAGGCCTGCTATAATTCGTTGCGGGGGACGTTGGTTGATGGCTGATGGCTCATGGTTGAGTCCGATCCACTGATATTATGCCTCTGTGACAGTGTCAACAACATAAATCAAACAAATTTAACCAACATCATGATTGATCTTCATACCCATAGTTTTTTCAGTGACGGCGCATTGGTGCCGGCCGAGCATTTACGCAGGGTCGAGGTGCTTGGCTATGAAGCTGTCGCCCTGACCGACCATGCCGACTCGTCCAATCTCGATTTTATTATTCCCCGCATTGTTCAAGCCGCTGCAGACCTGAACCGTTATTCCAAGGCCCTGCTGCTGCCCGGAATTGAGTTGACCCATGTTCCGCCGGAACAGATGGCTGAGCTGACGGCCCGCTCTCGTGAACTGGGAGCTCAAGTCGTTGTGGCTCATGGCGAAACCCCTGTTGAACCGGTCAAACCCGGCACCAATATGGCGGCCCTTGAGGCCGGAGTGGACGTTCTGGCTCATCCGGGTTTTTTGACCGTGGAAGAGGCGGATCTGGCGGTGAAAAACGATATTTTTATCGAGATTACCGGCCGCAAGGGCCATTCTCTCACCAATGGTCATGTGGTACGGGTGGCTGTTAGTGCCGGAGCGAAACTTGCCGTCAATGCCGATGCCCATATCCCAAGTGATTTTTTGACGAAAGAGATGGCCGAGATTGTTGCCCTGGGCGCAGGTCTCAGCCTGGAGCGTTATCAGCAGTTGCGGGCAGATATGTCGGCCTTTGTCAGGCGTGTTTCTTCCTGATGAAAAAAGCTTTCCTTAATCACTCTTTTCGGTTGTCATCTGGATGGCGGCTTTGGTGCTGAAATCGGTCTCTCCTTTCATTTTTTGAATCCGCTTGTTTTTTGTCCGATTCCGGAAACTTTCGATTTTATACAGGCCTCTTTGGCCGAGCCGCTGGGTTGTGTTTTTGCATGAGCGATCCGGAACAGTGCTGGAGTTCTAAGTTATGCTGAACGAGAAGGAAAAGAATTTACGGGCCTTTGGCAAAATGATCATGAAACTGGCCCAAGGTCGGGATCTGTCTCGAAGCGAGAGCAGGGAATGTTATTGCCAGGTCATTTTAAACAAGCAGCCGGAACTGCAACAGGGCGCTTTTTTGATGAGTCACTTGACAAAAGGACCCACCACGGAAGAGCTTTGTGGAGCCTGGGATGCCCTTTATGAATTTGATACCGAAAAAATTAAGCCGGACTTTGCCGAGGACTGCTGCGATATTGTCGGCACTGGCTCCGATGCCCTGAAAACGGTCAATGTTTCCACTCCGGCCGCCTTTATTGCTGCGGCCTGCGGCATCAGAGTTGCCAAGAAAGGAGCCAGGCTTGTCACTGGCGTTTCCGGCGCCACCGATATTCTCGAAATCATGGGATTGCAACTGGATACGCCCCTGAGCCGGGCCAACCAATGCCTGGAGGAGCATGGCATCTGCTATCTGCCCGGGGAATCCTTTTTAAAATCGGGCTGGGCCAGATTGATTCAGTCCATGCGTTTTACGTCGATCTTCAATATTATCGGCCCCCTGACCAGGCCCTGTGCCAAAACCACGAGTATTGTCATCGGTGCCTATGCGGAATCTCTCTGTCCCCAGCTCGTCGAAGTTTTAAAAAACACCGGCACAAAAGCAGTCATCTCGCCCTATGGCATGAGCGAAAAACATGAAAAGCATCTCGGCATTGATGAAATCTCGGTCTGCGGTCCCACAGCCATAGTTGAGCTTCGCCAGGGAAAAATTGAGTCATACATCCTAAGTCCGGCTGATTTCGGCGTCAAACAATGCAATTATGAAGAGGTAGCAAGCCGGGAATCGGCTCAAGGCAATGTAAGGGCCGTTTTGAAAGTTTTGTCCGGCCGGGATGAAGGACCTCTGGCCGATCTTTTTGCGGTTAATGCCGCCGCAGCCTTGCGGGTGTCCGGCCGCGAAGATGATCCGAAGAAAGGCACAGCCCTGGCTCTTGAGGCGATCGCCAGTGGCAGAGCCCTTGAAAAATTGCGCCGGCTTATTGAATATCAGGGGGGTGAAAAAGGACTGGACAAGTTTGAGAAACTTCTCAAACAACTTTGTTGATCCCGTCAAGCCATTTATTCACCGCTCTCACGAGAAGTTCAAAATACCGATCTGTTCCCCCCAGACCATGACAACGGAAAAAATAATTAATTTCCAGAAAAAGGGGTTTTGGCTTTTTTTGCCGTGAATCAAAAAGAAAATCAAAGCCGGCCAGATTGATCTTTGTCCGTTTACAGAATTTTTTCAGCTCCCGGACCGCGGCTTCCTGAAGGTCGGGATCATTGTCCTTGTCAATCTCCGCTCCACGGCTGATATTTGAATAAAAACTGTTTTGATCCTGATGGGTCCGCCAGTAAGAGATAAAATGGCTGCCAATGACCACGACGCGCAGACTGCGGCCGGCGGAAGGAATATATTCCTGGATGACAAAACCCTTTTTCCCCTGCCCTTCCCATTTTTCAGCCAGATCCAGGCAAGTATCAAGCTCTGACACGGATTGAACAAAAAAGACATTATTTCCTTCTCCACCCCAGGCGAATTTAAAGACAAAAGGATACGGTGGGACATCAGCGCCTGTTTCGGCAAAACAGGCAAGACTTTCAAAAATCAAGGTTTCAGGATAGCGAACTTTCATCTTTTTAAAAAGAGCGGCCTGGCCTGTTTTTCCGGGATAAGAAAAAAAAACGTCATAATTGGGAAAAACATGAGCGCAGTTTTGTCTGGCCAGATGGTAAAGGGATTTTTTGCCACCCTGGGGCAGGATGACGGCGTCTGCCTCCTGGATCGCCGCCACATCATCCTTTGACGGTTTGCCTGAATAAATCCGGTTCCGGCCCGCTTCAATCAAAAGATGATAGGAAAGAACATTGAGCGGGGTATGAGCGTTTTCAGAGGTTTTTATTTCCGTCATGCCATGCATTATGATTTATTTAAGGAGAAAACCTTTACCTTGGAGCTATAGCGGTTTATAGTTATTATTATCTTTTAGAAATAAAATAAAGTTTAAATGCTTATCTCTCACAGAGACGCAGAGCACACAGAGTTTTTTGTTTTCCTCTGTGGCCTTTATGAGAGTTTTATATAAATGAAATGAATTTTGTAAACAAGAGCCATTCACAATGAAAGTCACGATTTATATAGATATCTATCGATGTAAGGAATGCGAAGCTTGTGTTGAACAATTCCCGGAAGTTTTTTTTATTGATGAAAATACGGAAAAAGCTGCCAGCAAAGAGTATGAAATGGAGTTGACTGAAGCCCTTGAACAGGTCATTTCCATCTGTCCGGCAAAATGTATTGAAATTGAATAGAGAAAAGCATCTGTCTTCCAGCCCTCTAAATACAACAATATTCTTTTAATTTTGCCAGCTTCTTTTTCCCGATTCCTCTCACTTCAAGAAGTTCCTCCAAACGGGAAAAAGTTCCTTTTTTTTCCCGTAAGGCAATAATCCTTTCACTTAATTGAGGCCCGATACCGGGAAGCGAGGAGAGAAGACGTTGATCGGCGTGATTGACGGATAGCGGTTGGAAAAAAAGAAACGCGGCCCTGGAAGGAAAATCAGCCTGAATCGGGGAGCCGTCTTTTTCAAGCTTGAAGGATGACAGATGTTTAGGAAAGTAATTTTTAAAAAACTCATGATTGCTGTCACGTCCTGTTAAACCATAGAGACCATCCCGAACCTGACCGCCGGCGAGCCATACGCAGTTTATGTTGTCTTGATTGTCAGTTTGATGAAATAACGTGGAGTTGAAAGAAAAAATATCACCAAACAGGATACAAAATCCCAGGACAAGAAGAACAAGCAGACGCTCATCTCCCCTGCCCTGGTTATTATTATTTCGTTCGCTCCCGCTCATCTTTCATTAATTTATAGGAAATACTGTCAACCAGGGCCTGCCAGCTGGCCTCGAGGATATCATGTGAGACTCCCACCGTCCCCCAGGTTGAGTTTTTATCACAGGATTCAATTAACACTCGGACCCGGGCTCCGGTGCCATGTTCGCTGGCCAGGACACGCACCCGGTAATCATTGAGCCACATATCACCTAGAGACGGATAAAATTTGGTCAGGGCCTTGCGTAGAGCATTATCAAGTGCGTTGACCGGGCCTTCTCCGAGGGCTGCGGTGTGGACCATTTCTCCACCCACCTCCAGTCGGATTGTGGCCTCTGCCTGGGGAGCCTGATCCAGGCTGGTTTTCTGGTTGATGACCCTGAAACCTTTTAAATCAAAAAAACGGCGCATGTTGCCAAGGGCTTTTCTCATCAGCAGCTCAAAAGAGGCTTCAGCTCCTTCATATTGAAATCCCTGGTTTTCCAGATCTTTGAGTTCCTTTAAAATTGAGGTCACCACCGGATCCTTGCTGTCAATGTCAATGCCGAATTTTTTTGCCTTATGCAGAACATTGCTGCGGCCTGACTGATCTGAAATCAGGATGCGGCGGGTATTACCCACTTTTTCAGGTTCAATATGTTCGTAGGTCAACGGGTTGCGTTTCACCGCCGCGACGTGGATGCCTCCCTTGTGAGCAAAGGCCGAGTTGCCGACATAAGGTTGATAACGGTTATGGGGCAGGTTGGCCAGTTCATTAATGTAACGGGCTGTCTCGCTTAAGTGTTCCAGGTGCCCTGCCGCCTCAAAGGAATATCCCATTTTCAGGGCCAGGGCAGGCATGATGGAGGTCAGGTTGGCGTTGCCGCATCGCTCGCCATACCCGTTGATTGTGCCCTGCACCTGGCTGGCGCCAAGAGATATGGCCATCAGGGAATTGCCCACGGCTGTCTCGGAATCGTTATGGGCATGAATCCCCAACTCGACCTTCCTGTTCCCGGTTTGAATATGGGATAGTACGGCTTCCATGATTTCCGGTATCTCGTTTGGCAGGGTGCCGCCGTTGGTATCACACAGTACGAGACATTCCGCCCCACCAGCAATGGCCCGGTCCAGAGTGGCCAGGGCATAATCACGGTTATTCTTAAATCCGTCAAAAAAATGCTCGGCGTCATAAAAAAGATGTTTGACATGGGGCCGCAGGTATGCCAGGGAATCCTCAATGATAGTCAGATTATCCTTAAGTTCGATTCTGAGCGCCACCTTGACATGAATATCCCATGTTTTTCCAAAAATGGTGATAGCTGGAGATTGCGCCGCAACCAAGGCCTGGAGATTAGGGTCAATATCCGCTGGATTCTTGAAATTTCTCGTACTGCCGAAGGCGGCAACCATGGCATGCTTGAGATTGTAGTTCCTGATCTCCTTGAAATACTCAGAGGCTGTCGGGTTTGAGCCGGGCCAGCCGCCTTCGATATAATCGATTCCAAGTTCGTCAAGTTTCAGGCTGACCTTGATTTTATCCGAAACCGACAGATTAAAATTCTCGGCCTGAGTGCCATCCCGCAGGGTAGTGTCGTATATTGTTACATATTTTTTCATATTTTTACTCATCTGGTACGTTTTCCATCTCCAAGGCAAAGGCATCATGCAAAGCCCGTACCGCCAGTTCCGTGTACTTTTCATCAATCACACAGGAGACCTTAATCTCCGAGGTGCTGATCATGGAGATGTTGATTCTTTCGTTGGACAGAACCTGAAACATGGTTGTGGCAATACCTGAATGATTTCGCATCCCGACCCCGACAATGGAAATTTTGGCAATGTCCCGTGAACCGGTAACCCGTTCAGCGCCGATTTCTTGAGCTATTTTTTCGACTAGTTCCATGGCCCGGTCATAGTCGGTCTTGGGAACCGTGAAAGTCATGTCGGTTAACTCTCCGGCCCTGGTATTCTGGATAATCATGTCCACAACAATACCGGCATCCGAGATCGGCCAGAAAATTTTGGAGGCAATGCCGGGAGTGTCCGGTACCTTGGCGATGGTGATTCGCGCTTCATTTTTATTATAAGTAACACCGGAGACCAGCATGTCTTCCATTTCCTTATCCTCCTTAACCACCCATGTTCCTTTGGTATCGGTAAATGTTGAACGAACATGGATCGGTACATTATATCTTTTTGCAAAACCAACCGAGCGAATATCAAGGACCTTAGCCCCGAGACTGGCAAGCTCAAGCATTTCGTCATAGGAGATGCGGTCGATTTTCCGGGCAGCTTTGTAAATATTCGGATCAGTGGTGTAAACGCCTTCCACGTCAGTAAAAATTTCGCAGTAGTCAGCCTTCAGCGCTGCAGCAAGGGCCACAGCCGAGGTGTCTGAACCACCCCTGCCAAGGGTTGTGATGTCATTATTTTCATCCACTCCCTGAAAACCGGCAACAACGACAATTTTTCCCTCATCAAGATGTTTTTGAATCAACTCGGTATCGATATTTTTGATTCTTGCCTTGGTGTGCATGCTGTCCGTACTGATTTTAACCTGATCGCCAAGAAAAGAGATTGCGTCGAGACCCGCTTCCTTGATGGCCATGGCAAAAAGGGCCACGGTCACCTGCTCGCCGCTGGACAAAATTACATCCATTTCCCTGGGATCAGGCATTTTTTGCATCTGCTGAGCCAGATCAATAAAACGATTGGTCTCGCCAGCCATGGCTGACAATACGACAATCATCCGGTGTCCCTTGTCGTGATATGCCATTACTCTGCCGGCAACTGCTTTAATTTTTCGGGGATCCGCCACCGAGGTTCCGCCAAATTTCTGGACTATTAACGCCATTCTTTTACCGCCACTCCTCTACTCTTGTCTTTTTGTTGTTTAAATTCCATGTCATTGTCTTAATCCTTTCGAGATTCTTATCATAAATTAATGGTATTTTGTCTAAAATTTAAGATACAAAAATAAAAAATCAATAATTTCGGAAAAATGCATGTAAGGCACTCATATTTTACTTATTGCTCTCCCCCCTGAGAAATAGCCGGAAAATACTCAAAAAAAATATAATAATAGCCGCATTGACGAGGAAGAACCAGTTTTTTTCTTTTGTCCGGCAAGACTATCTGTTTTAAATGAAAAGGTAGATTTTTTTGTTTATATGAATAAAAAGATGAGACTTGTAATAGCTAAAAGATTTTGTTAGTAAATTATTTTAAAATTAAACCCAGCGAAATTAACATTGAGTATTTAACCAAATATTTTTTCAGGAACGCTTTGTGAAGTTATATAGAACATTTCTTTTTTGTTTCGTCATTTTTCTTTTTTTCGGTGGTATCTCCTGTTTAGTGAACAGGTTGGATCAGAAACAAAAATTTTCGGCAAATATTGCAAATGCCTCCATTCCCGGGACATATCCCGTAGATCAGGCACAAGTCCGGCGGCCCTTTGACAACCTTGAAAATTTTTTTAAAATTGAAGGAAAAATCGATATTGGTGATTCCCTGAACAGTTCACTGACCCGTCATCAGGTTCCCGGTCATGTTCAGGCTGAAATTATACGTTTATTGTCATCATGCCTTGACCTGAAACGGCTCCATGCCGACGATCGTTTTTCCGTTATTTTGGATGAATCGGAACGTCTGGTAAAATGTTCTTATGAATGCAGCCCCCTTGAAAGATATACCATTGAGAGAAAAAACGATATTTTGACGGCCGGCAGGGATGCCATCGATCTGGATGTTCAAACTGTTGTTTTTCGAACCATCATTGAAAGTTCTCTGCTCAATGCCTTTCTGGATCAGGGCGAGAAAAGCTCTCTGGTTTATGAATTTATCGACATTCTTTCTTCAAAAATTGATTTGAACACGGAGCCTCGTAAGGGTGACCGGATTGAAGCGGTATTTGAAAAATACTACAAGGAAGGATCCTTTATTGGCTACGGCAGGATTCTCTATGTCCGATATCAGCAGGATGACTGTGATCATGAGGCTTTCTATTATGCTTCGGGCAAGAAGCCGGGTTTTTATTTTGACAGTCAGGGTCGGGAAATCGGCACCTTCCTTATTAAATCTCCGGTTCCCGTGGGCCGGTTGACTTCAAAATTCACCTGGCATCGAAAACATCCGATTCTGGGTGTTGTCCGCCCTCATCTGGGGATCGATCTCGCCGCACCAGCAGGCACACCGATTATGGCCGCAGCGGATGGCAGAGTTCAATTCAAGGGCACTAGAGGTGGATTTGGCAAACAGGTTATTCTTTCCCATTCCAGCGGTTACAAAACTTATTACGGCCATCTTTGCCGTTTTAAAAAAGGATTAAAAAGAGGGAGTCGGGTCAGCCGGAAAGAAATTATCGGTTATGTCGGCTCCAGCGGCCTGTCCACCGGGCCCCACCTTGACTACCGTATTTCTGTAAATGGAGTTTTTAAAAATCCCCTTACCATGGAGTTTAAACCAAAGTCCATTCTTAAAGATTCTGAACTTAAAACATTTCAAGTGGAGAGGGGAAAACTGATTAACAAAATTCATCAAGTTGGTGGGCATAATGTGATGCAGGTCAGGCACAGGGTTTTGCAGCCGGATGAGACCATTGCCTTTTTATAATGAAGATAACTGTTCAGCAGCACTCCAAGCTGCACGCGATCAGGCTGATTCACATAGGATACTATAATTCACCAGCCTGCTCGGAGTCTGCGCTTACCTGCGCACTTCTTGGAGCACTGCTGAACAGTTACAGTCCGAGTTTTTCGTAACATTTTTCATATATGCTGAATAGTTACTAATGAAGATCACCCCCCCCTTCAATGTTGTTCTGGTGGAGCCGGAAATTCCGCCTAATACCGGCAGTATCGCCCGATTGTGCGGAGCAACGGATTCCATCCTTCATCTTGTTAAGCCATTGGGCTTCAGTACGGATGACAGATATTTGAAACGGGCAGGCCTTGATTATTGGCAGTTTGTTCGAATAATTTATTGGGAAAGTTTTGAAGCGTTTCTTGAAAAGCAGCCGGAAAAGCGACTGCATTTTTTGAGTAAAAAGGTCTCCCGTCCCTACTACAAGGCTGTTTTTCAACCGGGAGATTATCTGGTCTTCGGCAAGGAGACCAAGGGGTTGCCGGAAGAGATCATCGATCTGTACCAAGACCGTTGTCTCACTCTTCCCATGAGTAATCCGAACATCAGAAGCCTGAATCTGGCCATGGCAGCCGGCATTGTTTTGTATGAGGCCCTGCGGCAACAAGGCAGTGAATAGTTAAAAGTGAAAAACAATCAGACCTGTTTACAAGAGAAGGTTTGGAAATTGTCACGATCGTTTCAGCTTGTGTTTATACATCAACTGGTCGGCTCTCGACAGAAGATCATGTAAAGAACAGGGATTTAGCGGATCATAGCGGATAATGCCGACACTGATTGTCAGTTTGAATTTTCGATCTCTCTGTTTGCTGACGATTTGCAAATTTTCATTAAACCTTTTCGTGATCAATTCCTTTGTTAACTCCCCTGATTGCCCTGAAAAAAGTGCGGCAAATTCGTCTCCCCCCAGACGGCCGACAATATCTGATTCCCGAAACATCTTTAAAGACTTTGCTACCTGGACTAACGCCTCATCTCCACTGCTGTGACCATGGGTGTCATTGATCAACTTCATGTTATTGACATCCGCATAAAGAAGGTAGAATGGTTTTTTGCGACGGTCGGCAACCTTGAGCTGCTGTTCGGAAAGAGTGATAAAACCGCGGCGGTTGAGGATGTTTGTCAGCTCATCTGTGATTGATAACTGATGAAGCCTCTCCTCCAGCTTTTTTCGTTCACTGATATCAATGAAACTGACGATAATAAATTTTTGACCGCTTATTTCCTTTACCCCCGCAGTTCTGAGGACAGGAATCTCCCGCCCTTTGGAATCGCTGATCACCTGTTCCGAGCGCTCGACACATATCCCTCCCTCAGAAAGAAGACAGTCTGTTTTATCTGCGGAACAGATCAGGGTGTTGCATTCTCGGCCGACAATCTGTTCACGAGGCAATCCCAGCATTTCACTGACCACGGGATTAATATCGACAATCGTTCTGGACTCCGCATCAATGACCACGATGCCGGCTTGAATCGAGTCAAGGAGTGACTGCAGATATTCATTGGTGGTGTTCAATTTCTCCCGTGAATGCATTTTCTCTGAAACATTGCTGAATATGCCCTGGACAATTGTTGTGTCGCCGACAAATGAAAGTGCCGCCGAAATTTTGACAGGGACTGTTTCTCCCACCCGATTTTCAATCTCGGTTTCAAATTCTTCTATCCTGTCAGCTTCACTTTTTTTATCAAATAATCCGGCAAAAATTTTGGCCTTATCCTCGGAATACAATATGGATTGATGCTGTCCCGTCAACTCGTTTTTTGATCTTTTAAAGAGAATTTCCGCTGCCCGGTTGCAGTTTATGATCATTCCGGTATCAAAGTTAAACCAAACAATTGCATCAGCAGAATTTTCAAAGGTCAGGCGGAAACTTTCCTCGCTTTTACGCAGGTCAAAATCGGCTTGAAGCCGTTTGGTGATATCCAGGATGATCACAAGGATCGAGTCGTTGGGCGGATCATGAACCGGGATAAAACTCATTGACAGTGAACGGCCGTTAACGGTTATTTTGCTACTCTCTTCAAGTAATTGTATACTTTCTTCCAAGCGGTTCAGGGTGTATTTGATTAATTCAGTTTGTGTTTTTGGGAAAATTCCGGGAAACCAGAGAGACAACAGCTGTTCCTTCGAGAGACCAAAAATGGATATGGCAAAAGGATTGGCAAAAACGATTTCACCTGTGGGGGTTAATTCCATCACTCCCACATCAAGATTATTTAAAATGATATCGTAATGTTTTTTTACGGAAAGGAGTTCTTTTGAAATTTCCCGCTGAAAGACCTCCCCATAACCAATATGTTTGCGAACCAGGTTCGGATCGGAATTTTTTTCGAGTTTTTTCAGAATAGCAAGAATATGTTCCGTTAGTTTTGGCCCTTTTGCGATGCAGCTTATGGCGCCAAATTCTGCAGGATCCAGTTTTGCCTCTTTGGCAATTGCGGAAATGATGATGATGGGGACGGATTGCAACTCAGGCATGCTGCGGATAATATGACATAACTGCCCACCGCTGATCTGTGGCATGACCATGTCGGTAAAAATAACATCCGGCTTTTCCTCCTTTTTGAGGATTTGCAAAGCTTCCAGGCTGGAAAGCGCGGTCTGCGCCGTATACCCTTCCCTTTCAAGAAAGCATGAGATCAGTTTCAGAATAACCGGATTGTTATCAATGACTAAAATTCGTTTCATTTGTAATGAGCCGTGAAGCAACAGCTGAAAGTACGGTTGGACAGAGTCATCTTTTAATGTAAAAGTTCAAATTTCGTTACTATTCAGGTTGGTTAGCCTGTAGGCTAAAGACTATACGTTTTCGAAGTCGGTCTATGTCCCTGTTTTCTAAGGATGTTTCTCTTTACACCGGTAAATATTCGGTTTGTGTGAAAAAGTTTCGAAAAACTCGGTCTGTAAATGTTTGGATAGTGCCCCAAGTTCGTTCAAGTCGCCTTGCGAGCTATATTAGTCATATGTGAGTAAGACGAATCGGACGAAATTGGGGTGCTAGCAGAATATTTACTTACACCGCTCTGCTGTGCAATGAGCTCAACTCTCCAACAGTCTAAATGTACCAGTCTATCGACCTGAACGAATATTTCTTTTTATTGTGCTTCAAAAAACGAAAAAAATCAAATATTTTATTCATGATTTTAATATGTTGTTCCATTTTTTCGATATTATTCTTATCTAGACCGGATTGTC
>JAOZOY010000043.1:0-14718 GCA_029933005.1 Deltaproteobacteria bacterium
TTGTGGGTAAAGGGCAGGACTAGCTCTGTTCATGCTCGAAAGGTGTTGAAAATTTGACAATAAAAAGGCATGTTCTTCTAAATGTTAAATTGACTCACGATGAAGATGAAATCCATTGTCACTGATATTGCAAAGGTAATCTCCGTTAAATTCAAAATAACGGACATCCCGGCGAACCGGCACAACCGATAAGCGAATGAAATAAGACATCGAGAAATGAAAGTTAATCTCTCACTGTGGAGCAGAGAAGAAAAACTCCGTGCCTCTCCGAGAGACTTTTATATAAAACAAAAAAGGGGTAAAAATAAAAAACATAAAAATGCCCCTTAAAACAGGAGTTTTTTCATGAGAGATCGAGTTCAAACAGCCCTGAACCAGATCAGGCCGACATTACAGCGAGATGGAGGAGATGTCGTCCTGGTCGATGTCACTGAGGACGGAATCGTCAAGGTGCAGTTGACCGGTGCTTGTAAAGGCTGCCCGATGTCGCAGATAACATTAAAACAGGGAATAGAAAAATATCTTAAATCGGAAGTTCCGGAAGTGGTTTCAGTGGAGGCGATATAACCCAGTCAGGGCAAGAAACGTCTGGCCTTATTTAGAACTGTTCAGACCAATAGGCCGTAGTATTTTAGACTGTAGAACAAAGCTTGTTACAACGCAGACTTCAAAAACGAATTGCCTTTACCCTACAATCTTAACAACCTGAACAGGTCCCGTTACTTATGGTAATTTGTTCCAAATTTAATGCTGTAGGCACGATATAGCTGTTCCAGAAGGAGAAGGCGGGCCATTTCATGGGTCAGTGTCATTTTTGAAAAAGAAAGAATGAAATCCGCTTTTTTCAATACATCTTCTGAAAGACCAAAGGGACCACCGATCAAAAAACAGACTGTTCCGAGACCCCTCATTTCCCACTTGCCGACAAGTTGTGCCAATTCTCTGGAACTGATCTGCTTTCCTTTCCGATCCAGGGCCACGAGAAAAGAGGCCTTTCCGACCCTGGCCAATAATCGCCTCCCCTCCTCTTTTTTCTGCTGTGCAACTGTCCCGGAGCCTTTCTTTTCTTTAAGAACCACAATGTCGGCTTTGGCATAATGGTTGAGCCGGCTATGGTAATCATTGATGCCTGCACGGAGGTATGATTCTCTGGTCTTGCCGAGAAAAAGAAGCTCAAGCTTCACGTTGATTCATCCATCAGGCTTTTTAAAATTTCACAAAATTTTTCATATCCCACATCGGCTTTCAGGCCGGGACACGACGAGGTAATAGCGCTGAAATTGGCATAATCAGAAATAATGCTGGGATGCAATGGCCATTGTCGGCAGCGCCAGGGACGGCCGGGATGAACAGTACAACCGTCATCGTAGAAAATACAGTGACCGTCCACTGTATTCATCTGTACCACGCTTCCGGTAATACGCAGATATTGACTCTTGACGTCTTCGACATCCATGTCCAGATAGTCCACCATTCTGCGCAAATCTTCTTCATCTAAAGAAACCGTTGTCTCGCCATGACAACAGTGTCCGCAGCGCTGGCATGAAAAAATTTCTTCCATGAGATCTGTTTTGTTTACAGCCATTATTTTTTTTACCCAAGTTCTATGATTATGCCGTACCAATGACATCCCCGAAGAGATCAATGTCGATACCGTTCTTTCTTGTTATCTCCTGCCATTTTAATTGAGCCGACACCCGGAACAAATCTTCATAATCCGCCGGCAGGATAAGCCAGCCGTCCCTGGTCAATTCCATTTCCAACTGGCCGGGACCCCAACCGGAATAACCGAGAATAAACAGATAATCCCTGGGCCCCTGGTCCAAACTGATATCTTGGAGAATATTTGGATCCCGTGACAGGATGGTGGATTCATTAATCTCCATGGAATTTTCACTCTCATACTCGGCCGAGTGAAGGATATAAGCAGACTCAACGTCCACGGGCCCGCCGAGATACACCCCGGGCAATTCCTGATCCGGCAGGGGAAGATCCAGCTCTTTTAAAACATTTGCCAGGGAAAAATCAGGAATCTTGTAATTGACCACAACTCCCATGGCACCTTCTTCAAAGGTGTGGGAGCAGATATAAACAACCGTCCTGGCAAAACGAGGATCCGGCATTTTAGATGTTGCAATTAAAAACTTATCGGCATAACTTTCCATCTGCTTCTCCGACATTTCCGCTTTTCAAATCGTCCCACTCTTTATCTTCTTGACCCACAAACATCAAAAATAAACATAGGAAGAGAATCAACTTACTGAAATTACGAGAAAATATTATTTATTTTTTTAATTTATCAATTATTTCAAAAAAGCCAAAGCAGTCAATTCAGGAAATTCTTGCTACTTAAACTGGCAATTATGCTAAAATCACGGTAAAAAGTGAACGGTTACAAAAAACGAATATTAGCAGAACCCTGATTTTTTTGAATCAAAGTTTTCTCAAGTAAAACCTAATTTTCATTTCAGGACAAGTTTTTCATCTATAGGTAAATGAATATGCCAATCGACGTTGTAAAAGAACTCGACAAAGTAATCGCATCTGATCATCATGATCCTTTCGTAGTCCTGGGGCTGCATGTTATTGAGCATGAACCAACCTCGGCGATTATCCGTACCTTTCTTCCCCTGGCCGACTCGGTTCGACTCGTGGTCGGTGATGAAAAAAGGGACATGTACAAGATGAGGGAGGAAGGCCTTTATGAAATCATTGTCCCGGATTACAGCGAGCCCTTTGATTATTACTTTGAAGCCACTTGCTACGACCAGTCCATTCGCGAGATTAGGGATCCCTACCGTTTTAATCCACAGTTATCCGAGTTTGACCGCCATCTTTTCAGCAAGGGAACCCATTATCAAATTTACGAAAAACTCGGGGCTCATCTGACTGAAATTGACGGCATCGAGGGAACCATTTTCCGTGTCTGGGCGCCTGCAGCCCGAAGGGTGAGCGTTCTCGGCGATTTCAATTACTGGGACGGCCGCGTTCACCAGATGCGGGTTCTTGGCGAATCCGGAATCTGGGAACTTTTTATACCCGGCATCGGCCAAAATGATATTTATAAATTCGAGATCCGGACGCAGAGCAGCGATATCCTCGAAAAGGCCGACCCCTTTCAGTTTTATGCCGAAGTACGTCCTAAAACGGCCTCGGTGGTCTGGGACATCGACACCTATGAATGGCAGGACAGTGATTGGCTGACCAACAAACAGCGCCGAAACCCTTATGACAATCCCATGTCCATCTATGAAGTTCATCCGGGATCCTGGCAGCGCGACCCAACCGACCCGGGACGATTTCTCTCTTTCAGGGAACTGGCGGAGACCTTGATACCTTATGTCAAAAAAATGGGGTTTACCCACATCGAACTGATGCCGATCATGGAACATCCCCTGGACGAATCCTGGGGCTATCAGACCAGCGGCTATTATGCGGCCACCAGTCGCTTTGGTACTCCACAGGATTTCATGTATTTTGTCGATTGCTGCCATCAACAGGAAATCGGCGTTATCCTGGACTGGGTTCCTTCTCATTTCCCTACCGATGGTCATATTCTAGGCCGATTCGACGGCACAGCCCTTTACGAGCATGCCGATCCCCGCCAGGGATCTCAGCTGGAATGGGGAACCCTGATCTTTAATTACGGTCGCAAGGAGGTCTCTAATTTCCTGATTGCCAATGCGCTGTTCTGGCAGGAAAAATTTCATGTGGATGGTCTGCGGGTTGATGCGGTTGCCTCGATGCTCTATCTCGATTACGGCCGAAAGGATGGGGAATGGGTTCCCAATCCTTATGGCGGCAAAGAAAATCTTGAAGCCATCGAGTTTATCAGGCACTTAAACTCCATTGTTTATGACCACTTTCCCAATTCTCTCATGATCGCCGAGGAATCAACCAGTTTTTACGGAGTCTCCAAACCGGCCGACCAGGGTGGCCTGGGCTTTGGTTTTAAGTGGAACATGGGCTGGATGAACGATATGCTTGATTACTTCAGCCGAGACCCGCTTTACCGGAAACACCATCATAATTCCCTGACATTCTCTCTGCTTTATGCCTTCTCGGAGAATTATATTCTGCCTCTGTCTCATGATGAAGTCGTGCACGGCAAAAAATCCCTGCTGGAAAAAATGCCCGGAGACAGATGGCAGCAATTTGCCAATCTGCGCCTTCTCTTCTTCTTCATGTGGACCCATCCCGGTAAAAAACATCTTTTCATGGGTGGCGAAATCGGCCAGATATCGGAATGGTACAGCCAGGTCAGCCTTGATTGGCATCTGTTGGAACAATACCAGGCCCACCGCGAGCTGCATGATTATTTTCAAGCCCTGAATCAATTTTATCGGAAAACAAAAGCGCTCTGGGAGGTTGATTTCCACCATGAGGGGTTTAAATGGATGGACTTTCATGATATTGATAACAGCGTTATTTCTTTTGCCAGGTTCAGCAAGGACTCGGCTGATCATGTCGTCTGTCTGCTCAACATGACACCGCAGTTGATTCACCATTACAAATTGGCAGTGCCTGAGGAAATCAAATACCAGGAGGTTTTTTCATCAGACCTGGCCCGATTCGGCGGCAGCGATGTTGCCAATCCCGACATTAAACAAGCCGTGGCCGAACCGGTTGGAGAGGCCCCCTGCCATGTCAAGGTGACAATCCCGCCCCTTGGCGGCATAATTTTAAAACCGGAGAGATAAGCCGGCAAGACAGGGATCAGGGATCCGCAAAGCAATGTAACGAGAAACAACGCAGATTTGAAAACTAGTAGCCTTTAGTCTACAGCCTAACCAACCTGAATAGTTAAAAAAAATAACAGGAAAAGATATGAGCGTACCTACCCAGCGACCTGGTGATAAATTAAAAAAAGCATTGAAGTGGGTCTGTGAGATCCTGGAAAAGCATCCGGAAAAAACAAGAACAAAAGTCTTCAAAGAGGCGGAAATCCGCTATGATCTGACGCCAAAGGAATGTGAATTTCTGGACAAGAACTTCGCGGAGATGGAGAAAAAAAACTGTTAAAAACAAAAATCTCCTCCTTTTCTTTTTTCGTATTGTAAAACGATACTCCGGAAGCCGGAGGTGATGGTTTCTCCATTGCCATTATACCTCTGATTATCTACGGAGCACTGTTGCGCAACATTACTCACCCAGATCGACATTACCCCCATGATCCCGCCTCCAAACATCCGACAAAACCCATTGCTCCCATTTACAGTGAAGCCAAGACACAAAGGCTTGCCTGCAAAACAGAGCTTGCCCATCGCCCTTGGGACAACAGGGAACGTTCTTCAGATTATAAGTTTCTTGCATTTTATCAAGTTATGAAAGCCTGACCCTGTTTTTTGAAAATGTAAGTGAATTATGACTGACATCTAAACGGTTGCGTGATGAAATGGGCGTTGAAACGTCCATTTCTCCAAGCATCCAGTTAATCTTGTATCCAACAAAAGGAACTTCCATGAGCACCTATATCATTCACCCCATTGTTGTCGGCACCAAGATCTTTGATAAGGGCATGATGACCTATCAGCATGACTACGGCACCCCGTACACTATTCCCATTTATGCCTGGTATCTGGAAGGCGGTGATAAAAAGATTCTGGTCGACACCGGTGAAATGCACCCTGTGGTATCAGAGGATCGGGAGAAGGCCATCGGCGGTAAGATTTATACTCTGGAAGATGGGTTGGCCCGGTTTAAACTCACTCCCGAAGATATCGATGTTGTGATCCATACTCACCTTCATTCCGATCACTGTGAAAACGATTATAAATGCACCAATGCCCGTTTTTACATCCATGAGCAGGAGCTTAAAACCATTTCCAATCCCCATCCCCTTGATTATCGCTATGTGGAAGATTTTATCTTTGAGATTCAGGAGGCGGGACAGATAGAGGTGGTGAAAAAAGATGGAGAACTGCTGCCCGGTATTTCAGTGATGCATACCCCGGCTCATACGCCGGGCGGGATGACAATATTTATTGACACGGCAAAAGGCAAAACCGCCATCACCGGTTTTTGTGTTATTCGGGAGAATTTTGAACCGCCGGTGCAGGTGACGGCCATGGAGATGGAGGTTATTCCGCCGGGAACCAATATCAACACTTATGATGCCTATAACATGATGCTGAAGGTTCGGGATATGGCGGATTATATCATCCCGCTCCATGAGCCGGAGTTTGCGTCGATAGATGCGGTGTGAAAATGGATAGGTCTCCAATCAAAGGACGTTATGATACTCTTGTTGATCGGGAATCCGCGTATGAACTTTTAATCAAAAAAGAAGAAAAACTTCGCAAGAAATAAAGGTTCAGGAAGACAACGACAGTCAATCCTTGAAAATACACTCAAATCCATTGGTCGAAGTATTGGCTCTCAAATTGGACGTTCTCTCGTCCGTGGAATCCTGGGATCACTGATTGGAAAACGACGCTGATAAAAAAATAAACTGAAACCTGACATATGCTACCACCTATGATATTAAGGAATCGTAGAGTGATAAAAAAAATTATTCTTTATATAAAATTACCGATTCTTCTAAGGATCACCATGAAGCGATCACCTGTTTTTTTCGCACTGTTTCCCGCTGTTCTGTCCCTTTGCATACAGCTTACAGGTTGTGCGACCATAGGGCCGGGAATGGAAAAACCGATCGTCACCGTCAGCGATCTTCGGCCCGCTGAAGTCAAAGCCCTTGAAGCTATTTTCATCCTTGAACTGCGCATCATGAATCCCAATAATTTTCCCCTGGATATCAGCGGGCTGAACTACGACCTGAAAATCGACGACAAACGTTTTGCCTCCGGAATCAACAATGAACGACAGGAGGTTCCAGCGTTCGGCACCGCGACCATTCCGGTAACAGTTTACGCCTCCATGTTTGAAATGGTTACTTCAATTATCCAAATCATTCAGGAGGTGGATCAACAAAATGATAATATAAAGCCCCTTCGCTATGAACTGGCGGGAAAGATTCGTCTGGGAGGAAGGGGAAGTTTCCTCTTTGACTCAAAAGGAGAACTTGACTTGAGCGGACAGGGAAGACGATAATTGCAGTGACAATGCCGATGACGGAATCTATCTGGATGAACGATTATGACGGACGCAACGCATCTGACCAGGGCATACATCCATCTTGACCGCTTGACGCATAATGTGCGTCTTTTGCAAGAGCTGGTGGGCCGGCGGCCATTATGGCCCGCCATCAAGGCAAACGCATACGGACATGGGATTGTGATTGTTGCCCGTCATCTGGTGGGACTCGGCTATGACACACTCTGTGTCGCCCATATCAACGAGGCCATCACCCTGGCCGAAGCGGGAATTAACGCCGCTTTTTTACTCCTCTCTTCAACACTTCCCGAACAGAGCGAGGCGATTACCCGGCATGGTTGTGAACCCGCTGTCTATACGCTTGAGATGATTGAGGCGCTGGCACGTGAGGCGAAAAAACTTGGCCGGCGCGTCTCCGTGCATCTGATGGTCGATACCGGCATGGGGCGTATCGGCATTCGCCCCGATGAGGTCCCAGCTTTTCTGGAGAAATGCCGCGCACTCCCCATGCTGAAGGTTCGAGGGCTGATGAGCCATTTTCCCTGTGCGGACAAAAGGGATAAAACCCTTTCCCTGGAGCAGATCGAACGTTTTCAGCGTCTCGCGGAAGAGGCAAAGTCCTGGGGGATCGAGGTTCGCCACATGGCAAACAGCGCTGCAATCCTTGATTTGCCAGGTTCACATTTTGATGCCGTGCGGCCCGGCATTGCCATCTATGGCCTGCCTCCCTCCAAAGAAATCGTCAACCCCCGCGTCAGGGAGCTTAAGCCTATATTTGAGTGGAAAACACAAATCACCTTTCTCAAGGAGGTTCCGGCCAACACCGGGCTGAGTTACGGCCATATCTTTCACACAAAAAAGCCGTCGCTCATCGCCACGGTTCCGGTGGGCTATGGAGATGGCTTGAATCGCAACCTCTCCAACAATTTTGAACTCCTTGTTTGCGGCATACGCTGTCCCCAGATCGGCCGAATCACCATGGATCAAAGCCTGATCGATGTCACGGCGTTACGAGGCCGGGTCAAACCGGGCGACGAGGTGGTGATCATCGGCCAACAGGGAGAGGGAGAGGTGACTGTTGATGAACTGGCCGAAAAACTCGAAACGATCAACTACGAGGTGGTGACTTGCGTTGCCAATCGCGTTCCCCGTCTGATTGTCAAGGACCGCTTATCACAAAATTAAGAATTACGAATTGCGGGCGAATCTGAGATACTGGTAAACGCTTATAGAATAAGGAGTTACCTGAAAGCTTGGTGATTTTACCCCGTGATTGGTTACCAATTAATTGATCAATTTAGCTGGATGTCCCCTTCAATTTATTCTACTTAAAAACCCAAGCCCAAACCTTGCCACATTATTAAAAACCTGTGATCAATTATCGATAAAGTTACCATGAGCAAAAGTATCAGGAGACGTGATCTTTCCCTGTATCTAGGCGAAAAGTCATCGCCGAAAGATCAGGATCAGACTGTTGCGAAGGAATTCCTCCATTCCGGAGCCTTGTCCGAGTCCTATGCTTTCCTGATACAGAAAATCTGCTTATCCAGTATTTTTTTGCAGGATGTGCTGGGCCTTTCGGAGAAAGACGCCCGGAATATAGCTGATGTTCATAAAGTAAAATGGCTGGCCCTTGCTCGCCGCTATGCGGCAAAACTTGTGATCGAAGTGGACAACTTCCAGGAAGGTCGGCTGCAGAAAGGGGAAAAACATTACGCACAAATTATGCAACGCGAAACAGGTTTTCATTACGATCCGGAAACCTATCTTTTTGATCTCATGCCGGATTTTTATTCCTGTGACTATTTCCAGGCCTTCATGGAAGCAGACCGTGGCAGTATCTTTCCATAAACCAGGGCGGCAACTGGCCCGTAAACCCCGCCACCGGCGACATTCTCCGGAACTGGTGGAAAATGGGAAACATCATGACTCATTAAAATCTCTACGTATTTCATCTAGCCTCTTTTGGTAGTCCCGGCAATCGCCATACTCCAGAAATTTATAATAGCGACTGTGCAAGATGTTAAGTTTTCTGGCATGTTTAATGGGGCACCAGTACTGCTCCGTTCTGGCAGCTATTTCCTGAACATATGCGATCAATCCATTGAAATAGCCACAATAAACACAATTTAACTTTTCTATTGGATTCAGATAGCTAAGGCTTTGGCGATCTATCACGATATAATCCTTTCTTTTCACTTTCGGGATATTATACACTTTAAAACAAATAAATTGGTATATAGAGGTCACTAAATCCATAAAAACTGCCGGAACAAGGCAAAACCAAATAATTGGCACCGTAAGTATATTCAATATTGATGCATTTAATATGTAACTACAAACCTTAGTGGCAAGTGTTTTGTGGTACTTTTTTGTTTCTTCTTGAAAATATACCTTTTCCCCCTTGATTTTATAAAAAAACTCTTCTTCCTTTTTCTGGATTTCTAAATGTAATTCTTTTTCGAGTTTTTTGATTTCTTCTAAAATGTTCTGTATTTTTTTCACTAGGCAACTCTTCTTGCAGGATTTTACAAAGAATACAATCTGGATGAGACATGGATGTAAACTTCCGGCAAAATTTTCTATTTAATGTAATTGTTCGTCTTCAGGCAGGGAAATTTTCAGGAGTTCAATACCTTCTTTTTTCAGCTCCGCCTCTTCTTCCTCCGTGGCAACACCCCGGATATTGCGAGGTTCAGTAACTCCAAAGTGGATTTTAAGAGCCTCTTTGGCCAGATCCGCACCCACGTTCTCAAACTTTTTTATAACATTTTGAATCATGCCCAACATATTTTCAACGGCTTTCGTCTCCGGATCGTGGTCTTCCATTGCGGAGACCGGGAATTCCTGACCACCTTTACCCAGAAAGGCAACCGGTGAAAGCAATTTACGAATCTGACCGCTTGCGCCGCATTCCGGGCAAAGGATGAGCCCCTCCACATGCTGACGGGTAAAATCAGCGTGATTTTGAAACCATCCTTCAAACCGACAGCCGCAGGAACAGGCCAGATCAAAGGCAATCATTATGCGAACCACTCCACATATTTCCCTGTGAGACGCTGCCAGGAAAATTTTTCAGTTAACTTACAGCAACGTTTTTGATCCAGAAAAATTCGTTTCTTTAATTTCATTTCCAGTTGCCCGGCCAGTCCATTGCGGGGATAAAGAAATTCAGGGGGAAAAAGTTCCGGATAGGACAACCTGTCCGGCAGAAGCGGTGTACAGCCGGCCCGCAGCGCCTCAATAACGGCCATGCCGTAAAATTCATGGTTGGCGGTGGAGATGACAAGATCACCCCTTTTGAGCCAGTCGATATATTCCCGGCGGGATTTGACATAACCGAAATGAAGGATACGATGGGCCAGCCGCTCCCCGGCCTCGTGAAAGATTTCCGGCCGCCGCTGAAAAGACTGGCCCAGCACTACCAGCTGAAAATCGATCTTCCGCCTGTCCAGTTCAAACAAGGCCTGAAAAAACTCATCCGGATTTTTATCATGTTCCCAGCGATGATTCCAAATAATGACAGGAGTTTTGTTCTTGTGCCGGTCCGGGGCCAAATCAATGGCCTCAAAATCCAAACCTGGATAAAGGATAACAGATTTTTCCCGCAGGAAATCCGGATCGGCCAGCCGCATATCATCAGCAACCTTAACGATCTTTCCGCAGCCGGCCAGAAAACTCTCCAAGTTATAGCGAGAATTAAAGGCCAGCCCATCAGAGGCCAGGGCCGTGGTCAGATTTGTCAAACCAAAATGAAAATCCCGATCATCCTCCACCTGGACCGGGTAGGCAAACTGATTCTCATGAAAATAAGTCAGCAGGGGAACATGACGAAGCCACTCCGGCCCCAATCCCCGCAATGCGGCCACATCAACAAAAGTCGAACAGAGAACCCTGTCAAACTTGTGGGATTCAGACAATTTAGCGGCAAAATAAGGCGCCGAAAGCCTCATCCGCCATTTCCATTTCCGAGCAGGCAGTGTGACAAACTCAAACGAGAATGGCAGTCGACTTGCCAACTGGTTCAAAAACGCTTTATGAGAACCACCGTAATAAGGTTCAAGAACCAGAATATTCATGCATCACGACGCGCTGATTGTCTCCATGGCCTCCTTAAATGCAGGCGCGGAGCGTTCGATCACTCCATCATCAACACAGAAGGCCAGCCTGAAATAGCCGGGCATGCCAAAGCCGCGACCGGGCACGGCAAGAATTTTATATTTCTGTAGATGGGCGACAAATGCAGCATCGTCTTCAATGGGAGATTTCGGAAAGACATAAAACGCCCCTTTGGGAGGCGTGAACTCATAGCCGGCATCGGCAAGAATTCTACAGAAAATCTCCCTTCTGCGGGTATAAACAGAGCAGTCTACAGTGGCATCCTGAAGTTGGGCCACGACCCTCTGCATCAGGGCCGGGGCATTGACAAAGCCGAGAATCCGATTGGCCAATGTCATGGCGCCAAGCAAAGGAGCCTTATCATCAATTTCCGGATGGATGGCGATATAGCCGATTCGTTCACCAGGCAAAGAAAGATCCTTTGAATAGGATGAAACCACAATACTGTTGCGATAGGCGTCAAAAATGCTGGGCACCTCATTATCATCAAAAACAATCTTGCGGTAAGGCTCATCGCTGAGCAGAAAAATGGTGGAGTTATGTTTCTTCTGAGCAGCCTCAAGAATTACACCAAGCCGGGCCAGATCAGCAGCTGGATAAATTTGACCGGTTGGATTGTTGGGACTGTTAATGATCATGGCCTTGGTTTTATCTGTGATGGCTACTTCAATGGCGTCAAGGTCAAGACTAAAATCAGGGGTGGTATTGACAATTTTAGAGGTCCCGCCCTGGTTGTCCACATAAAAATGATACTCAACAAAAAAAGGTGCCGGGTAAATCACCTCTTCACCAGGATTGAGAATCGATTTCAGCACTACATTCAGGCCTCCGGCCGCACCACAGGTCATGAGCAGCTCATCCCCGCTCACAGTCACACCCTGATCCTTTGAAATCCGCGCTGCCACAGCCTCCCGGACAAAAGGGTAGCCGCCGTTCGGCATATAACCATGGATACCGGGTTTTTCCTCGGTAGCCAGTTTCTGCAAAATTTCGGAAAATTGCGGCGGCGGCGGTACGTCTGGATTCCCCAAACTAAAATCAAACACTTTATCAGCGCCGAATTCTTTTTTTAATTTAGCTCCTTCCTCAAACATTTTGCGAATCCAGGAAGAACGTTGGGCAAAATCATTCATTTTTGTAGAAATGGCCATGCTTGCTCCTTTATTTATCGTTACTGCAGGCAGTTCAGTTAATGGTTGACAGCGCGGGGCTGCTATAGCCTGTCTACCTTGAGTTATTCATTTTCTTGCTTAAATAATCATACGCGACATTGATTTCTTTCATTTTTTCTTCCGCAACATTGCGAAATTCCTCACCAAGATGGCTGACCTTATCAGGATGATACTTCATGCTGAGTTTTCTGTAGGATTTTTTTATGGTGGCAAAATCAGCGGAAGGAGTCAATCCCAGCACCTCATAATATTTTTCTTCGTCGGTAACACCGGAATATTGATGCCGCTGATAGCGGTATCTGCTCCAGATAGTTTGCTGATCATACTGGGAGATATTGAGATAATCAGCAATGTTCCGGGCCAGCTCCAGTTCCCTGGGCGGGATCTGCTCCTTGGTGTAGAGAACCTGAAAAACCAGCTCCACCAAAATCAAACGGGGCTCATAGGAAAAGGTGTTGCGAAACTGTTCCAGCAGGGACTCAAGACTCTCGGTCGAACGGGAGCCGTCCTTGATCAACTCCTTTACCCAGAACATCTGTTCCTGGTTATAGCGCAGATTATGACGAAAATAATTCTGGATGGTCTGCAGTTCCACCTTGGTGATTTCACCGTCAATCTGGGCAATTTTCACCAGGATATGAACAAGAAGCTGGACAAAACGATTACGGGCCTCAGACTGCTGATGTTCATAGTTGCTCACCCTGTTACGAACATAGGCGGAAAACGACCAAAAGGCGGCAACAAGAAAAAAAACAACAAAAAGACCGGAAACAAGCAGAAAGCCCATGACCTCAAAAAGCAGGGGGGCGCCGCCAAAAAGAAGCAGGGCCAACATAAGGATCAGCAGACAGCCGCCGCAGCCGGGTTGACTATGATATCGGTATTCAGGCATGGGGAATCAGATTGATAAAATGAAAGTTAATCTCTCACTGAAGGCGCAGAGAAGAAAACTCTGTGAACTCCTTGTCTCTATGAGAAATTTTCATATAAACTCCGTTATTCAAAATTCATTATTTGACATTCAACATTCAGCGCTCTCCATCCTCATCGTTGTCATCGGCAAACAGCGCCTCGGCAAACTCATTGGGATCAAAATCACGTAAATCATCCATCTGTTCACCGATACCGATAAAACGGATGGGAATATTAAATTCACGGCAGACATTAACAACAATACCGCCCTTGGCCGTGCCGTCAAGCTTGGTCAAAGCAAGACCGGTGACGCCCACGGCTTCATTAAATAATCTGGCCTGGGAAATACCGTTCTGGCCCGTGGTGGCATCAAGGACAAGCAGAACCTCATGGGGCGCGCCTTCAAGCTTCTTTCCCGCCACTCTCTTAATTTTTTTCAACTCTTCCATGAGATTGACCTTGGTATGCAGCCGGCCGGCCGTATCAATGATCACGACATCAAAATTTCGGGCCACGGCCAAAGCATCAAAGACAACCGAGGAAGGATCAGTGCCAAATTTCCGGCTGATTACCTCAACACCGATCTTTTCCCCCCAGATCTGCAGCTGTTCAATAGCAGCGGCCCGAAAAGTGTCGGCCGCAACCAGGGCGACACTCTGACCGGAACGGACAAATTTCCGGGCCATCTTGCCGATGGTTGTCGTCTTGCCCACGCCATTGACACCAACAACCATAATGATAAATGGACCACTCTCCGGCATAACCAGCTCAGCGGGTTGATCCGAGCTGAGCAGGTACTCGGTAATTTTCTCTCTGAGTACTTTTTTTAAGGCACTGGGGTTACTCAACTCTTTTCTGGCAACCTTATCACTGGCATGATCCACTAGTTCCTGGGTTGTGGAAATGCCGAGATCCGCAGTAATCAAAATTTCTTCAAGATCGTCGAGCAATTCCTGATCAATCACCTTTTTACCGAGAAAAAGCTCATCGACTCTTTTGACAAGTGATCCCCGTGACTTGGACAAACGTTTCTGAAGACGGCTGAAAAAACTGCCCACATCCTGATGCCGGATGGGCTCTGGCTTTTCTATCTCCTCTGGAATGGGAATGACGGCTGCGTCAACCATCTCCTCTTCAGCTTCGGCAACAGACTCCTCCGGTTCCGCAACTGGTATTGCCTCTACTTCCGGGGATATTTCGAAAACCTCAAGCTCTTCCAGGTCGGCTTCGTCCTTCTCCTCTTCTGATTCGGCAACAGACTCATCTGATTCCGCAACAGGTATTGCCTCAACTTCAGGGGATATTTCGAAAACCTCAAGCTCTTCCAGGTCGGCTTCGTCCTTCTCCTCTTCTGATTCGGCAACAGACTCATCTGATTCCGCAACAGGTATTGCCTCAACTTCAGGGGATATTTCGAAAACCTCAAGCTCTTCCAGGTCGGCTTCGTCCTTCTCCTCTT
>JAOZOY010000043.1:14818-22702 GCA_029933005.1 Deltaproteobacteria bacterium
GCTTCGTCCTTCTCCTCTTCTGATTCGGCAACAGACTCATCTGATTCCGCAACAGATATTGCCTCTACTTCCGGGGATATTTCGAAAACCTCAAGCTCTTCCAGGTCGGCTTCGTCCTTCTCCTCTTCTGATTCGGCAACAGACTCATCTGATTCCGCAACAGGTATTGCCTCAACTTCAGGTAATATTTCAAGAACCTCAAGCTCTTCCAGGTCGGCTTCACCCTTCTCCTCTTCAGATTCGGCAACGAGCGCCTCCGGTTCTAAAATAGGTATTGCCTCAACTTCCGAGAGTATTTCGGAAACCTCGATCTCTTCCAGTCCGGCTTCAACCTTTTCTTCTTCAGGTTCAACATCATTTCCGGTGAGTTGAACCACTTTCTTTTTAAACCAACCTAACATTTACCTTCCCCGAAATCTTCAAGAGCAGCAACGACACGATCAATCATCCAGACCGGAGTTGAAGCGCCGGCCGTTACAGCCACCTTGTCATATTGAAGAAGATTCCGGTAATCGAGTTCCTCCTCGGTTTCAATCAAATATACAGGGCATCCCATGGACCGACCAACATCAGCAAGTCTGCTGGTGTTGGCACTGCTGCGTCCTCCCACCACAATCATGGCCTCCACCTTGCCACAGAGTTGCCTGACCTCATCCTGCCGTTTCGAAGTAGAATCACAGATCGTATTAAACACCCTTCCGTCCGAAAATTTCTGTAATATCATATCACTCAATCTTGCAAATGATTCCCGGTCCTGGGTCGTCTGGCTGACAATGATATAAGGACCTGAGATCTGCAACGCGGCAACATCCTCCTCATTACTCACCACAATTCCCCTAGAATCGGCATGGCCCAGCAGACCGTCAACCTCGGCATGATTTTTATCGCCGACAATCACTGTAAAACAATCCTGTTGTCGATATTTTTTGATAATGCCCTGAACCTTGATCACCCTCGGGCAAGTGGCGTTCTTGATCATCGCCCCGGATTCTGCGAGCTTTTTTTCCTGAAGAGGCGGCACCCCATGAGCCCGAATAATGATGGTTCCAGACACTTTTTCGGGAATATTCGTCAAGATATCGACTCCATGTTCCCTTAAATATTTCAAAACCTGAGGATTATGGATCAAAGGGCCAATGGTATGGATTTCACCCGTACCCTGCTTTACCAGGTCCATGGTGGCATCTACAGCGCGGCGGACTCCCATACAAAATCCGGCTGTCTTGGCAAGAATCACTTTCATTTTGTCCCTCTGTCCCTTTGCCCTTCAATATTACACAAATCGTAACCGTTCACCAGGGTCTTCAAGATTACAAAAACCACGATCTGTAATCGTTGACCAGTGCCACAGATTCGGAGTCTCCTTCCTCGCTTACCTGTTCATTTGAGCTTTGGCAGACACCGCTTCGCTGTTATAGCCCCTCTATGCGACAAGGCTCAGGTAAGCGCAGACTCCGAACGAGCGAAGAGGTAAGCGAAGACTCCGTGAGGTGCTGGTAAACGATTACCACAAATCGGTTCCGAATTTAGCCGGTAATCCTTTTTTTTGCAACAGGATCAGATCCGTCAAGCTCAAAAATAGTTGAAAATTATTCCCATGTAATAACTTTTTTCAGTTTCTGAACCAGGGGGGGAGACGAGAGCTGTTTTTAGAACTTTGCTTCAAGATGTATTCCGTTCTTTTAACAGCCTCTCTATTTTCGTTACTAAAAATCGTCCCGGGATGATGATGTTGTGAAGGGGATGAAACTGGATATTCACACCTTCGGTGTGTATGTCGGATGGCATCCTCGAATTCATGTATTGAATACCGATGGCCTGTTTCGTGAGAACAGTGTTGTTTATGTTATGCCAAGAATTGCAATAAAGCCTTTGCGAAAAATTTTCAAAGCCAAAGTATTGGAAATGCTGAAGAAGGAAGAAGGGGATGCATAGACAAAACTTTTATAGAAAAAATATTGTGGTGGCCACTTTGAAAAGTGGCCACCAGGATAAAAAAATGGGGTAATTATTGTGAATCGCTCTTATTTTGTCCGCTTTATTGCAGGATGCTGAAAAGCAATTTCTTAACATTCGACGTAAAACTTGCGGCAGATGGCGTAAAGCTTATCCAGAGCCTTGTGCCTCGCTCGGAGTTTACGCTTAGCTACCTGCTTGCCCTACAGTTATCTGACTTCACATCCTTTTGCAGGTCAAACAAGCACGTTCTAAACTTCGAAAAAAGACAGATATTCAGCATTATCTGATTTTTTTGAAAATTACGAACCGTGCGCTATCTGCCTTGCGGCGACTATCGACTGTTAAAAAATTCCAAAAAATAATGTGATGTGACAACATGCAAATCAGCAAGACTAGTCGTTAAGCAACAGATTAAACATAGTGGTTGGGTTGGGATTGGGGATAGACAACGGTGTGACATCCAACAGGATGTAGTCAAAGGCCACATAGGGCTCATTTTCAGCCACGACATTCACCTTGATCTCGCCGTCTTTCATATCTTCCCACTTAACAGTGGCGTATGCTCTAAAGATGAAACCATCCTTGTCAGGATCCTTATTTCCCTTTAGGACAACAACCTTTCCCTCTATTTCTATAGTCATTGGATCAACATCATAATCGCCATAAACAAGATTGATGATGTGATCTCTGCCATAATCCGCATCGCCTGATTCCGGTACATCAAAACGAAAAACAAAAACAGCATCATTTGCCAGGCCAGGGCTTTCATCACAGGATTCCGACAGGGATACGTCTGTCCATTTCTGGCCACTATTATCGGTGTCTTCTTTTTCGGCAGCAGATTGATTGTCAAAATCATCATCTCCTCCCGCCCCTAAAAAACCGTCTTCATTAAGATCAGGTAAAAGATCTCCCATGTCAAGGATTGACCGATCACCGGCTCTTTCAGCAGGATCCCCGTCTACACCCACATAATCCTCTGCTTTATTATAACCAAAACCGTCTGCGTCGCCGATAGAGAGCGTTACAGCCTGAGCCTGGAGTGGACAAAACATGCAGATGGAAAGAATAGCAAGATATAATTTTAGATTTTTCATATTTAATTGCTCCCGTGCTAAAGATGACGTTTAAGAAGACTTCTTTTAAATTCATGTCCTCATGAAGAAATAATATATTTTACAACTAGGCACATTAAAGGTCAATAAATGATTGATATATTTATTGTAAGGGTTATTGCAAAATATGTACTGAAGAAAAAATCTCGATCCCCAGGCATACAAAATCAGCAATCATCCCCGGAGAGATCACTCGGGCCAAGGAATTAATTGGCAAAAAAACCAGATAGGTAAAATTCAACTCTCATTTGCTCTACAGGACTCAGACCTGCTTCTTTTCCCCACGGACAAATTTCTGCCAAATATTGTTTATGCGCAAATAATGAGGTCTGAAATTCTGCTTATAGCGCATGGCCTGAATTTCTCTGATCAAAAAACCAAGGTAAAAATGCTCAATGTGGTGTCGCTTACATAAATCAAGAAGATAAAGAATGTTAAAGGTTCCCAGACTACGTTTATGATCGTCCGGATCAAAATAAAAATAGACCCCGTTCAAAAAACTCTTTCCTACATCAATAATAGCCACACCGACCAACCGGTTCCGGATCCGGTAAAGTATTTCCCGGGTATTGGTCAGTGAATTAATAAAAAAATCACTGTAATAACCAAGGGCTGAATTATCCCTGGACGAATAGCGGAGCCGCAAAAATTTCTCCAGCAGGGAAAGTTTTTCACCGGTTATCCGTAAAGGAACCATTTCAACGGACACATCCAGGTTCCGTTTCCAAGCTCTTTTCTGATTGCGGTTCGGACGAAATTCTCCAGGTTTGAGACGAATCGGAAGACAGGCCTGGCAGTCCGGACAGGCCATGGAATACATGATGTTGCCATTACGCCGGAAACCTCGATCAAAAAAGACAGCCATACTCTCATCGTCAAGAGTTGCAAATCTATTTTGACGATACACAGCCACATTGGGAAGGCCATAGGGGCAATGAACAGGAATATCATAAAAGGAATAGTGATCAAGAGGATCGGCGGCACCAGTTCGGGCAAGGTTGTCTGAAGGTGAAAATTCCTGCAAAACAATCAGCCTTCACGTCCATAGTCATCATCAAAACGAACAATATCATCCTCACCGAGATAACTGCCATTCTGCACTTCAATCAGTTCAAGGGGAATGACACCCGGATTTTCCAACCGATGTTTTTCTCCACAGGGAATATAGGATGACTGATTTTCAAGGACAAGATAGACATCCTCACCACAGGTCACCCTGGCGGTACCTTTGACCACGACCCAGTGCTCGGAACGATGATGGTGCATCTGCAGTGATAATTTAACGCCGGGATTCACCGTGATTCTCTTAATCTTAAAAGCCGGCTGCTCCTCCAGGATAGTATAGCTGCCCCAGGGCCGGTAAACCGTGAGATGGAGCTGATGCTCTTCTCTACCCTCCGCCTTTAAACGATTAACGATTTTTTTGACATCCTGGGAACGATCCATGGGTGCAACCAGCACAGCGTCAGCGGTGCAGACCACCAAGGTGTCACGCAGCCCCACCGCCGCAACAAGACTCTGTTCGGAACGAATCAGACAGTTTTCAACATCCTCCGCCATAACATCACCCTGAAACACATTGCCGCCATCATTCTTGTCTGAAACCTCCCACAACGCCTTCCAGGAGCCAATGTCACTCCAGCCAAGATCAGCCGGAACCACAGCCACCTGATCCGATTTTTCCATGAGGGCGTAATCAATGGAATCGCTCGGTGCCGCCATCATGCTCTGGACCCGTAGTCTGAAAAAGGGCGGATCGTCACTGCCCATCTCCACCGCCTCCCGCATGGCCAAACCGGTTTCAGGCGACCAGTGATCCATTTCACGGATTAAAGTCGAGCAGGTGAAGGCAAACATGCCGCTGTTCCAGAAAAAGTTCCCCGCCTTCAGATACTCCATGGCGGTTTCCAGATCGGGTTTCTCGACAAAGGACTTCACAGTATTATTCTGACCCAGTTCAATATAGCCATAGCCTGTTTCAGGCCCCTGGGGCTGAATGCCGAAGGTGACCAGCAGCCCTTTTTCAGCCAGTTCAACGGCTTTTTTTACACTTTCCTGAAATTCATTCTTGCGCCTGATCAGATGATCAGCCGGCATGACGAGAAGCACAGTCTCCTGTTCATCCTCTGTCCGCTCATCAACGTAACAGGCCGCCGCATAAACAGCCGGCGCTGTATTTCTTCCCACCGGTTCCAGGATCAGGGTAAAATCTTTGTCCCCGACCACATCTCTTATCTGACTCAGGGCAATGAAGCGATGAGAGTCGCCTGCTATCACTATGGGAGGCAGAGTATTTTTCAAGCCGGCCACTCGTTTCAAGGTGCTTTGTAATAATGAGCAGTTTTCCGTCAAATTCAGAAGCTGCTTGGGATAAAGTTCCCTGGACAGTGGCCAGAGACGGGAGCCGGTTCCCCCGGCCAGAATAACTGGTTGAATACGGGTCATTATCTTTCTCCGTGAAAAGGGATAAATAATTAAAAATTAAAAGTTATGAATTACGGTGTTTTATCATGAGATTACTTCATTCAAATTCGTAATTCGTAATTGCCCTTTTACATTTCAGTCATATAAAAAATATTTTTTTCTCATTAAATCGAACTCATCCAGTTCCGCTTGCCAACTCTTTTCAAGAGTAACAATATCCCTCCCCTGCTCCAACGCTTTTCTCAGGCGGCGATCACCCAGGATCAAATCCAGGGGAAGTTTTTCAAACTCATACTCATAAGGTGGTTCTTTATAACAAAATTCCTCGGGATACAAACGCATAATGGCCCGCAGTAAAGCCAGAGTTGTCCGATAGGAAAGAAAAGTCAGCGGATCAGTGATATGAATCTGAAATCCCCGGCAATACTGTCCCGCCCATTTATTTGAAGTCGGTTCAAAAGCCAGGGGCCGGAGAAAACAGCCGGGCAAGGGCGTATCGACCAATTCCGTCTCCACCTTGTCAGGCTCGACAAACGGCGCGCCGAACAACTCAAACGGCAAGGTGGTTCCCCGGCCTTCCGAAATATTTGTCCCCTCCCAGATGACCTGGCCGGGATAAACAAAAGCCGTATCGGCAGAAGGCATATTGGGAGAAGGATAAACCCAGGGCAATCCGGTCTCTTTAAAAAACATGCTCCTTTTCCAGCCGCTCATGGGAACAACTGTTATATCAGCCCCGATTCCCTGATCATTAAAATACAGAGCCAGCTCGCCAATCGTCAGGCCGTGGCGCATGGGAACAGGATAAAGACCGACAAAAGATTTCTCGTCCGGGTGAAGCAAATTGCCCTCCACGGCCACCCCGCCCAAGGGGTTGGGCCGATCCAGAATGACCACCTTCTTGCCATATTCCAGCGCTGCTTCCAGACAATAAGCCATGGTATAAATAAAGGTGTACACCCTGGTTCCCACATCAACAAGATCTATGAGCAGCACATCAAAATAATCAAGCATTTCCGCCGTTGGTTTACGACGGTCTCCGTAAAGACTGAAAATCGGAAGACCGGTTATCTGATCCAGCTGATGACCGGACTCAATCATATTATCCTGTTTTTCTGAAAAAAAACCATGCTGGGGGCTGAAAAGGCAGGTCAACTGACCAGGAAAAGCCTCATTGACGAGATCACGGCTATGAATTAGAGACGAATCCGTTGAGGCCTGGTTACAGAGGAGCCCGAGTCTCCGGCCCATAAGGAACCGGGGTGGATCGTTGAGCAGCTGTTCAATGCCGATTTTAATCTTGGGTCTATTTATCAAAAACGTAAGTCCGCTTGTCAAGTTAAGAGTACAAGGGAGATAAAAACTCATTTAAGTCTCCCCTTGAGGAATCAAGTCATTATGTCTATTATAGCAATGATGAATTGATAAAAAAACATAAATGCCAGAAAATTACATCTGAATGACTTAAGGGGCTCACTCAAAAACAAATTAGTAGGGATGAGGTGTTTAGAGAAGTGATCTGATTGAGCGAGCCCTAAGGATAGATTTATGAAAATTGCAATCAGTGGCAAGGGAGGCGTCGGCAAAACTACAATAATGGCTCTGCTGGCCAATCATCTCAAAGAGAGGGGCAAGGATATTTTGATCATTGATGCTGATCCCAGCCCGCATATGGCCGAAACCATCGGAGTAAAAGATGTAGAAAAAATTACACCGATTGCCGAAATGAAAACCATGCTGGTCGAACGTTCCGGCAAGACTGAAGGATCGCCATTTTATAATATCAATCCCCAGGTTGACGACCTGCTTGGTCGTTTCATGGTGGAACACGATGGGATGAAGCTCATGGTTCTTGGCGCCATCCAGGAGGCGAATGGGGGATGCGCCTGCCCCGAAAACACAGTTTTAAAAAGGCTGCTCACCACCTTGCTTCTCTCCCCCTCCCAGGTAGTCCTGCTCGACATGGAAGCCGGGGTTGAGCATCTGGGTCGCGGCACCATTGCCACGGTTGATCAACTGCTCATCGTCGTCATTCCGGCTCAGTCCAGCGTTCGCACCGCACTCAAGGTAAAAAAACTGGCCGAAGAATCCGGCATACCCAGAATTTCCTTTGTCGGCAATCTGATTCAGGATCAGGAAGACAAAGATTTTCTCACCGAGAACCTTGATCTTCCCCCCATTGCCTTTTTCCCCGATTCCACATTAATCAGAAAAACCGAACGGCGTGGAGATCCCATTATTAAGGCAAACCAGGACATGGAGGATGCAGTGCGGGAACTACAGGCTCATATTCCCGGATTGTCATAGGGGCTGTTACGGAATAAGTGTTTTGTTAAGGTACGAAACAAACGATCCGAAAAATTGTTACCCGAAACACAAACCACAA
>JAOZOY010000108.1:0-1989 GCA_029933005.1 Deltaproteobacteria bacterium
TTGATGATGACCTCGCGCAGGATGGTCAGGGGGATTGACCAGACATCCTTACGGCGGATTCCTGAGAGATCCGCCCCCCGGTAGGCGTGTTTTTTTAAAAAGAGCATCACCTCGTCAACGGCCTTGGGCAGAGGGACATCAATGTCGATATGATCAAAGATATCTATTTTCTCTGTGCCGAGAAAACGACCGCACTGCACCCAGGCATCGGCAAAATGAAAGAGGCGGTTACGGCCAAAGAGGAGGATGGCACCTCTGGTGGGTACCAGTCGTCCCTGACAGGTGGTGAGCAGTTTAAGGGTGAGCAGGGCCTGTTCATCCAGACGACGTTTATGGGCAAACAGGGCTTGGGCGGCGTCAAGATCAAGATCCTCCACGCTTAATTCCGGCATGGGCATCTCATCATAGGAGATACCCTCCACTGAGCGATGCAGCTCTGCGACCAGTTGGGGATCTGCCTGGCGGTTGCTGGAACCAAGGCGGACATAGACCCCGTTTTCCGGCCCTTCGGCCTTGAGGTAATGGGGTCGTTGACCGCTTAAAAACACCGCTACCTTGAGCAGGGTCTTGTCCTGGACTGTGAGCAGTTCAATATTTGGCACCAGCCGCGGGGCAATGACATCGGCAATCATGCTGCACAGCCGTTCCTCCTCTTCCAGGGGATCAGCCACACCTATGATCTCTTTATTATCCGCCACCCCGATAAACAACTGACCGCCGGCGGTATTGGCAAAGGCCAGCAGGGTTTTCAGCAATGGTTTGGGAGAAGAGAGATCCTGTTTGAACTCCAGGGTCTTGCCTTCCGGGGATTGGAGCAGTTGGTCAATTTTGCCGGTCATGCGATGGCCGCCTTGAACATTTCGGCTTTTTCCGCTTCTGACTTGCCATCCACCAGACGGATGAAGGCTCCCTGATATTGGGGAGAGTAATGCTTTTCCAGGACAAAGGCTGTGGTGGAAACAACCTCACCGCCAATACTGTCAAATGCCCTGGCTCCGAGATGAGCCATGGAGAGGATGGTGTTTTGATCAAGAATTTTGCTGCGCAGTTTTTCAAAGGAGGAGAGGAACATCCAGCTTTGCATGGTAATCATGGCAACCATGCCCTGTTTTCTGGCAAGATCAAGGTTCCGTTCAATAAAGATGGCAAAGAGATCTGATTTGGAATCCTTATAATTTTTCTGAACAAAGGTTTTCAGCACACCATTCATCCCCTTGCCGCCCATATAGAGTGGATTGGCGATGACCACATGATAGCGGCAAGTCAAATATTCTGCCTGAACAAGGGCTTGAGTAATGGCCTGGTGTACAGGGGCATTGAAAAGCAAGTTGTCAGTGTTCAGCTGCCAGTGTTCAGTTAACTGCTCACGAATTGCTTCAATCTCCCGGGTGGATAATTGCGGTCGGACAAGAGAACCGAAATTATCCGCTTCCCGGAACAAGTGCAGGTCGTGGAGCAGTTTTTCTTTTAACTGATCACTGACAACTGACAGCTGACAGCTGATCACTTAGTGATGAAAGTTCAATATTCTGCAGAACACAAATATTCGGTTTCACCTTACGCCTGAAAAAACGCCGATCTTTGGCCCGCGCTTTCATCATTAGCGCAAAGGCGGCCAGTTCCCCGGCCCGTTCGTCAATCTCAATACCGTAGAGGTTGTTGGTCAGTATCAGTTGCGGGATTTTGGAAGAGTCATATCCTTCTTCCTCATAGATGGCATAGAGCAGGTCAAAGGCATAAGTAAGCATGTGACCGCTGCCGCAGGCTGGATCGCAGATGCGGATTTCCTCTGGAGAGGAAATCCTTAAGTTGTCAGTTTTCAGTGGGCAGTTATCAGTTGCGGCTTTACCGCCATCCTTCTGACTGACAGATAAGCGAAACGCAGTGGAGACTTCGACTGATGACTGAGAACTGATAACTTCTCTACTTATCGCCGCACGAATGGAGGTCAGCACGGAGTTTTCCGACAACAGATCATCCGGCATCAGT
>JAOZOY010000108.1:2089-6854 GCA_029933005.1 Deltaproteobacteria bacterium
CGGCATCAGTTTGTGATAACTGTTGCAGACCGCCACCAGCAGTAACCGGTATGCCTCCTGCTGAGGATCGGCTGAAACCGTCTGTCCGCCAAGCAGATCAAAAACCTTTTTTTGATCTACCTGCAGCTCATCATCAATATGACCCTGCTTGGCATCCTGCAGGATCTCCGGCTGGAAAAACCCTTCAGCCGGGCTGACCGTGCCGATCCGGGTATAACGGTTCACATCCATGAACCTGAGGGCACAGAACCGATTGAACCAGAGATAGGCTACCCGCTCTACAACAGCCTTCTTTGAACTTTTTGCGATCTCTTCCCGCAGCTGTTTGACTGCCTTTTTCTGTTCGCGCAGTTCGGCGCTGTCGGTCTGCAGCACCAGATCCAGCCGGGCTTCGACCTGTTCAATGAGTTGGCGTCGTGCTACCTGGGCGAACTTTTTGAGTTCTGTAGTGTTCATGAATGAAAATATCAGTTTTCAGTTGTCAGCGATCAGCGGGAGGCTGGCATATTATTTTATCTTGAAAATTTTTGCGGTATTTGTCTGTTTGTTCAGCAGGGTCTTCAAGGATTCCGGGATGGGACGTTCTTTTTCCTCTTCGCCGGTATAGGCGCAGACTCCTGCCCTTGGCGAATTGACGACCGGCAGAAACATTTCATCGCCGCATTCGTGGGTAGTCGCGCATTTTTCACACAACCAGCCGGCATTATCCCATTGACACTCGGTACAGATATGTTTTGCCGGGTACTTGCCGCAGTTATCGCATGGAACGATGGGCTCGGCATTTCTTGCCAGTAATATGATGTCTTCACTGATCTTGAAGGAACTGACAACTTCCCGGAAAATTTTCACCTGCAGTTCAGTTGTGCTGCCAAAATCATACATGTATGTCAAGGTGTTACCATCAGCGCAAATCTGTCTATTTTTTGTGGTCATAGAAAGTTCTTCACCCCATTTTCTATAGGAAAAGGAACTCATATGGCCACAGCACTCAAGCCAGATTTTTCTCAGGTAATCGTCAAGGTCTTCCAGGGTCGCATCCTGGGCAACCAGTAAAAACAGAAAATAATCACTGTTATAAGCGTCGTGGACGGAAAGGAAGCAATACTTCCGTGACAATGTCTCCTTTGTCCGGGGAGCGTGTTTTTTCAGGCATGCTGTCAGATGCCGTCCTATTCCCTTTCTCGTAAATTCTGATTTACAGAGCAGGCATGTACTCTTAGGTGCTGAATATTCCATAATAGTTTCCAGTTGTCAGTTGTAGAAAACCAAAGTCCTTTATTTTACGGAAATGTTTGTACAGTTCGGTGTACAACCGGGAAAAAGGTTTCCAGACATCAAGATCTTTAAATTTCATCTATCAACCACTTGGCAGAACTCGTCACTCTTGTAACTGGTGTCTGTAAACTGATCACTGAAAACTTCCCTCAAATCTGTACCCTTTTCCCCTGCCTTATTGCGGTAAGATATGCCTCTTTCACCGCTTTGACATACTCTTCCACATCAGCTTCATCTTTTAAAATACTCTTGCCGAAACGGACATGAATACTGTTTTTACTGATGTATTCCGGTTCCGGCTCTTTAGTTTCGGTTTTATTTTTTCCCGGGGTGCCGGGGATATCTGTTTTTAAGTTCTTTTTATCCTCATATTGCTTCTTCTGCTCGGCAAAGTCTTCTATGGAGAGCTTGTAGTCACTGCGATACCAGTCAAGAATCCCCATGGCAGCCAATTCGTCCGTGCCTGTTACCTGCGCGTATGCTTTGGCGATATTGTGGCCCTCCAGGAGAGCCTGTTCCCGGCCGCTTGTCCAGTCCTGCTCTGCGATATTTTTGTAGGCATCCTTGAATTTCCCATACAGGTCACGGCTATCAAGGTCGCGCTCAAACTGGGCAATATGACCGTGCTTTCCATAATAGCCGCACATCTCGTCAAACACCTTGACAAAAACCGTGAGCAGGGCGTCTGTCTGGGTCTTGCTGATCACATCGGCCTTCTGGTCAATGTTAAACAGAATGGATCTTGAAGGAATGGCCACAGCCCGTTTAATGTCTCCTCGCAGGATCTCGTTATCCTCACATTTCGGCAGAAACAGATCAAGCACAGGAACACCGTCTATGAAACGGTTTTCAAGGAGCATGGCCAGGATCTTCAGCAAATGAGACTTACCGGAACCAAAGAAGCCTGATACCCAGACACCGTTTGCACCATCATAGTTTTTATAGGCATCAAAAAAACTTTCCAGGCGCTGGGCAACTTCATTGGTGAGAACATACTCCTCAACCTCCAGTCGCAGGCTGGCCTCATCATCAGCCTTGATAACGCCTTCTATGTAACGGTCTACCGGTTTTTCGAAAATTTCATGTAATATCATTTTTTCAGTTGTCTGGGTGCTGGTGTCAGTGGTCAGGTATCAGGGTGCAGCTACTGAAAACTGATTACTTTATATCTCACAGTGGAAAATATTAAATGCTCTATAATACTTATCATCATGCAGCCGTTTAAACAGATCCAGTGATGCGCCCCCTTCTAGGGAATGAGTGTATCCTCCAGGAAAAAACATGACGGTAGGTTGCTCTTTGGCCGTGCTTTGCAGGTTGTTCAAAACGTTATGGGAACGGATGTAAGGAAAAACTTCGCCCACACCTGCAATAAACATTACATCAAAGGGCGCTTTGGCCATTTTTTCGGCAATAGCGGGGACGAGATGTGTCTGGGTATCGAGAACACCCTGGAGCAGTTCTTTGAGCTGTTCTTTGTCCACCGCTTTTTCCGTCTCAAGAATCCGATCCCAGATATTACGATTTTTCAGGAGTTCAATGGCCAGATCATAGAGGTTGATATCCAGAATACGAATCCCCTGTTGTCCGAGCCTGTTGAGCAACTGTACACGAAGCTTTTCCATTTCCAGTGCTCTTTGAGGAGGAAAGGGGCAGATAAAAAACGGAACTTCATTGCCAAGCCCCTGTTTCTGCAAAAAACGGTCACTGCTGATGAGTTTCAGGAGATGGTCGTAAGTATCTTGAATTGAAAATCGATCCATATTTCAAGTTGTCAGTAATCAGTTGGCTGTGATCAGTTATCTCTTGTGCAGTTACTGCATACTGAAAACTGACCACTGAGAACTTCCTGAATATCTGCATCGGATATTGGAAATATCAAGAGCCAGGAAGGATTATCCATTGCAAGCACCCTGCGCTTGGCACTGCTTTCCGTTCGAGCTTGCAAAATGTTTTCAGATAATACCAGATTACGGTTTTTTAGCCAGTTACCTGTTTTTTCGTACAACTCGGCAACCTGCAGTGACTCATTGAAAAACAGACCACCAGTGGTGAATGACATTCGGTATTTATCTGACGACAGTTTATTTTTCACGCTGTTTCTTGTCTTTTCTTGGTTTATTCCAGGCCCAGCCGGTTTCTTCACTCTGTCAGCCGGGCAACTTCTTCCTCAATCTCATCAATCACCCGATCCAGGATAAAAAAATTCATGCTGTAAGGAGTATGCTCAGCAATGAATTTCAGTTTCAGGTAAAGAGGCTCGAATCAATAACACCCCGCAAGAGATCCAAGAATTCTCTCTCGGCTTTTGTAAAAAGAAATACTGTGAATAAATACTGCCTGCACTCTTTTATAAGACGAGCGCCATACTCTCCGGTAGTTTCCTGTCCTGCTAAAATGTTGGAACGTAGAGTTGGAATCAATTGCCGCGATAATTCGGCGGTATCAAAGTTGATGCCCTGAACCGAGATTGTTCTCCAGTCCTTTCAAATCATGGCCCGTAGACGATAAAAGCCGTGCTGAGTTTAGCTTGATCAATATCTTCCATTTGCAGGATTGCATGACAATCAAAAAGATCCATTGACTGTCTACGAGCCATCAAAGCCGCTAACTTTCCGGCTGCTAACTCGTGAATATCTACCACTGAGAAAACCGGTTGCTTCCGCCTGAGCGATTAGTTTTTCATGAGAGATCCTCACAACACTTCACCCCATGACCGTTCTATCAGTTTAACAGGAAGCACCAGGTTCCAGTCAGCAACAAGTTTACCGGGTTCACGTTTAGAGCTTTCAAGATAATGTGGCCTTTTAGGCCGGTGTTTACGAAGTGAATCAAGATGCTCTCCTTCAACCATCAAAGAATCACGGTGCTGATCCAAAAAGAAGCCTACTTTAGCAATTGTTGTCGCATTGCCCAGCAAGAGTGCATATTTTACAACTTTATCAAGATCAAAAAATGCAATGGATTCCAGTGAACGCCAGATTTCTTCCCAGCTGCCGGATAAATTTGGTCGATCAAGAACATCTACAAGTGTACGTTCCAGACAAGTCACCGAAATATCCAGACCTTGACGATCCACGGTGATAACACCGGTTTTTTCTTTGCCACTATTACGGAGTGGCTTTGGGAATTTAACGCCCCTGTAGATGCGGGAGCGAAAAGTAACCGGTGATAGAGGCTGTGCTGCAGAATAGGTAATTTGTTCTCGTGTGGAATACGCATTACCATGGATTTCCAGGGCCGTATGGTATGAGATGACAGCATCTTTAGTGAGCTTGGCCACTATCAGAAAGGGGTCAACCGGATACGATACAGGTGTGGCTCCAGGCGGAATAACAGCATATAAACCACGGCGTATTATAATAACGTGGCCTACTTTTCTGTGATATTTCAAAAGCGATTCTCTGGCTCTGGGGCCAACATCCCCTAAGGATGCCAGATGACGGTTCAGCTCTGCGCTAGTAAAAACCGGATGTTTACGAAAAAAATT
>JAOZOY010000008.1 GCA_029933005.1 Deltaproteobacteria bacterium
GTTAAGCTTTGACTTCGATCCAGGATGGAGTGTAGGGTTGGTTTCTGGATCGAAGTCGGTCTATACCCTGTTTTTAAGGGGTGTTAGTCAGCGGCATTGGCCAAGACAATAGTCTGATTACCGCAATAATGGATAATTTTTCTGGAAACACTGCCCATGAATAGTTCTTTCAGTGCTGTCCGGTCACGCCGACCCATAAAAATAATATCAATTTCCTGTGTTTTGACCTCTTGAACCAGGGTGTCGGCGGGATCACCACAACAGGAAATCTGCATGATTTTACCCTCTGCCAGACCCTGTTCTTTTATGAGAACAGCCGCCTTGTCAAGAAGGTCATCAGAGGGGTCTTTCGGCACTTTTCCTCCGGCCAGTGCTTCGGTGCATTCTGCAATATCAAGAACATGAATCAGAACGACCTTTTCGATTGTTTCGGCGCAGCCGGAAATGAGTATGGCTGCCTCCTCAAGGGTTGCCTGACTGTTTTTCGACTCGTCCAAAGCGATAAGAAAACGTTTTGGTAAATTGTCAATTGTTGATATTTTGCCGGGCGTGAGATAGATGGAGCTGTTAATTTCACGGTGGAGAATTCCGGATGAGACACTTCCGACGAAAAGTTCTTCAACCCTGGAGAGATCCCTGCGTTGCAGTACCAGGGTTGAAAAATTTTTTTCATTGGCCGTTTGCGCAATGCTTGTGACGGGATCTCCGTCTTTGATCATGATCTCAACGGGTGCCTCTATTCCGGCCTGTTCAAGTTCCTTTTTGACTCTTTCCAGAACAGGTTTGACGTCCTTGGAAATATGATCAGCACGGATATTCTGAAACTGTTTCGATGAAATAATGTTTTGTACACGAAAGTCAACGTTGGTCATATGTTGACTGAGATATTTTCCGGCAATGACGTAAAGCAGGGTGATTTTATCAATACGCTGCTTCACAATGTTGTTTAAACGGCCAATCAGCGTGACAGGCGTGGCCCAGGAAGCATTGATGTCCAGCGGGAGCAGGAAACTGGTCAATGGTTTTTTTTGTATAGTCATAAAGCAACTCCTTTTTATTTTCTCAATAGGCCAGCAACAACCATACATTGGCAATGGCCACACTGATTATCATAAACGGAAAGGCTACCTTCATGAAACCAATAAATTTCATTGGATAGCCTGCGGATTCGGCGATACCGATGGTGACCACGTTGGCGCTGGCGCCGATCATAGTTCCATTGCCGCCAAAACAGGCGCCAAAGGCAAGAGCCCACCATAATACGCCGTTCTCTGCCCCTGGTATGACCTGGGTCAGATAGGCGACAATGGGTAGCATGGTGGCGGTAAACGGGATATTATCGACAAAGGCGCTCATTATGGCTGAAACCCAGAGAATGAGGCAGATCGAGGTGGTCAGGTTGCCATGGGAAAGACTCAGAACCTGGTCGGCGACAATGTCCAGCAGTCCGCTTTCCTCAACGCCCCCCACCAGCATGAACAGGAACATGAAAAAAAGCAGGGTTGTCCATTCAATATCTTTTTCGATCAATTCCAGCAGGTCAATTTTTTTTGTCAGCAGGCCATAGGTGAAGAGAAGGGAGGCCCCGAACAGGGCGGCAATGGAAACTTCCATGTGCAGAATTCCATGGGTAAGAAACATAGCGACAACCATGGACATGATGATCAGACCTACTACCAAAAGATTTTTGTCCGTGATCTGGTATTCGTCCCGTAATTTGGCAATAAAGGCTTGAATATCCTCCACATGGGCCTTTTTGTATTCCCGGCCATAGGCCAGTTTGGTGTAGACAAACAGGACAAGCATAGTGACAACGCAGACCGGCGCAAGGTTTACAACAAAATCCATAAAGGTCAAGCCGGCATAGGAGCCGATCATAATGTTTGGAGGATCGCCTATCAACGTGGCAGTGCCGCCGATATTGGAGGCAAGAATTTCCGGGATCAACAGGGCAATGGGCGAGATGCCAAGCGAGACGGCGATTTCGATTGACACCGGGGTCAGCAGCAGCATGGTGGTCACGTTGTCGAGAAAAGCAGAAGCCACAGCCGTAAAAGCCATGAGGATAATGGCAAGAATAATAATATTGCCACGGGCCAGCTGATAACATTTATAGGCGCACCACTGGAACACGCCGGTATGTTTCAGAATGCCGACAATAATCATCATGCCCATGAGCAGAAAGATAACATTCATGTCAATGGCATTGATGGCGCTCTCGTAAGAGAGAATGTGGTACTCCGGGTTAAATGTACCCAGGGTATAGCTGACCACGAGCATGATTGAGGCACCGAGCATGGCGGCCAGGGTCCGGTGCAGCAGTTCAAAGGAGATTAACACATAAGCCAGGATAAAAACAATTGTAGCAATCCAGAAGGCCGGGCCGGAACGGCGTTTAATTTCAATATTGCTGGTATCGGCAATAAACCCTGAGTCGTTTCTGGTCAGGTCTGCGCCGGCTAACGCCATCTTTTTTTTGGCGTAACTGGGTTTATAGGCCTCAATCTCTATGGATGCATTGTCGAGGATTCCTTTGGGCACGGTAAAAATTGCCTGGAAGCTGCCATCCGAAGTTGTTCTGAGGCCGGCTGCGCCATGGCCATGACCGGTATGGGGTGGTTCAAGTTTTTCACCATTTATCAGGACCGTGATTTCGGCCTCCGGCACACTGGCGCCATGGGAATTGACAATTTTGCCGAATAGACTGAGATGTTCGGTTTGTTCATCTGCGATGCCTTGATGAGCATCTGAGTGATTTTCAGCCCCGGCGGCAAGTGGAATGAGAAGAGCCGTCCAGAAAACCGCCAGGATACAGAGCAGTCTTCGCGCGGCTAAAAAATTTGTCTTATTTAAATATCGCATGGTAACTTTTCTCTCTCTCTTTTTTTACAGTTCAGGGAGAGATGCTGTTTGTGACAGACATTTCTCCCTGAATGATTATGGTTAATAGAACAGGTAGAGCATGCCGATTAATACCACAAGGAACAGAATTGTCATTCCCGTGCCGGCCCGGGCATAATCCACCGTTCGGTAGCCTCCTGGACGCATGATCAGGGCGTTTACCTGATGAGTGGGCAGGACAAAGGTATTGGAGGCGGCCAGAGCCACCACCATGGCAGTGATCCTGGGGTCGGAGCCAATCTTTACTGCCATTGACATACAGAGAGGTACCAGCAGTACCGTGGCCCCGACATTGGAAACCACCAGGGTGAAAAATGAGGTCAGAAGACCGACAACCAGTAAGAAAACGATATTGGGTACATTGCCAATGGCATTCATGATTGTCGTGGCGATGTATTCCGCTGCCCCGGTTTTCTGAAAGGCAAGTCCCAGGGGGATAAGGCCGGCCAGGAGAAATACCGTCATCCAGTCAACCGACTCATAGGCCTCATCCACACTGAGAACCTTGGTAAGAATCATGCCCAGGGCCCCGGTGAGAAGACAGACGGAAAGCGAGAGTTTCATGTCCGGAAAACCCAGCATGGCCATGATCGGAGTAAAGCCCATGACAAGGGTCAGGGCAACACCAAGCCAGAAAACAGCTATTTTTGCCTTATCCTCACGCATGATTTCCCCTTTAACATCCGTGGTAAAGGAAAATGTTTTTTTGGTTTTCAGCCAGTGAAAGACTCGCCAGGAGCCAAACATCAGGATGGCATCACCTGATTTGAGCTTATGGTCGGAGATATTTTTAAAAAGACAATAGCCGCCGGAACAGATGGTAATGGGGTTGACTTCGAAGGATTCCTTGAATTGAATCTCGCTCATTTTTTTACCAACCAGCTCGGAACGTTCGGTGATAATGCCTTCCATCATCCCGGAGTTGTTTGGGGAGAGATCCTCGCCAAAGACATCCGGATCACCCTTAAAGGTGTAGCCCATTTCTGCGGCAAATTTTTTGACGCTTTCACGGCTCAGGGCCACAACCGCAAAGGTGTCGCCTTGTTCCAGGCGATCGGTTTTGCGTGGGGCCAGGGTCTTGGCCTTTGTCCTGGCATGATTGATGGCAATGATTGTGATTTGGTATTTTTCCTGGAAACCAAGTTCCTGCAGGGTGCTGGGGTCATTATGTTCGGCCGGCACTTCAAGTTCATAGAGATTATCAATCATCTGGTAGGTATCGGCAATAGACTGGGGAACCAGGCTGCTGTCATCCCCGTCATCCGCTGACTTGGTAGGCAGAATAAACCGGCCGACAACAATAAAATAGATAATAGCGCTTGCAACCAGGGCTACGCCAATGGGAGTCTGGGTAAAGAGACCCAGGGGTTCGATTTTTTCCGGCATAAAACCCAGGGTATTGGCCTGATCAATAAGGTCGTTGAGCAGGATTGTGGGACTGGCGCCAACCAGGGTGATGGTGCCGCCGATGATGGCACAGAAGCCCATGGGCATCAGGATACGTGATATTGGAATACCGGTCTGCTTGCCGATCCTGATTGCCGCCGGCATAAAGAGGGCGGCCGCGCCGATATTCTGCATGAAGCTGGAAATAAAGGCGACAGTTGCAGAAATCAGGGTAACGATACGGCCTTCGGCTTTTCCTGCTATTTTCAAGATGTTACGGGCCAGGACATTCATACTGCCTGTTTTGTCCAGGCCGGCCCCGATGATAATTACAGCAATAATCGAAACAACGGCATTACTGGACAGGCCGCTGATGGCCTCAGCCGGGGTCACGACACCCAGGATAGGCAAAATAACCATCATGATAATGCCAACGACGTCCACCCGGACAAATTCAAAAATAAAAAGCAGGATGGCCAAGACAAGGACGACCATGACAATAGCAATCTGAGGGGTGAAAACCACCGTGCTGGCAGCCTTCTCCGCAGCCGCCCAGGCCGCGCCGGATATCAGTAATAAACATCCCCCCGTGACCCCCATTGTTAGAAACAAGCGAACTAAGATTCTGTTCATGATAACGCCTCCTCTTGAGTAGAAAAAATATTTAACAAGTTGTCTTGCCGTTTGTTTTTTGTAACCGTTTACGTTTTTATTTCTTGGTGGCGCGGGATTCTGCCGGGATAGTGAGCAGCAGGTTATGATTGCCGGAATCAGGAGAAATAATGCCGCCGAGCGCAGATAGAATTGCCTTTTCCCCCTCGCTGTCCGGAAAGGAGTGACTTTCATTCAAAGAGAGCCCGGCAAGGGAAATGGTGATTCTGTCAGCGCTCTGCTGCCACGAAATGGTGATTTTTTTTTCATTATCCGTCATTGGCGCTGCATATTCAAGGCAACGGCCGACAAGATCGAGGAACAGAAACGGTGATGTCTCAAGTTTGAGTTCCGGGCCGGCGTCATCAACTTCAACAGTGACCTCGTGGGACGCGACAATACGGGCAGTGATCGCAGCAGCCAGTTTCAGCAGAGGGCCGATGACGACATTTTTGTCGGCTGCTGAATCAAAGCTGTGGGCAAACCTGTTCAGGTTGCCCACAATAGTCTCGGTACGCTGGACCTGGCTGCTGATTCGTGATGAGAGTGTGAGAAGTTTTGCCGGGTCGATGTCTATTCCCTGTTCCGCCATCAGGACGAAATCTTCCAATAATCCACTGTTTTCATTAATAATTGCCAGAGAATTATTTAATTCGTGGGAGATTGAGGCCGTTATATTGCTAAAAAATGTAAGTCCCTCCGGTCCGGCAGCATCCCAATTAATATTCATGTTGTATCCTTTTTTGTAAGCCATGAGCCATGAGCCATGAGCCATGAGCTAAACCCCATCAATGCAGCCGGCTAGTTCTGTATCTCTTTCATCTTTTCAATCAAAACGTCGATTTTGATTGGTTTAGCCAGGTAAAATTCCTTGCCGCTTTGGGCTGCCCCGGCATCATAATCGGCGCTTGAACCATGGCCGGTGCAGAAGATAATTTTTTGTTCCGGCTTGATTTCATGAATTTTTTCTCCCAGTTTTATACCGCTGATGCCCGGCATTTTAATGTCAAGAACTGCTACGTCATACTGCCGGCTGCGGATTTTTTTCAGGGCTTTTTCTCCATCAGTCACCCAGTCGGCCTCAATACCGCGAAAGGCCAGCCTTTCAGCTAGAGTGGAAACGAACTCCTGTTCGTCATCTACTAATAAAACATGCATGTTTCTATGCTCCCTGGTTAAAGTTTAACAGGTAAGGTAATGGTAAAAGTTGTGCCGACGCCCACGGTACTTTCAACATCTATGCTGCTTTTTATATCATGGATCAGGCCATGGCAAATGGCCAGGCCAAGGCCGGTGCCCCCTGTTTTACTTTTTGTCGTAAAGAAAGGATCAAAAATATGTTTGAGGTTTTCCGGTGAAATACCGCAGCCGTCATCCTTGATTTTTATGGAGATCGTCTGCGTTTTTGTGCCCGCCGTTCCCTTGATCTCCAGGTGACCTCCTTCGTCCATGGCATGGAAGGCGTTAGTCGTCAGGTTTAATAAGATTTGCTGGAGTTTGCCGCGATCCGTGACGATCCGAGGCATGTTTTTATCGAGATCGATATCAATGCTGATATTTTTATATTCTGCCTCTTTTTTTACAAAACCAATGACATCATGTATGACTTGAGCTGGTTCGCACTCTTCTACCGAGCTATCCATCTTTCTGGAAAAACCAAGAAGGCGGTGGGTGATGGTTCCGGCCCGTTCAACCGCGGTAATGATGGAGTCTACCGTATCCATGAGTCTTTTGTCGTTTTTGTATTCTTCAACAAAGGTAAAGAGATCCTGCAACAGCCCGGCCTTTTCATTAATGATGGCAAGGGGGTTGTTCACCTCGTGGGCAACACCTGCGGCCAGCCGGCCGATGGAACTGAGTTTATCTGTTTGTTCCAGTTGTTCCATATAGTTGTTGCGCTGCATATCCCCTAGATAGAGCCGGTCAATGGCATAGCTGACAAAGGCAATAATAAATAATAGTAACATCACGGCGGCTGGAGTCATAATGTACATAATTTGAGATGTTGTGCGACTCATGAGCCGGAGGAATTGGGATTCGGTTATGACCACTCCCACTGTAAAGGTCGTGCCGTTGAGATGGGAGGCCCCGACAATCAAAAATTTATTTTTGCTTATAAATAAAGATTTGTCCGTGATTTGTCCGGAGTCAGGCAGGTGTTCCATGAAGGGATACGGAACCTTTTTGCCGGGATTGCCAAAATATTTTGATCTGGTTAAGAGCCGTCTTTTGCTGTCAGACAGAAAGACATCCTGAATATCGGCAAGACGGAACTTGCCAAGAAGATCAGCAAGTAGCAGATTATTTAAAGTGCCGCGCAGTATGAAGGGTTCTCCTTCGGCATTTTCGATATATCTGCCGATATAAAGATGTGGGTTGTGTTTATTTCCGCATAGGGAAATACTGGTAAAGGCTTTTCTTTTTTTTACATTTTCGAGCCAATGGTTCAGATCGTTTCCGAGACAGGACAGATGTATGCCGGAGGTGGAGGCCAGTATTCTTCCCTCTTCGTCCAGTACATCCAGCTCAACGAAACCCATGTAATTTTTTTCGAACTCCTGAAAGATAAGCTGTAATGTTTTCTGATTGGTAAGTTCCTTCCGGCTGTACAGCGTGGATATATAGCCCAGGTTGTTTATGTAGCCCTCGAAAAAAAGATTCAATTCAAGAGCGGCATCCTCACTGTTTATTTTTGTCTCCTCATTCAGCTCATTGAGAATCTCTTCGGAGCTCATCTGGTAAAAAACAGCGGTTAAAATGCCAAGAGGAATAAAGGTCAGTGCGGAGATAAACAGGATGAGCATCATCCATTTACGACGATAGACGTAAATCTCTGTTTCCGTATTCCATCCCTTTTCCCTGTGATTCCAGAATGCCGGAGTTATCTTTTGTATGAATGGCATGGCTGCCCTTGGGCGCTATGTAACTCATTTTTTGGTAATTGTTCAGGAGCACCCCATCTTGTCTCATTTCGGAGTTTCGCATACTCGCTTACCTGGCCTTCTCGATAAGCACTAGTATGCTTCGAAGTCCCAAATGAACCAGGTAAGCATAGACTCCGATATGGAGTATTCCTGAACAGTTACGGAAAAGTGGTTAAGTCAATTTTGTGGCTCTACCTGAATAGTTACATTTTTTGTTGATGTTAATAGATGTCGCTGCGAGACTTTGTAAATATTCGCCTTGATTTCCTCCTTAGCCAGTCCCTCTCACTCGAGGGAGAGGGACTGGCTAAGGAGGGCGTTGATAAGCCGAATATTTACGCTAAGTTGGCGCAATTTAGCGAATTTCCGTTCCTTGGATTTTAATCCCTTCAGTCAGAGATTTTTTCTTTCAAGTTTGTATATTTCTTTGATTTCGATAGCGTTGTGGCTTTTTTGTTGGCCTCTTTAATAACTTCGCTTAACTTCATTATGTTGACCGGTTTGCGAAGGTAGGCAAAAGCACCCATTTTCATACATTCTTTTTTGTCATCCTCATTGCCGTGCCCTGTCAAGATGATAACTTCAACGTCAGGGGTGGATTCCTTTACCCGTTTAAGTACCTCAAATCCGTCAACGCCCGGCATCTTCAGGTCAAGAACCATAACGTCGGGTTGATCCTGTTCAATCAGATTGATGGCCGAGGAGCCGTCGTGTACCACGGCCGTTCCCATGTCCCGCAGGGTCAGACGCTCGGACAGAGTTTTGACAAAGTCCTGTTCATCGTCAACAAGGAGAACCTTTGACGGCATTTCAAAATCATGTTTTCTGTAGACATCGGCTCGATGAAATTCCTTGCTAAGGCCTATCTCCAGTTCAGACACACCGTCCACCTGTTCGACAATGGATTGCAACTCGGCTTTGAGACGGTTCAGTCGGGAGACATTTTTATTGATAATAATATTCACTTTGCTGTTAATGGCAGCTACCGTGACATCATGCCCTTTCTTGGCCAGGGCAACTTCCACCATTGCCTGCAGATTAAAATCTTCCACCGCCTGCCTGGATGCGGAAGAGGCCTGGAAAATATCCTTGTCCAGATAGCTGATAATGAGATCAGCAGCGTCCTGGACCGATTCTTTATTCATAGGAATGATCAAATCGTAATCGGCGCTGTTAAAAGCCTGCTTGATGTGGCAATATCTGGCAAGCCATTGGGCCCTTTCTTCATCAAGTTTTTTAATCCTTTTTTCAGCCTCCTTGCTGGAGCCGATCCCTTGCTCTAACGCTGAGGCAATTCGGTATTGCATATCGGCAATAAGACCAATCCTGAAAAAATGAGTGATTTCTCTAGGGATAAGCTGGCTTGAGTAACCTGTCAGGATGAGATCACGACCGGCGGCAACAAGCAGCATCTTTGAGAGGACAAGTTTGATATGAGCAAGGGCGTATTGCTTTTCGTGGGTGAATTTTTCAAAGACCGAGGTCTTGAGGTCCAAGGCCCGTTGTACTTTGGCCTCTTCCATGCCGGCAAGCAGGGCCGCTTCGGATATAATCTGACTGCTGGGTGTATGCCTGAATTTTGTTTTGCTGATTAATTCGTTAATGACCTCATCTTCCCTGCAGTAGTCAGCACTGAATAATGTAATGATTGCCATTTTTTTCTCCTTTCTCTATGTGAAAGTCTATGTCAGAGCGCCGACGGTTGATAAGCTGAAGCTCGGACTTTTATTATTTGTTGATAACCGGAAGGACTATGAATGACTGGTTGTTTTGTCCCTTCTTTTAAAGTTTGATAAAATTAAAAAGCGGGTTTTGCAGCCGATCTCCCGGTGTTTTCGAATGTCGTTCAGAGAGAACATATCTGATGCCGGGTTCATGCATAGCCACGTTCCTGATGGCGGTTTCTCTGCTGTTGTTCATGTCTATAAATGAAGTGACATTGACACTGATTTCTTTCCCCTTAGCCACAAATTCCGTGGCGGCTTTTCGGGCTGTCTGGTGAAGAATGGATATTGCTTTCCCTTTTTCCTCCGCTCTTGAAGACGCCTGTTCATTGATGCTCAAGGTGACGATTTCAAAATCAAGCCTTTGCGCCATTTTCAAAGCATATGCGACGAGATGTGATGAAAATGACCCATTGCTTATGACAAGTATTTTGGGTGTTGTCATCTCTGTTTTGATAACCATTTCCGTCGCTCGTTTTTATGATCCGGGATCGTTTGTCGTGTTTAAATAGCAGGAAATGTGCCGATGGTAATTTTTTATTCATTTATTTGTAAAATCAACAAGTTATGTCTTCTGTTCTGGCATAATATAAGTGAAATACAGTGGTTGATTCGTTTGAAGTGTTACAAATTGCAACACAGGAAGAGGGGTTAAGAGTTTTAAATGGGGATGAAATGTGTGAAGAAAATCCCTAGTAAATTTTTCTGAATATCTGGTTTGTACTGGTATGCTGTCAGGGTAAGCATGTGCTCAATAGCTGCCCGGGAAATATGGGGTTTGATATGAAAGTTTCTCACAGGGCTTGTCGAGACAGGGAAAAACCTCTGTGAATCTAGTGCCTGTGTGTTATTTTATGATCTGCTAAGATTTTTAGTCGTGAGAGTTGAATTGATTGAATATTCTCTCTCTGAACAGATATAAATATCTTTTTTGCCCGGTGTAATTATGGTATTGATGGTGGTGTGTTGCATTTTGCATCGGTGTAACAATATGCAACCTTCAGAGGGGTAAGAATAGTTACTATGGCCCTATTTGAACAGTTACGTTATTTTAAAATAAATACCGGGATTTTTACCCCGGTTGTATCCTGAATAGTTACCCTTAATGTTCTCCTTAACCCTGCGAAAACTTCTCATCCTCTATGCCTTAATTTACTTTTGTATCCTGATTGTTCTCGCGATTATTTTTTCCCGGGATCTGCAGATGTTGGATAAGGAATTTGAGCATCTTTCATGTACCAGTCATGTCAATACCGTGATCATGATGATCAGGAAGACGGAAACGGATTATATACTCGGCAGCCGGGAGCAGGATTTTCAACAGAACAGAAAACTTCTGGAAGATCTTGGAGATACACTTGAAAGCATGGTGGGCAATTTCAGTGACACCAAGTTTCCTCTTGACCTGAAGGGGCTTTCCGGCCTGCCTGGAGAATACCGGGCTGCCATGGGAGAGCTTCGGCGGCAAATGACAAATGATATGGCAGCCGATCATGAGATAAACAATGTTGAAGCTCTGGGCCTGAAGCTGCTGGAGTATTCCGGCCGACTCATCAGGGATGAACAGGAAAGGTTAGGGGTGCTGGTTTCTTCTTTTAAAAGAAAACTGGTTATATTTGTTCCTGTTTTTCTGCTGGTTTTTATTCTCATTTCTTTTTTTCAATTGCGTGGCGTTTTGAATTACCTGAAAAAACTCGAAGATGCGGCAATGGCCATAGCAAAAGGAAATTTTTCTTACCTTAAGCCTGGCCAGGACCGGGGCTATGTCCATGGAGTTTACGTCTTTCGGGCCTTTAATAAAATGCTGGAAGAATTGAAGGTGAACCAGGAGAAGCTCCTTGAATCCCATAAACTTTCCTCCCTTGGTACTCTGGCATCAGGTATCGCCCATCAGCTGAACAATCCGCTTAATAATATTGCCACCTCAAGCCAGATTGGCCTTATTGAGCTTGAAGAGGGAGATCCTGGCCTGACCGCCGGAATGCTGAAAATAATCAATGAGGAAGCCCTGCGGGCCGGTGATATTGTTCATGGTCTGCTTGAATACTCCAGACAGGAGATGCTGACTATTCAACCGGCATTTCTGGCCCAGGTCGTCAACAAGGCAGTTCGCCTGATGGGTGATACCATTCCAGCGGATATCGAGATCAAAAACCTGGTTCCGGATGATTTGTCCTTTCCCATGGATGCCCGGAAAATGACGGAGGTTTTTTTGAATCTTTTGACCAATGCCGTCCATGCCATACAACCGCCGGGTTCTATTTCCCTGGCTGCTGAAATTCAGAAAGAACAGAAACGGATGACAATTCGGGTAAGGGATACCGGCAAGGGGATGGAAGATTCCGTTGTCCGCCATATTTTTGATCCTTTTTTTACCACCAAGGAAGAAGGTGAAGGAACCGGACTCGGCCTGGCGGTGGTCCAGGGTATTATACGCCAGCATGGTGGAACGATCAGGGCGGTGAGTCAGAAAGGAATGGGAACAGTTTTCTATATTGATTTTTCTCTTGTGGAAAGAACGTTCCAGGAGACGGAAAAGTGAAGGAATTTAGTCTTTTAGAAATTTTTTTATGTTATTTGTGGCAAGAAATTTAAAAATTTCTTTGAAATAAACATCTTGCCTTTACTGTTAAGGGACTTATACCCCTCAAGGGGATACTGAAAAGAGTCCTGAAAACCCTGATGTTTTATTCCATTTTAGTGGGTTAGGAGAGTATGAATAGATCGCAAAGCATTCATATCCTTGTCGTGGATGACGAGGTGATCAACCGGGAAAACATCGCCCATGTTCTCGGCAGGGATGGCTATGTCATAGAGGTTGCCGACAACGGCCTGGAGGCCATTGCCAGGATGGATAAGATCCGGTTTGATCTGGTTATTACAGATCTGCGGATGGCTAAAATGGACGGCATAGAACTCATGGAGGTTGTCAAGGACAGACAGCCTGATGCCGAGGTTATTATTGTTACCGGCTATGGCACGGTGAACTCGGCAGTGGATGCCATGCAGAGGGGAGCGTTTTATTATTTGCCAAAACCCTTTGAAGTCTCAAGGCTCCGTGAACTGGTGGAAACGGCTCTGGAAAAAACAAAACTCCGCCGCGAGGTGGCTGAGTTGAAAAGGCGTCTGCACAACGGTCAGCCACGGACGAAATTTATCGGCCGTAATCCGGCTATTTTGAAATTAAAAGATGATATTGCCGAAGTCGCCCAGTTGGAATGTCATGTCCTGATAACCGGGGAAACCGGGACCGGCAAAGAACTGGTGGCCTCGACCATATATGAGTTAAGCTCACGGGCGAACAAACGTTTTTTACCCATAAACTGCGGCGCCCTCACTGAAGAACTCATGCTCAACGAACTATTCGGTCATGAAAAAGAGGCCTTTACCGGCGCTGGAAAATTCCGGAAAGGATTGCTGGAATCAGCGGATGGCGGGGTTGTTTTGTTTGATGAAATTGGCGAAATGCCTTTGAGCATGCAGGTGAAGCTTTTGCGCGTCCTGCAGGAAAAAAAGATAATCCGGGTGGGAGGAACAACAGAAATTCCCATTGACGTCCGCATCCTGTCGGCAACGAATCGTGACCTGAAAAAGGAGGTGGAACAGGGGCGATTCCGCCGTGATCTCTATTATCGAATCAATGTGGTTCCTTTGTTTATTCCTCCCCTGCGGGAGCATAAAGATGATATTCCGCTGTTGGTCAGTCATTTTCTGGCGAAATTTTCGCTCATGAACAAAATGGAAAAAATGATCTCTCCCGAGGCTATGGAGCTCCTGGCCGGTTATGATTATCCTGGAAATGTCAGGGAGTTGGAAAATATTATTGAACGTTCCCTGGCCATGTGCAGTGAATCTGAAATCAAGGCGCATCATCTTCCCGCTGACCTGGGAATGGGCAGGAAGACGTCGGTGTCAGGCCCATCCGGGGAAGAAACTTTTCAGAGCCTGGAAGAGCATGAGGTGGAATATATTCTTTCCATTTTGAAGAAGGTGGACGGTAACAAGAGCAGGGCTGCAAGAATTATAGGCATTGACCGGGTATCTCTCTGGCGTAAACTAAAAAGATATGACGGGAAAGGGTTTGATGTCGCAGCCTATCTATAGTAAATATTCGGCAGCACTTTCCTGGAAGGCGATCAGGTTGACCAGCATACCGATGTATAGCCCATCAGCCTGCTTACCTCTCTGTGAAGCACTGCCAAATATTTACAAATTGGTGGTTTCAGCTATTTCCCAATAACAAGAACAGGACGCTGGGCCGTGGCAATAACCTTCCGGCTGACATGCCCCATGAGCATCTCGGACAAACCTGAGCGGCCATAGCCGCCCATGATGATCATATCAGAATTTTTTTCCTTAGCCTGTTCGACGATTATATCCTCGGGCCGGCCAACCAGGGCAATCGCATCCATTTCTTTGCCGACATTGGCTTGATTGTACAACTCACTGGCATAATTGACATTCTCATTGGCCCAGTCGAGTTGTGATTCGTCTCGAGCAACAGAGAGTATCGTCATTCTTTTCAAAGAAGTACATTTTTTTGCCAGGCTTATTGTTTCCCGTGCAGCTATCTCGCTGAACTCAGATCCGTCAGTGGCGAGAAGAACGCTTTCACCGGATATAATATAATCCATTGGAACAACAAGAACCTTGGGAAAGCCGTGACCGATCACCTTGGAGGTCATGCTGCCGATGAAAAATTTACTGAGGCCCTTCTTCTTGTGCAGGCCCATAATAATCAGATCGGCCTTATGTTTAGCAGCCTCGTCAACAATTGTTTTATCCGCCTGATCAGACCCGGTAATAACAATTTGGCAATCGATCCCTTTGGTTTGCGCCATTTTTTTAATTCGTTCAAGCTCGGGATCAACCTTTTTTGAACGTTCAGTCACCTGAGAATGCATGGACGCTGCCGTTTCAGGAAAAATCTTCACGACATGGAGAACGACAAGTTTCGCGTTGCAGGCCTGGCCAAAAAATATCGCTTCCTGAACCGCCCCCTCACTGTATCCTGTCCCATCTGTTGCTAATAAAATTGTCTCAACTTCCCCAAGGAGACGTGTCCTGTAGTTATTCATGCTTTTCTCTCTTTTTTAAATTTTCAATGCAAACGCAGTCGGCCCCGTTTCTGATCATTTTACATGACCAGCTGTTATTTCCCGATAATAAGAACAGGACGCTGGGCCGTGGCAATAACCTTCCAGCTGACATGACCCATGAGCATCTCGGACAAACCTGAGCGGCCATAGCCGCCCATGATAATCATATCGATATTTTTCTCCCTGGCCTGTTCGACGATTATATCCTCGGGCCGGCCAACCAGGGCAACAGCATCAAGTTCTTTGTCGACATCGGCCTGGTCATACAACTTAATGGCATAATTTATATTTTCATTAGCCCGATCAAGTTGCGATTCGTCCCGAGCAACGGAAACAATGGTTATTTTTGTCAAAGCAGTACATTTTTTTGCCATACTTATCGTTTCCCGGGCAGCCATCTCACTGAATTCAGATCCGTCAGTGGCCAGAAGAACACTTTCACCGGATATTATATAATCTTTCGGCACAACAAGAACCTTTTGAAAGCCGTGACCGATCACCTTGGAGGTCATGCTGCCGATGAAAAATTTACTGAGGCCCTTCTTCTTATGCAGTCCCATCACAATTATATCTGCTTTATGTTTAACAGCCTCGTCAACAATTGTTTTATCCGCCTGATAGGAGCCGACAACAACAACCTTACAGTCGATCCTTTCGGTTTCTGCCATTGCTTTAATACGTTCAAGCTCGGGATTAACCTTTTTTGACTGTTCATCCACCTTGGCATGCGTGGGAGCCACCGTTTCAGCCAAGATTTCCACTAGATCATGCATGGAAGCCGTCATTTCAGCCAATATCTTTACGACATGGAGAACGACAAGTTTCGCGTTACAGGCCTGTCCCAAAAATATTGCTTCCTGAATCGCCCCCTCACTGTATCCAGTCCCATCCGTTGCCAATAAAATTGTCTTAATTTCCCCAAGGAGACGTGTTTTATAGCTATTCATGTTTTTTCTCCTCTTTTTTAATTTACAATTATGTCATTTTATGGACATGTAGCCTAAATTTTATACAGCTCAAGACATACATCCAATCTACTGAATTGTCTACATTTACAAAATGTAAAAACATGAAACAGAACAAAATGCTTGACATCCCCAAATATAGAAATATAAATACTGTCGAAAAATGACTGGGCACTCAGTTAATTGCAAGCTAGCAAAAAATAAATTTCATGTCAAAAAAAATAACCAAAAAAAAAGCCATACTCCAGGCGGCTACTCTTTTTTTTTCGGAAAAAGGTTACCGTGACACCTCAATGGGTGATATTGCCAGGGAGACAGGCGTTGCCGACGGGACTGTGTTTTATCATTTTAAAAGCAAGGAAGATCTTTTTCTTGCCGTCCTGGCAAACTTCAAGGAGAGTGTCATCCATGAGTTTGAAATATATCTTCAGGAAAATAAGTTCAACACCGGGCTCGAAATGGTAGAGGGTATTATTTCTTTTTATTTTGATATGGCTGCAAGAATGGAAGAACGTTTTCTTCTCCTCCACCGTCATTATCCATACCGGTTAGCCGAGGAAAATCCCATTTGCAGAAAACATCTTGAGGATATTTACAACTGTTTTTTGAATATTTTCGAAAAGGCGGTTCTGATGGGACAGAGAGACGGCTCCATCGCCTCGATGTCGGCACGAAAAACAACTTTGATTCTTTTTATCATGGTGGACGCCCTGGCGCGGCTGAATACCTACAATCTTTATCATGCCGGCGATCTTTTTGACGAGCTATTGGAATCATGCCGGAAAATTTTGAAAAAGGACAAAGCATAAGTACGCGAAATTGATTTTATATTTATGATATATTTCCCAAACATGAGAGAGAGAAGCGGTTTTTTACTAAATTTTTAACAGGACAGGAGAGGCAATGATAACTAAAATTTTTCCATTTCTTTTGTGGTTCAAGGGATACAAGCTTGGACTATTCAGGGCTGACGCCATTGCCGGTATCACCGTGGCGCTGGTACTCATCCCCCAATCCATGGCCTATGCCCAGTTGGCCGGGCTGCCGGCCTATTACGGTTTATACGCGGCCTTTCTGCCGCCCATGGTTGCCGCCCTGTTCGGCTCAAGCCGGCAGCTTGGTACCGGCCCTGTGGCAGTTGTGTCACTTATGTCAGCGGCATCGCTTGAGCCCCTGGCCACGGCCGGCAGCGCGGAATTCATTGCCTATTCCATTGTCCTAGCCATGATTGTTGGCATTTTCCAGTTTTCTCTCGGGGTTCTCAGGCTCGGCCTGGTGGTCAATTTTCTTTCCCATCCGGTTATTAATGGTTTTACCAACGCCGCGGCCATTATTATTGCCTCATCCCAGTTTTCCAAGTTTTTCGGGGTCTATGTGGATAAGGCGGCTCACCATTATGAAACCATGATGCGGGTCGGCCAGGCGGCAATGGATTTTACCCATTGGCCCACCCTGATATTTGGTGTTTCCGCGGTGGTCATCATGGTTGTTTTGAAAAAAATCAACCCGAAAATTCCAAACGTTCTGGTGGCCGTGGCCTTGACCACGATTGTCTCCTATTTTATCGGCTTTAACAAGGATGCAAATGTCCCGGTGTCAGCGTTTCAGATTCCGGAACTTACGGAAATGGTTGAGACGTTTAACCACGCTACCAATGAAATCACCGCACTTGGCCAAGAAAGGGCGGCTCTCGGTAAAGAGCTTGATGAGGCAAAAAAGACACGGACCGGCCATGGGATTTCCATGGAAGAGGTTGAGCTGCAAAGTCAAATTGATCTCCTGACGATTAAAATGGACGAGGCCAAACATCATGCCCATGAAGTTCGCTATGAACTTCGTCATCTGAAATTTGAGGCGATGGAGGATGGCGATAGTTACACCTTTTACCCCAAAGATAATCTGCCGCAAGGTCTAGCAACTGACGGCGGTACCTGGCGGATCAAGGTCAAAAACTCCCCGTTAAATCCCGAGAACCTGCTTGTCATGGGAGGCGGGGCCATCGTCGGCAAAATCCCTGAAGGATTGCCTAAATTTACCGTGCCGGAATTAACCGTTAAGTCCTTTTTCAAACTCCTGCCAACCGCGATTATCATCTCTCTGCTTGGTTTCATGGAAGCCATCGCCATTGCCAAGGCCATGGCTGCCAAAACAGGCCAGAAAATTGATCCCAACCAGGAACTTATCGGCCAGGGTCTGGGAAACATTTTGGGATCAATCTCCTCAAGTTATGCCACATCCGGCTCATTCTCCCGTTCCGCCGTTAACCTCCAGGCCGGTGCCGTCACAGGAATTTCAAGTGTTGTCACCAGCCTTGTGGTGATCATCACGCTGTTGTTTTTGACCCCGTTGCTTTATCATCTGCCCCAGGCGGTTCTTGCCGCGGTTATCATGATGGCGGTTATTGGTCTGGTCAATACCAGCGGTTTTGTTCATTCCTGGAAGGCCCAGTGGTATGACGGTGCTATTTCCATTATTACCTTTGTGGTCACTCTGATTTATGCGCCCCATCTGGACAAGGGTATTATGGTAGGCGTCGCCCTTTCCATGGGCGTTTTTCTTTACAAATCAATGCGTCCCGTTGTTGCCAGCCTTTCCATGTACGAGGATAAGGTGCTGAAAAGCTCCGAGCATTACCGCCTCAAGGGTTGCAAGCATGTTGCCGTAGTCCGCTTTGACGGCGCTCTTTTCTTTGCCAATGCCAGCTATCTTGATGAACAGGTGGCTAAATTTCGGGATCAACGGCCTGATCTGCGCTATATTCTTCTGGATGCAGGCGGTATTAACGACATGGACGCGTCCGGCGAAGAGGCTCTGGCCATGCTGGTTGAACGGGTTCGCTCGGCCGGTCTCGGCTTTGCCATCAGCAGCGTCAAGGGATCCGTCATGGCTGTCATGGAACGAACCCATCTGCTCGACAAAATAGGTATGGAACATTTTTATTCGACAACAGTGTCTGCGGTCAAGGATATTGTCCGCATCATCCATCACCAGACTGATCTGCCCGAGGGCGGTTGTGAAAATTGTCCTTTAACCCAGTATCTGCCAGAGGCGGAATAGTTCTTTCATGAGCTTACAGAAAATCTGGTCTTCAGGACTAGGTTAGAGCTAGATGGTTCTATAGGCATTAAGCTCAAAAGCCTACCCCAGTGGGGTAGGCTTTTTTATTTTTGTTTTTTCACTGTACGCTCAGCTGTTACCTTTTATGCTTCATGGTGACCGGTTATAGGGAGAGTAGTCTAAAGAGATTTTTTATTCATATTGCTGTTAATTTTGAATTATAGATTTTATCGAGAACGAATCTAATGAAGAGCTATTACAAGGAACTCTGGTTTGAGGTACCCACCCGCCGGGCCTTTATCAATATTACGCCCGAGGTGGAAAAATGTCTGGCCGAAAGCGGTATCAAGGAAGGGTTGTTGCTTTGCAATGCCATGCATATCACAGCCTCTGTTTTTATTAATGACGATGAATCAGGCCTGCATCATGATTATGATGTCTGGCTAGAAAAACTGGCCCCCCATGCGCCGGTTTCCCAGTATCACCATAACGGTTATGAGGACAATGCCGATGCTCACATGAAAAGGCAGGTTATGGGCCGCGAGGTGGTGGTGGCTATTACTGACGGCAAGCTTCATTTCGGCACCTGGGAGCGGATCTTTTACGGCGAGTTTGACGGCCGTCGCAGAAAGCGTGTGCTGGTGAAGATTATCGGGGAGTAAACGTTCTATGACTGATGTGTTACATGAGGATCTATGTGTGCGGTTGGCTATTTTTTATCGTGCAGAATTTGTTTAATTTTCGGCCACAGCTCCTGCAGTTTTTCCTGATCTTGCACCGTTATGGTCAGGGTGAGTTCGTCTTTTTCAAATGAAGGAGGGTGGCTCAGGCTGACGCCTTTCGGTAGTTGAAGTTTGCCGGTAAAGCGGCGGAATTTCTGTTTGGCCTCGCTCAGACGGGGAAAGCGTTTTTTGTTGATCCAGGCCATGAGGTTCGCTGCTTTCTGGGGAAGATTGGCCTCGGGATGATTGAGAATTGTTTCGGCCTCGGGGTCGGAAAGAAATCGGCGGATGGATGAGTTAGTGCGGACAGCAAGTTCCCGGCTGGAAATGGTTAGTTTTTTCTGGTTACCGACACTTAAATGAAGCAGGGTAATGACTTCAAAGATGGCCATCCTGTCGCCAAAATCAAGTTTGCCCAGTTCCATGGCTACTTTTTTGTCCAGTTGTCCTTTGTGAACGGCAACAATGAGAGGCCCTTCAATGTCAAGGAGGGAGATAAAGCGTTTGATCAGGTTGGGCCGCGGGGGAAACCCGAGCGGGGGCAGAAATCGTTCGGCCGCCTCGTTGGCATCTGTCTCCTGTAAAATTTTCTGAAAAAAGATGGCCTGTTCAATCGGATTGATCTTTCCATTAAGAAGCATTTCCTCCAGGGCAATGGCCAGTCCGTCAAGAATTGTGGCTGAGGAGGTCATGACCTGACAGTCACAGCAGGCCCGGCCTGACTCCTTTGCCACGCGCAACCTTTTCCGTCCGGAAATAATTTGAAAACATTTCTCTCTTTTTTCCCGGACAATGGGCGGATGCAGAATACCGGTTCTTTTGATGGATTCTTTCAGCTTTGCGGTAATGATTTCTACGCCGGGCGGAGCCAGGCTGAAGCTGTCATCATCAAAGTCAATCTGATTGAAACGAATACGGCGAGTTTGCATATGGGTTCCTGGTGAGAAAAGAATCAAAAAATTGGTTGGTCAGCTCTGCTTCATAGTATAAAGTGCGAAGAACGGCAAATGAAATTAAGTGAGGAGAATCCTTGAAAGTCAGTATGATTGCAGCCATGAGCCTTTGCGGCCGCATCAGTCCGGGTCCTCTGGCCGGTCGCCGGGATCGCTGTCTGCTTGAAAAGATGCGTAGTGAAACCGGGGCCAGTTTGTTGGGAGCGGAAACTCTGCGCTCCGCTGATCCGGAAATGAGCGGGCCGGATGGAGTTGATCCAAGCCGTTTCAGGGGAATCATAACCTTATCCGGCCGTATTCCGGTGACTGGCAAAAAAATATTTCAAGGTGAAAATAAACCGATTATATTTACCGGCAGCAAGGTGTATAGCGATTTACGGCAAGGATTGACGGGACTGGCCCATGTCGTCCAGTTGGAGTCGGGGCCGGCGGGTTTATCGATTGGCGCGGCCTTGGCCTTTTTTGCCGGAAAAGGTGTGGATTCGGTTTTGATTGAAGGCGGCGGAAAACTAAATTATGCTGCGCTTCTGGAGGGGGTTGTCGATGAAGTCATCATTACCATTGCTCCCAAACTTTCCGGTGATAGTCAGGCCTCTTTGCTGGTTGACGGGGAGAGTCCGCTTGGTTTTCCATTTCTGAATCTGGAGTTGATTTCGTGCAAAGCGGCTTCAAACGGTGAGATCTATACCCGTTACCGGGTTTGTAGGGGGAATCATTAAAATGCATAAACAGGAGCTTGCCATTCTTTTTTCAGGGGGCACGGATTCACTCGCACTTTACGCATTGGCTGTTGCCGGTCATCATTCCGAATTGCCCAGGCCGCGTCGTATTCATCTTCTGCATATGCTGAACGGTATGGGACGGTTCCCTGATTTTCCCCGAAACCGGTTTGATGTGGCCCGGACGATACTGGCTGCCCAGGTTTCCCGGAGCAATGAAATTCCTGAGGCGGATCTGGTTGAACTGGATATGGGCCGACTTTTTCAGGGGTTGTGGTTGGACCGCTATGAAGAGTTGATGCCCCGTTTCGGCGGCAGGAATCTGGTCTGCGTTGCCTGTAAGCTTGGAATGCATATTCGGGCCGTGATCTATTGCGCTGAACATCTTGTTCCACGGGCTGTGGCCGGTTATGCGAGAAAGCAGGATTTCTACCCGGAGCAGACTCTGGTCTTTATGGAGAAGATTGCTGAATTTTCCAGTCGTTTCGGTATAAAAACATCTTTTCCCGTTTATGATGATTTCAGCGATGACATGACGACAAGGCAGGTTCTGGAGGATTTCGGCCTGCCGTCCACCGGCGGCGGTGAGAGAAAATGTCTGTTTTGCCAGACCCTGACAACGGCTGGTGAAAAAGAGATCAGCCGTTATCTTGATGAGATGATTCCTCGCGCCGTTGATTATGTTGATTTTCGCATGGCCGGCCGTCTGGCCGAGGCTGCGGCTTGTTTTCCGCCGGGTCGCTAGGACTGTGCTTTACCCACAAGTCATAAGACAGCTGCCTTCGCCGCTATCGTCATCCCCGACAAAAACACTCGGGGATGAGGTGCTGAGAACTAAGGCTCTTCCGAATAATTAGTGGGTGATTTAGTAAAATTCATACTAAAATTTACCTTGATTTAGCTCAAACTGCTTTGGCGGTAGCAAGAGTTCTCTGCGTTGTCAAGGCCAAGCCCTTCGGGTGCTCCACTTCGTTATGCAGCCTTGACAACACAGAGAACTCTTGCTGAACCTGTAGGTGCCGATGGCGAAAGGACGCCTCTCTTTTTGCCTCTGGCTCAAGGATTTTTCGGGTAGGGGAAATCACACTTCGAGCACTATTTTCAATTTGATATGCAAAAATATTTTGTTTTTAAGTAGAAAATAATGACAATATTACAAGATGTTAGCAAGAGAGTGAGAAATATTTACCCACAGATTCTCTGGAAGAGGGAGAACTATTTATATAAAAAAAATGAAAAATAAAAATAAAAATAAAACAACCCTTATCCCGGTGGAGCTTCATCGTCAGGTTATTCAGCTCGGTAAAGATGTCCCGGAGCAGCCGCCTTCCTTTGCCCTGCCCCTGGAAGAAGTGGGAATTACCAATAAAATCGTCTGGATCCGATTGCCGGAAGGCCGGATTCCCTTTACCGCCAAAGTGACGGTGTCCCTGCCCGGTCATCTGCGTGGTATCCATATGTCCCGTATTGAGCAGGTGATCGCCGAGCTTGATGAGCGTGAATTTGTTGATCTCCGTGTTTACGGCATGGAACTTGGACGCCGAGTTCTGGACAGTCAGCGCGGTGCCCAGGGTTCGGTGCATCTTTCCGGCAAGATGCCCCATGTTCGAAGGTCAAAGATCAGCGGCTATTCCTCCATGGATTCAATTGATATCTCAGTGGATATCAAGTTGGAGGAGGTGGAGCAAACAGTTTCGGTAAAGATCATGCTGGGTGTGGGTGTCTGTCATATCACCGCCTGTCCCTGCACCCAGCTTTATAACAGGGATGTGTTTCAAATCGATGAACATCCATGTCCCATGCCGACTCATTCCCAGCGGTCATTGACCTTTTTGCAGATTGATGGAAACCTGGAAAAGCCTGGATTTCATGATCTTCTCAACTGTCTTGAGTCGGCCCTGCACGTGACCCAGGATCTTCTGAAAAGGCCGGATGAGGCCGAGATTGTCCTGCAATCGCATCAGAGTCCGCAATTTGTCGAGGATGCGGTCAGGGAAACAGCCAGGGCTGCTGCTGATTATTTTGATCTGCCCGGAGCTACCCGAATAATCATTGAATCTCTGAGCCTGGAGAGTATCCATATCCATGATGTATGCTGTCGGCTGGAAACGACTTTGGCCGAAGTGCGCCAGTGTGTGAATTGATTTGAAAGATGAGATGATTCAAACCTTTGACTTGGACTGGCTGAAAAACTATCCGGCTGAACTGCTCCAGGCCCTTTCCCGTCTTGCCGGAGCGAGCAGGACAGAACTTTTTGTGGTGGGAGGGGCCGTGCGCGACCATATCTCCGGATCGTTTGCCCATGATCTCGATATTGCCATACCCTCCGGAGCTCTTTTGTTTGCCGGAAATCTGGCTGCGGATCTAGGCGGCACCTATGTCCTGCTTGACCAAGGGGAGGGCGTGGCCAGGGTCGTCTGGAAGGGATTTGATATTGATCTGGCTAATTTTCGTGATCAGACAACTTCCATTGAGGACGATCTTTTAAAACGGGATTTCACCATTAACGCCATGGCTTTTCGTTTTCCTGATGAATCCGGCAAAACAGAGTATGAAATTATTGATCCGGCAGGCGGTCGGCAGGATTTTTATCATGGTCTGGTTCGCGTCATGAGTCCGACCGCTTTTGAAAATGATCCCCTGCGTCTGCTCCGGGCCTATCGTTTCAAAGCGACCCTGGGTTTTCAGCTTGAGCCGGATACAAAAAAATGGATTGGCGAATACGGCCACCTCCTTTCACGGGCGGCGCCTGAACGGATCAGTTCTGAATTGCAACGGATTATGGCCTCGGATCGGGCCGGGGTCACTGTTTTCTCCATGGTCGAAAGCGGCCTGTTCTGGTATATTTTTCCGGAGTTAAAAAAAGGGAAAGGAATGGCGCAGCCGACAAGCCATCATCTTGATGTTTTTTCTCATTGCCTGGCGGCCCTTGACTGGATGGAAAAATTACAGGCACGGTCAAATGAATTTTTCCCTGGGGAGCTGGCGGCAAAAATTTCTGCTTATCTCGGGCATGAAGAAAACCGTGTCCGGCTGAAATGGGCGGCACTTTTTCATGATCTGGGTAAACCGGACTGCCATCTTATCCGTCAGGGCCGCATCACCTTTTACAATCATGACCAGGCCGGGGCTGAAGGGTTTGAAAAGATCGGCGAGCGGCTGCGTTGGAGCCGGGAGGATATCAAGCGCGTCAGTCGGTTGATCCGGCTCCATATGTGGCCTTTTCATTTGAATAATTCCAGGAAAAAAACCGGCATTACAGCTAAGGCCTGTCTGCGCCTGGTTAAGGCAGTGGGTGATGATCTAGCCGGTCTTTTCCTCCTGGCCATGGCTGACAGTCTGGCCGGGCAGGGGGTGAACAGGCCGCCGGCCATGGAAGAGGAACTGGTGGAATTGTACTTTGAAGTAGAACGGGTCTGCCGGGAACAGGTGAGGCCGGTGCTTGAGCAGCCCCCTATTGTCACCGGCCATGACCTGATTGATCTGGGCCTGACTCCCGGCCCGGATTTTAAAATGATTCTTTCCAGCCTGGAAAAGGCCCGGATTGAGGGCAGCATTCAAACCCGGAGCCAGGGGCTGGCATGGCTTGAATCCTTTGTTGCTGAAAATAATTTGCTTTGATTCAGGGTGGTTTAGTGCCTTACGCTTGAGCTTCTGCGAAAAAAACAAGAGATAAGCGCAGACTTCGAACTCGGAAAGTAGTTTTGAAATAAGGTAGCTATATCTACCACCAAGGCATTTATTCTAAAAAATTTGATGTGTCTTCTTCTTTAGTGGGTTAGGAAAAATTGATATGGAACAAGTTGAAAGAAAATTGATCCCCAGTCTTCGTGAAGGCGTGGATGTGATCAGGATGATTTTTTTTAAAAGGCTGAAAGAATATCTTGTCGGCAAATATGGGCAGGAATCCCCCCCTTTTCATGGAATGCTGGCCGGCGCCATCATGAATGAGCTGTTTGGGACCATAAACCCTGATGAAAAATTTGCCTCATTTGCCCTGGAAAATCGGGATCGTATCCAGGAGGAACTGCAACTGGCTGCGTCTGAATTCGAGGATCTTCGTATCCTGCTGACTGATGGACTGCGTATTCACTTCCTCTGTAATCATCAGGAGGAAATTGTGGAAGAAAAAGAAAACGAGGAAATTCTTGCCCGGGCCCGGGAATATGGCATCTTGATCGAAGAACGGGATGTGCCTCTGCCCAAAGGGTTTATGGAACTCGTCTATCGGGTCGGTAAGTCATACGGTCTTGTGGGTTCCCGGGAAAACTCGCCTGTTGCCACATGACGACTGAATAGTTTTTGAAATAACTCGTTGCCTGTTGTAGAATTTAATATTGTGTCAGTGTCGGTTCGGACAAGGTTGGTATTTTAAAAACAGACGTTATGCGGAAGCGGGAGAATAAAATGGGAAAGAAAGAACGGCGGAAATTTATACGCAGGGACTCTCTGAATCTGCTGGATTATGTTGTCCTTGATAATGCGGGGACAATGAAAGATCACGCCATGGGCAGAACATTAAATGTGAGTGAGAATGGTATTTTACTTGAAACTCATCTTTCCCTGTCACTGAGTCAGCTCCTTTTGATTACCCTTGGTCTGGAGGAAGATTTAATTGATCTGAAGGGGGAGGTTGTCCATACGAAGGAAGTTGATGATGACCTGTATCAATCCGGAATTGTATTTGTTGAGATCGACGCCGAAGGCCAGAGAATTTTGAATCGCTACCTGGAGGCTTTTCAGGAAGTTTTCGGCGGTAAGGATTAAACGTTTATCTACGTTTAATTTTCTCACAGAGGCACAGAATTTTTCTTTGTGAGTTCAGCGCCTCTGTGAGAGATAATTTTTACATATTTTTTGAAAATGAATGAAAAAAGTACAGGATCATTATTTCAAGAAGGCAAAAAAAGATAATTATCCCGCCAGATCGGTTTATAAGCTTGAGGAGGCGCAAAAAAAGTTTCAGATTTTACGGAGGAATGATAAGGTTCTTGACTTGGGGTGTCATCCGGGCAGCTGGACAAAATTTACGGCCGGGATTGTTGGCGGAAAAGGTCGAGTCGTTGGTATTGATCTGCAACAATGCCGGATCAAGGGCCCGGCCGGTGGTGCTGAAATTGAATTGATCCGGGGTGATATTTTTGATCCGGAACTTCCTGTATTGCAGGAGGCTGAATTTGACGTGGTGTTAAGCGACATGGCCCCGAAAACCAGCGGCAATAAGTTTTCTGATCATGTAAAATCCGTTGAGCTGGCGCGCCGTGCCCTTGAAATTGCCAACAAGGTATTACGAAAGAACGGCCATTTTTACTGCAAGGTGTTTCAGGGCGAGGATTTTCCTGGTTTCGTCGAGGACACCCGGCAGTTTTTTTCAAAAGTCAAGGTGGTCAAGCCTAAGAGTTCCCGCTCTGAGAGTCGGGAAGTTTTTGTGCTTGGTATGAATTTAGTTTGAAATGATAAATCGAAGAATTTGCATCATATCATAATGGAGGAAAAGGGTGTCCGGACATTCAAAGTGGAGCACGATTAAGAGAAAAAAAGGCGCGACTGATGCCAAACGGGGCAAGATTTTTACCAGGCTGATTAAGGAAATCACAGTGGCAGCCAGGATGGGGGGCGGAGATCCTAGCGGTAATCCCAGGCTGAGAAGTGCCATTTCCTCGGCCAAGAGCGAAAATATGCCCAAGGATAATATTGAGCGGGCGATTAAGAAAGGAACCGGTGAGCTTGAGGGAGCGGTCTACGAAGAGATTATGTATGAAGGGTACGGGCCCGGAGGGGTGGCCGTATTGGTGGACTGCATGACCGACAATAAAAACCGGACTGTGGCTGAGGTTCGCTATTTTTTTTCCAAGAGCGGCGGCAACCTTGGTGAGTCCGGCTGTGTCTCCTGGATGTTTGACCGCAAAGGTTCCATCCTGATTGATAAGACGACTATTGATGAGGAGAAGTTGATGGATCTGGCCCTGGAGGCAGGGGCCGAGGATGTGGTTGAGGAGGAGAATGAATTCCAGGTGGTGACCGATCCCGATGATTTTGAAAGCGTCAGAGAAGCCCTGACCAATGAGGGGGTGATCTTTCTAGAGGCCTCCATCAGCATGATTCCTAAAAACGTAGTTGATATCACTGAGGCAAAGGTTGCCAGACAGGTCTTGAAACTCCTGGAAAATCTGGAAGATTTCGAAGACGTCCAGAGTGTGCATGCCAACTTTGATATTGATGATGCAATCATGGAGAATCTTACATAAACCGTGAACAGAACGCCGAAGACCTTGAGAATTCTCGGAATTGATCCAGGCTCAAGGGCTACGGGATATGGAATCATCGATCAGAGCGGAAATCGGATGATTTTTATCAGTTGCGGGGTTATCAGACCAGATCTCAAAAAAACATTTTCTTCCCGGCTCCTGGAAATTCATTCCGGTATAAGTGAAGTGATTGAGACCTTTAGCCCTGACCGGGTGGCCATTGAAGATGTTTTTGTCTCCATCAATCCCGGATCAGCCCTGAAACTCGGCCATGCCAGGGGGGTTCTGATGCTGGCCGCCATGCAGCATCATCTTGAAATTCATGAATATTCGGCCCGCAAGGTCAAACAGGCCGTGGTGGGGTATGGCCAGGCATCCAAGGAACAGATTCAGCAGGTGGTCAGGGTGCTGTTGAATCTGTCGGCAACACCGAGTCAGGATGCGGCGGACGGACTGGCCATTGCACTGTGTTGTGCGAATCATGTTGTTTTTTCGTAACTGTTCAGAGTAGTGATAAATTTATAGTTTTTACGAGACCATTATGATTGCTTGCCTGAAAGGGGAAATCCTTTTTAAGTCTCCTGAAAAATTGATCCTTGATGTGGGCGGGGTGGGGTACGAGGTTTTTTTTCCCGAGTCAAGCCACGTCCATATCCCCGAGATCGGCCAGGAGACCTTTTTGCATATTCACACCCATGTTCGGGAAGATACCTTGATGCTCTACGGGTTTCTTGATACTGTTGAAAAGGAAATTTTTTTGATGTTATTGGGTGTTTCCGGCGTGGGACCAAAGTTGGCCCTTTCCATTCTTTCCGGCATCACCCCTGCGGAGTTTTGCCGGGCCATCAGTTCGAATGATTTACCTCGCCTGGTCAGCTTGTCCGGCATCGGTAAGAAGAAGGCCGAACGGCTCTGCCTTGAGTTGAAGGATAAAGTGCGGTTTATTTCCGTGACTGAAGATGCGGCAATATCAGTTGTCGTTACAGGACAAACGGAAGAACATTTTGTTGATGATGCGGTTTCTGCCATGGTTAATCTGGGATATCCCCGGGCCAGTGCGGAACAGGCTGTGCGGGCTGCCTGTCAGCAGGAATCGCCATCCTCCCTAGAGGAACTCCTGCGTCTGGCCTTGAGGACAATTGGATGAAATACGAGGAAAACATTGTCAGCACGGCACCCATGGATGACCGGGAGAAAATTGAGGAAGTGAGTCTGCGCCCCCGTCGTTTGGTTCAATATGTTGGTCAGGGACAGCTCAAAAAGAATTTAGAGATTGCTATTCAGGCCGCTAAAGGACGGGGGGAACCCTTGGATCATGTTCTTTTTCACGGTTTTCCCGGCCTGGGAAAGACCACTCTGGCCTATATCATTGCCCATGAGATGGAGGCCAATATCAAGGTAACCTCCGGGCCGGTCATTGAACGGGCCGGCGATCTGGCCGCTATCCTGACCAGCCTCCAGCAAGGCGATGTCCTGTTTATTGATGAGATTCACCGTTTAAATCACGTGGTTGAGGAGATTCTGTATCCGGCCATGGAGGATTTTCAGCTTGACCTGATTATTGGCCAGGGGCCGGGCGCCAGATCGGTGAAAATGGATCTACCTCGTTTTACGCTGATCGGCGCCACTACCCGCACCGGTCTTTTGACTCCTCCTTTAAGGGACCGGTTCGGGGTCATTCTTCGTCTTGATTTTTATAGCCCTGAAGAACTTGTTGTGATCATTAAACGCTCCGCCGACCTTCTTGGAATCCCCATTGACGAGAGCGGCGCCCGGGAGATGGGCCACAGATCCAGGGGGACGCCGAGAATTGCCAATCGTCTGCTGAAACGTGTGCGTGATTTTGCCGAAGTCAAGGCCGACGGTAAAATTACCGGCCAGGTAGCGGATGCGGCTCTCGAGCTGCTGGCGGTTGATCGCCAGGGTCTTGATGAGATGGACAGGCGTATCCTGCTGACGATCATTGATAAATTTCAGGGCGGCCCATTGGGCCTTGATACCTTGGCCACAGCGGTCTGCGAGGAAAAAAACACATTGGAAGATGTGCATGAGCCGTTTTTGATCCAGCGTGGATACCTGACCAGAACACCCCGGGGCAGAATGGCGACCCTGGCCGCCTATGAGCATTTTGGGCGTAAGCGGGAAAGTGAACTTCGGCCGGAGACGGACAGTCTTTTTGGCAGTGAATAAAAATCGGGTTTGACCTCATGAAAAAAAAGCGTACAATTAAAGATATAACTCGGATGAAAGAGGTTGGTGAAAAGATCACCATGCTGACCGCCTATGACGCAAGTTTTGCCCGGCTTCTGGACAGCGCTGGCGTAGATGTGCTGCTGGTGGGTGATTCTCTGGGAATGGTTCTTTTGGGCTATGAGTCCACGGTCCCGGTTACCATGGACGAGATGATTCACCACGCAGGCGCTGTAAAGAGAGGCACGGAGAATGCTTTACTGGTTGGTGACATGCCTTTTATGTCTTATCAGGTCAGTATAGTGGAAGCCGTGCGTAATGGTGGTCGTTTTTTGAAAGAAGCAGGCTGTGACGCTGTCAAACTTGAAGGCGGCATCGAGGTCTCTGAGACCGTGCAGGCCCTTGTCCGGGCAGGAATTTCGGTGATGGGCCATATTGGCCTGACGCCACAGACAGCGGGGCAACTCGGTGGTTACCGGGTCCAGGGCAAGGACGCGGAGTCGGCCCGCAAGCTTCTTGCCGATGCCAGGGCTTTGGAAAAGGCCGGGGCCTTTGGCGTGGTTCTCGAGTGTATTCCTGACAGTCTGGCGGGATTGATCACGGAATCCCTGACCATCCCGACTATCGGCATTGGCGCCGGTGTCAATTGCGACGGTCAGGTTCTTGTCACCCATGATCTTTTGGGAATGTTTGACGTCGTACCCAGTTTTGTCAAAAAATACGCCAACCTGGCCCCACAGATGAAAGAGGCCGTGGCTTTATTCATGGAAGAGGTGAGATCAGGGCAATACCCTGATGATGAGCATAGTTTCAGCATGAAGGTTGACGCGCAAACCCTGCTGGCTGAAAAGGATGACACCTGATTTTTGGAAAATGTTTTCCCCGGTAATTTGGTAAGGAAATTTTATGGATCTGGCAACTATAATAGGTATTGTAGGCGGCACTGTCATTCTCTTTGTCGCCATCCTGCTGGGCGGTTCCATGCTGTTGTTTATTAATATCCCCTCCGTTCTTATTGTCGGCGGCGGAACCTTTGCCACCGCCCTGATCCGTTTCGGCATGGGAGATGTCATTAATTCCATCAAAGTGGCAATGAATGTTTTCTTTTACAAGCTGAGCAATCCCCAGCAGGTCATTCAGGAAATTGTCAATCTGGCCAATATTGCCAGGAAGAACGGCCTGATCGTTCTTGAGCAGCAGCCCATTGAAGATCCATTTCTTAAAAAAGCCATTATGTATTGCGTGGATGGCCACGAGGCGGAATTTATTGAAGAGGTTCTGAAAAAAGAGGTGAGCCTCACCGTAGGACGCCACGATGTCGGCCGTAAGACCTTTGCCGCCATGGGAGATGCTTCTCCCGCTTTTGGCATGATCGGCACTTTGGTGGGTCTAGTCCAGATGCTGGCCAATATGGATGATCCGGCCTCCATCGGCCCCTCCATGGCTGTCTGTCTGTTGACAACGCTGTACGGCGCGGTGCTGGCGAACCTTTTTTTTCTACCAATTGCTGATAAACTTGCCCTGCGCAGCCAGGAGGAGGAGCGCAACAGCAAGCTGATTATTGAAGGGGTGCTCGGCATCCTGAAGGGTTTGAATCCCAGGGTTATGGAAGAGTTTCTGCAAACCTTTCTACCGCCCATGGATAGGGGTTCCTCGGAAGAAAAATAAAGAAGAAGCTGGGAGTTGTTTATTAGGAAAATCTCTCACAGAGTTTTTTCTCTGTGTCTCTGTGAGAGATTAATTTTTATTTTTGTGATTACCACTAATTTTCAGCCTCATATGTAATAGCTACTGAAAAATGTGGGGGCTAGGTCTGCCCTTTACCCACAAGTTTAAGTACACAAGGAAACATTAATGCCTGTTTATACGTTATTTTGCATAAATTGGTCCTTTTGGCACGTCATCCCCGAATGTAGTTATAGGAGATGATGATAGCGGCGATGACTCCTGTATTATGACTTATGGGTAAAGGGCAGAGTTAGGTTCGAAGAGTTTGACACGTAGGAGCACCCCAAGGGCATTCGAAGTCTACGCTTATCTCCTGCGGGGCACTTATTCCTGTGAGCGATAAGGGGCTCTGAACAAAAGATTTACTCTTTATCGTCCGGAGGGCCGGGCTCCTGCAGCACTGTGCCTGATTATGGCTGAAGTTCATTGGTAATCACAATTATTTTTGTTGTGCCGGTTCGCCAGGATGGCCGTTGCCCGAAAGGTTACAGACGAGATAAATTATGGCTGATGAAGAATGCAAAAAGGAGGAATGTCCGCCGGGAGCGCCCCCGTGGATGTGCACCTTTGCCGATCTGATGTCCCTGTTGATGTGTTTTTTCATCCTGCTTCTTTCCTTTTCAGTCATGGATGCCAGAAAATACAAGCAGGTGGCAGGTTCCATGAAGGACGCCTTTGGTGTCCAGAGAGGAAAACATGCCACTCTAAGCGTCACGGGCAGTTCCATGATTTCCAAGGAGATGCCGGAGGTGCCTTTGAATGTTCAGCTCAGGATCGCGGAATCTCTGCGTGAGGAAATCGACGAGGGAACAGTCGAGGCGGATTATGATCCTGACGGTCTGACATTGAGAGTGAAGGATTCACTGGCCTTTGATTCAGGTCAGGCCGTCATTAAGCCCCGGTTTACCTTGATCTTGGATAAACTCGGTAAGACTGTCGTTAATAAAGACGTCATGGTGATCGTGAGCGGCCATACGGACAATGTGCCCCTCAGAAAGAGCCAGACCAGATATTCATCAAACTGGAGCCTGTCGACCGCCAGATCCGTGGCCGTGGTGGAATACTGGATCAAACGGTTTAAAATTCCGACCGAGCGATTATCGGCTATGGGGTATGCCGGCGGACAGCCCTTGGTTTCTAATGATACGGCTGAAGGCAGAGCGCGAAACAGGCGTGTTGAGTTCAAGATTAAACCGACCCGGCCGAACATGGTTTTTGACGGCATTGAGTTTGAGAAGAAGTAAATCTTATGACCTACTGTCATGAGGAAGTATGAAATGTTATAGAGGATTTTTGCTGTGTCTCTGCGAGTTTTGTGAAAAATTTGTAACAATTCACCCCGGTTGCCTTGCTGAACAGTTGCAAATTTTTCATATAACCAGGCAGAAGAAGATAAAGAGGGCATCATGGACAGTAAGCATTTCCGAAAAGATCGAAGGAAGGCGGTTCGAGTCACGGGCCGTAACCTGTTTTGCTTTCAACCGGTTCCCGGGGAGAAATATCAGGCTGTTGCCGAGGATTTCAGTCATGGCATTCCTCCGTACAACCAGGAGGGGCTTGTCGAGTTGCAGATGTTTATCAGCGCCCAGAGTGCCCTGTCACGCCTGCGTGAACGGGACAGGGATCTGGCTGAGTTTCTCCAGCATCTGGATGCCAAGGTCAATCAGATTTTGCGAAAAATGAATAACGACAAAACACCATTTGATGATTTGTCATATTATGATTTGAATTTAGGTGGAAATGGCATCGGTTTTGTCACGGATGAAAGGATTGAACCTGGCACGATTCTGGAACTTCATATCGTTTTGCTGCCTGGTTATTCCTATGTTTATTGTTTTAGCAGGGTGCTTGAATGTAAAGAGCTTGCGGATTCCGACGGCGGGGGAAAATTCCGTATCGCCTCTGAATTTATTCTGATTATGGAAGAAGATCAGGAAAAATTGATTCAGCATAATTTTAAGCAGCAGAGTCTTGCCCTGCGCAACCGGCGGCTTCAGGGGGCATCTTCCAATGAGGGAAATTAAAAGCGCTTCCATCATCGAGGCTGTCAGACAAATGGCCATGGAGGCGGCTTGGGATCTGGAGCCGGATATCCTGGAAGGCCTGTTAAAAGCCCGGGATCGCGAATCATCGGCTTTGGCCGGCGATGTTCTTGAGTTGCTGCTGATTAATGCCGATATCGCCAGCCGGGAAAAGATCCCCGTGTGTCAGGATACCGGTGTTTCTGTAGTTTTTGTCACCTTGGGACAGGATGTCCGGATTGTCGGCGATCTTATGGCCGCAATTCAGGAGGGGGTGCGCCTTGGCTATGATGAAGGTTTTTTGCGTAAATCCGTTTGCGACCCCATAACAAGAGTCAACACCGGCACCAATACTCCGGCCGTGATTCATGTCGAGCTTGTGGAGGGTGACCGGTTTCATATCTCAATCCTGCCCAAAGGGTGCGGCAGCGAGAATATGAGCGGTCTGACCATGCTGCCGCCCTCGGCCGGCCTGGATGGGGTGAAAGATTATGTTGTGGATCTGGTGATCCAGGCCGGGCCGAATCCCTGTCCGCCGGTGATTGTCGGTGTCGGCATGGGCGGCACTTTTGAAAAGGCGGCGCTTCTTGCCAAGAAATCATTGCTCAGACCCTTGGGACAGCTGAATCCCCGACAGGACGTGGCCCGATTGGAACAGGAGATTCTGGAGAGAATCAATGGCGCCGGTCGGGGAGTTCATGGGCTTGGCGGCAATAACACTTCCCTTGGCGTCCATATTGAACTTTTTCCCGCCCACATTGCCAGTCTGCCGGTGGCGGTCAATATTCAGTGTCATGCCCACCGGTATAAGGAGATTAATCTCTGATGTCCATGCTACGTTCGCGACCGGATTTTTTTGATCGGTTAAAGAAGGTGACCCTTCCCTTCGATGACGGGATACTTGAGACCCTCAGGGCCGGTGATCTGATCAGTTTGAGTGGAACTCTTTTCACCGGCCGGGACCAGACCCATCGGCTCCTTTTTGAGCTGCTGGATCAGGGAAAGGAACTGCCGGTTGATTTCAAGGGCCAGCTTCTCTACTATGTGGGACCCAGTCCGGCCCGGCCCGGTCGGGTGATCGGCGCTGCCGGTCCTACGACAAGTTACCGGATGGATGTTTATACTCCTCGACTGCTTGATCTTGGCTTAAAGGCCACCATGGGGAAGGGGGCTCGATCCTCCGAGGTCCGGGAGTCAATGAAGAAGAATTTCGCTATCTATCTGGCGACCTTTGGCGGCGCCGGCGCTTTTCTGTCGAAATGCATAGTTGAGGCTGAACTGATTGCCTTTCCCGATGCGGGTCCGGAGGCCCTTTTTCGTTTCACGGTTAAAAATTTTCCAGCCGTGGTGATTAACGATGTCACGGGCCGGGATTATTATCAGGAGATCGCTTCCGCCTCCTCCCTTTAATCCGCTTTCCATACTATGGTTAATAACCGCATTGTCCTGGCCCTCCTTGTCTGCCTGGCTATTATGGTCATCGGCGCGACCGGTTACGTCCTTTTGGAGGATTACTCTGTCGTTGACGCGGTTTACATGGCCGTGATTACCATCACAACCGTAGGCTTTAGCGAGATTCGTCCCCTTTCCCATGTAGGCCGGATTTTTACCATTGTTTTGATCCTGGTTGGTTTTAGCAGTTTGGCTTATGCCGGTCATGCTGCCGCGGAATTATTACTGGAAAAGGTGTGGAGCGGAAAATCAGAGAATACAAAAATGCAAAAAAAGATCAGCAGACTGATAAAACATTGCATTATCTGCGGTTTTGGCCGGGTCGGTCAGGCAACGGCAGCCCGTTTTAAAGACTTGGATTGTCCCTTCGTCATTATAGAAAAATCTCCTGAAATCTGTCAGCGGATCAAAGAGGCCGGGTATCTTTTTGTCGAAGGAGATGCCACTCGGGCAGAGACGCTTCTTGCCGCCGGCATTAAAAAAGCAAACGGTCTACTGGCCATGCTCGATTCTGACCCCCTTAACCTCTTTGCCGTACTCACCTCCCGGGAATTGAACCCGATTCTTCGTATTATTTCCCGTTGCGCCGACAGCGATTCCGAACAGAAAATTCTGCGGGCAGGCGCTGACAGTGTCATCTCACCGTATGCCACTACCGGTAAATATGTTGCCGAGGATATTCTCTCCGCAACCGGACAGACCAAGGCCCTGGACAGCGGGGTGAACTATTGCGCCCTGCCTCAATGGATTGTTATCCAGGAAGGCTCCAGCATGCAAGGTAAAACAATCGCCCTGGTCAGCGGTGAGATGGGCCGGGAGATTATCGGTCTGCGGCGTCGGGAGCGAGATTTTATTCACCCCGATCCGACCGAAGTGCTGGCAGTCGAAGATATGATTCTGGTGCTCGATATAGGCCAGGAAGACGCTCTGCCCCAAAAACAGGCCAGGTCCAGGAAAATTGTCATTATCGACGATAATCCGGTTATTGTCCGCCTCTATGCCCGTCTCTTCCAGAAGGCGGGTTTTATTCCCCTGACGGCTGGTGATGGCCGGGAAGGATTGGATCTGCTGATGGAGGAAAAGCCGGAAGCGGCAGTTATCGATTTTAATCTGCCGGTTTTTTCGGGCATCGAGGTCTGTCGACGCGTACGGGATCAGCTTGGAGATTACCCAATGAAGTTGATTCTTTTTACCGCCGATGAGGAGGCGGAAACAAGAAAACAGGCACTGGCTGTCGGCGCTGATGAGGTTATCATCAAGAGCGCCGAGGCCTCGGAGGTGGTTGACGCCGTGGTTCGCCTGTTACAGCCGAAGTCTGAGACCGTCTAGTAATACCTGTTCATTGTGCCGGGATCAGCCCAGAAGTACCTGACTATAAGGAGCGCAGATTTGTTTTCTGTTGCTCCTTTTGTATTTCAAAATCCGTGAAATTTGTTTAAGCAACCGGCAAAATCATTTCTGTTTGTTTTCCAGCTGATTTTTTTATCGAATTCAGGTAGGTTATTCTGCTGTTGATGTATTGCTGACAGGCAAGTTGCCGTAACTTGTAAATTTATACAAAAAAATATTCAGAAGAGGAGAGTCATGGCTGCTCAAGATATTAAAAAAATGTATACAACGATTTTAGGTGATCATTTCCCTATGGAAATGAAGATATCATTTGATGATCAAACCCTGATTTATCGAAAACGGACTTGGAAGATCACTCTGGAGGACGGCTCGGTTGAGGAACGCGGGGTACGTTACGGCGAAAATCCTGATCAGGAGGCGGCGCTTTATGAGTTAGTCAACGGCAATCTCGTTCTTGGAGAGTGCAGCTTTATTGAGCCGGGCAATGGTCTGGTGAGCGCAATTTCCGAGGAAGACATGCTGCAGGTGGGTAAGCATCCGGGCAAGATTAATTTGACGGATGTTGATAATGGCTTGAATATCCTGAAGTATCTGACCGACCGGCCAGCGGCGGTCATTTTGAAACATAATAATCCCTGCGGCGTCTCCCTTGGCGCGTCTTTGGCCGAAGCCTATAACCGGGCCAACCGGGTTGACCGTATTGCCGCCTTTGGCGGGGCCGTGATTATGAGCCGGGCCGTTGACCGGGAAACTGCCGAGCTTCTCAGTCAGAATTACCTTGAAGTGGTCTGCGCCCCGGATTTTGAAGAGGGGACTCTGGAAATACTCAAAGCACGCAAGAATCTGCGGGTCATCAAGATGGCCCGTATCGACCGACTGGCTGATTTTGAAAACTACCGTTATGTGGATTTTAAGAGTTTGATCGATGGCGGCATCATTGCCCAGCGTTCGGCGGTTAATTCCATTCGCACACCGGCTGATTTACAGGATGCGGTCACGGTGCGCAAGGGTAAGGAGTACCGCTGTGAGCGCCAGCCCACCGAGCGTGAGATTGACGATATGCTCTTTGGCTGGGCCGTGGAGCATGGCGTCACCTCCAATTCGGTGATCTATGTCAAGGACGGCTGTACCGTGGGCATTGGCACCGGTGAGCAGGACCGGGTCGGAGTGGCCGAGATCGCTGTTCATAAGGCCTATATAAAATATGCGGATATTCTCTGTTTTGACAAGTTCGGCCTCCCTTATGCAGATATGGCCATGGAGGTCGAGCAGGGCAAGAGGGATAAGGCTGATAAGGATGGAATTGACGCCAAAACAAAAGAAGATCGGGCCGGCCTGCCCGGTTCAGTGATGATCTCCGATGCTTTTTTCCCCTATCGGGACGGCGCGGACGTGGGCATTGTGGAGGGAGTTAGCGCCATTCTTCAGGCCGGCGGCTCAATGCGAGACAATGAAACCATTGAAGCCTGCAATGAGGCCGATCCCCAGGTGGCTATGAAGTTTACCGGCCAGAGGTCGTTTAAGCATTGATTAACATAAAAAGGACTAATGAACAGAGGTGCTGGTGAACGATTACAGATCGTGTTTTTCGTAATCTTGTAGACCCCTGTGAACGGTTACGAGATAAAGGGTAAAATTTCTCTTTCCGTTTGTACTTTCCTATAGCGCCTTCAGTCCAAGTGACTGGAATTGTTTTTGTGTGAGAAAGCCCGGCATGAAAAAATCATGTCGGGCTTTTTTTGTAAAAAAAAGCTGGAAGTAGAGGGTTTTGGATTACCTTTATTTCCTGGCGGATGGTTGGCATGGGAGAGCTTCCCTTTTCCTACCTCCTGATTTTCGCTTCGGTTTTTGCCGGATCCTTTTTCAGATGTTTGTACCTGTTTATTGCTGTGTCAGCCAGACGGGAAAGAATGTGGTGCAAGTCCGAATTGTCCCATGTTGAGGAGAATTCCGTTGATGCTTGAAGCTGCTCAGCCAATGTAAAAGAGGACTCCCCTTCCGGCGTGAGGGTGATATCGCCATAATCAAAATCGGTTTTCTTCGGGAAGATTTTTCGGAAGAGCTCAATGGATGTATAAACGAAAAATTTTTTTACATCCTCGGTGGATTCAGCCGTGCTGATTTTATGTCGGTAATCGGGAAGAAGATTGTTTTCGAATTTGGTAAAGGAAAGTTGCGTGCTCATCATATCACCCTGGTTGATATTTAGGAACCCGACAAAAAATTACTGCGTAATATGGTTCAATTTTTTTCGAGTTCTTTATTCATATCTCCGCGGCCATGAGTGTCGAACCATTCGGTGCAATCATTGCCGCTGAGTGGCTTACTGTAATAATACCCTTGAATGATATCACAGCCAAGTGTTTTTAGATGGGTAACTGTTTCTTTCTCTTCTGCGCCTTCGGCAACGACTTTGAGACCCATGTTATGGGCAAGATCAATGGTTGAACGGACAATCACCTCATCGTTTTCGTTTTTCAGCATGTCCTGGATAAAGGATTTGTCAATTTTTAATTCTGAGACTGGCAGTTTTTTTAGATAGGCCAGCGAGGAATACCCTGTCCCAAAGTCGTCAATGGATATGTTGATTCCCATTTCCGCCAACCGGGTGAGAATCTTCAGGGCTAGATCAGGATCTTTGATGATGGATCCCTCGGTGATCTCAAAGGTGATATAGCGAGCTGGTAAATTATAGGAGGCGAGCAGGCCGGTAATGACGTCCGGCAGATCCGCATCAAGGAGTGTTGAGGGACTCAGGTTGATGGCAACGCCTATCTTGAGTTGATCATTATGCCATTGTTCAGCCTGTACCAGGGCCGCTTTTGCAACCCAGATAAAAAGTTGCTTGATCAGGCCGGTCCGCTCTGCCAGTGGAATAAAGTCGTCCGGCGGGATGAGTCCGTGTGTTTTGTGCTGCCAGCGCACCAGGGCCTCAACACCGCTGACGCAGTTATTTTTTAGGTCTATTTTCGGCTGGTAATGAAGAACAAGATAACCGTTTTCAATGGCCTGGCGTAATTCACTCATCAGGGTCAGACGTTTTGGACTGTGTTTGTCAAGCTTCCGAGAGTAGATTGCAAAGCCGTCATTGTTCTGCTTGGCAACATACATGGCGACATCGGCCCGCTGCATGATTGTATCGACATCCTTACCATGCTCGGGAGAGATGGCAATGCCGATACTGGCCTGTACATCCAGATTCAAGTCGCCGACAATAAAGGGAGAATGGAAAGAGTTCTGAATTTTTTTAGCAACGATCTGCACATGGCTTCTTTTTTTGATCAAGGGAAGCAGAATGGCAAATTCGTCACCGCCAAGACGGGCCAGGGTGTCTGATTCCCGCATTACGCCCTGGAGGCGTAGCGCAACATGTTTTAAAACCTGGTCGCCGCTGTGGTGTCCCAGAGTGTCATTAATTTCTTTAAAGTGGTCCAGATCAAGGATGAAAAAAGCAAGGTTTTTTTGTTCTCGGAGCGCGACATGAATTGCCTGATCCAGCCGATCCCGCAGAAGAACCCTATTCGGAAGATTGGTAAGGGAATCATGGGTGGCATCGTGCATAATCTGATATTCGAGAGCTGCGGTCTGATTGCGCAGTTCATGGGTCTGGTCGAGCACGATGGTGCTTGCCTGAAGTGCCATGGCGGAGCTGACATATTGGCCCCAGAATGCGAAGATGAAGGGCATGCCATCCAGAATCCACAGGGTAAAATTATTTTTTTGGGCTGTTATAATATTGCTAAAGTTGATATCGCCATAATGATATTGTGAGGATAACAAAGTCGCCAGGATGATGGCGCTGATGGCAATTGATGTCCCATAAATTGCATGTTTTGTCACATGGGACTTCATGATTGAAACATTATTGATAAATGTCTGGCCCAGTCTTTCCATGGTCGCTTCCGAGGGAATTTTTTTCAGGGAGAAAAAGGTTTGTCTAAAAATTATCGGGAAAAAGGGAGGAATTGTCAAATAAAGTTTTTATTGGTCTTACCTGGCAACCACAAAGCCGTCTGGATATCCACCATCGACCATGATTTTTTCCATCTGGTGGGCAGCGCTCAAGGTTGTGCCGCCCCAGACCTGCACACGGTAAAAAACAGCATCACCGCGGTCATAGCGTTGGACAACACATTTTCTGCCGCTGTTCATTATTTTTTTTTGAAGTCCGTCGGCATTGGCAACAACCGTGAATGAGCCGATCTGGATGTAAAAATTCCCTGACTGAAAATCCGCGTGGGGCAGGAATCGTTCAATTTTTTTATTCCCTTGCTGATACGTCATTGCTTCACCCAAAGCAGTGATCCTCACCCTGGCCGTGCCGGTTTTAACAACATCGAGTTTTTGCGCTGCCCTGTAACTGAGATCGATGATCCTGCCTTTGACAAAGGGGCCGCGGTCATTGACCCTGAGAACCATTTCCCGGTTGTTTTCCAGGTTTTTAACCAGCAGCATAGTATTCATGGGCAGGGTTTTGTGGGCAACTGACCGGTCGTACATATTATACGTTTCGCCGTTTGAGGTCTTGCGGCCATGGAATGGACGACCATACCAGGAAGCCAGTCCTGTTTCCTGGAAACCGTGGGATGAGGGCAGGGGGTAATAGGTCTTGCCTTTAATTTTATATGGGCGCTGGGTTCCCGGCACCCGGGCTTTAGATGGAATTTTTTTGGCGGACGTAATTCCTCGTTTGGGCGGCGTACTGACGGTTTTTTGGCCGGCGCAACCGCAGAAAAGAAAGATGAAAACGGCAAAGAGATAGATATATTTTTTCATTATATTTTTTTGCTTCCTTTAATGTCTTTATCTTCCAGCATTAAATTATACGGTTTTTTCATCAGACGGTAGTTTTCTTTTAAACGGAGGGGATAAAAGGCGCCGGCCCTGCCGGTGGTATGGGGAGTGTAGGGCAGCAGGCCATAAGGTTTTGCTTTTTCGGGAGACACTGAGTCGAAGATGACCTTTTCGTTTTTATCAACAAACGTGAGGTGGAGATCGAGAATGGGCCGGCAGATATGTAAACGATGATCCCGGCCCCGGCAGACAAGGGGAAATTCCCAGCGCCGTTGTTCGTACCCCTTCAACCAGATTCCCAGCCTGGCGGTGGATGTGATTTTGTCCCGCATGAATGGTACGGGATATTCTCCATCACTGTACAGATTGGTTTCAAGCTGATCTTCAACCTCAAAGCAACCCTGGACGGTGAGTGCGCCCCAGGGATCATAATTTTCAGCATCCTGGCGCAGGAGATGAGTTCCCTGGTCGGTAAAGCCCCATTGGGCATGACAGACCGAGCAGTGCACATTTTGACCGTGGAGTTTATGGGCCGGGTGGCTGAGCTGCGGCACCTGTATTTTTCGGCCATCCTTTGTCAGGATCAAAATAAGTGAGGCGCCGGTTTTATGGAGATTATCCGGGAGCGGTTTTTCTTTGCCCGCCAGATGGCAGCTTTCACAGCTGATTTGAGTTTTTGCTTTTGTCATCAGTTCACGGCCGGAGTGACAATCAATGCAGAGCAGGCCGCCCGCCTGGTGAATATCCGGGGAAAGTTGGTGGAATTCAAGGCCGTAGGGCCTGGGAGGAGCGCTTTGAGTCGTGTAGGGTGTCCGGTAGTCCCAGTGAAAGTCATGCTCGAAGCGGCCATAATAGTCAGCGCCGACAAAGTTGCCGTAATGACAATGGAGACACTGTTCATCCCCAGGTGATTTGCTGAATTGATGGTTTGCCGGACGTCCTTTTTGAAATGAAAGATGACAGGCCGCGCATCCCGTGGCATGGCCGGTTTCAGGATAAGGATCGCCGGAAAAATAGAGATGGCAGCGCAAACAGCGGCGGCGAAGCAGATCATCGGCCAGGGCGAGGGGGGAATCGATTATGTCATGAACCGGGATTTCCGTAAGAGAGAGAAGTTCCTGATTCGCGCCAAAAGCTTGTCGGACAATATTGACTTCATTTTTGAGAGTAAAATGAAGGGAGTGGCTTGCCTTTTCAACCTTGTCCGCATGACATCTGCCGCAGGTTTTGGCCATGACGTCCGGGTGGGCCGGCCTGGCGATCAATCCTTCATGGGCCTCCTCTTTAGACAAGACCCCGGTTTTTCCAGCATGGCAGTCCCGGCAGACGAAATTATGATTTTTGTCCAGGGTGAAATTGTGGCAGTTCCGGCAAGTGTAGATCGTTTTCTGTTTTGTTTCCTCCAGCACCACGCCGGTGTCCCTGTTCTGCTCATCCGGGCCGCAGGCAACAATGGAGAAGGCTATCAACAGAAAAAGGATAAAGTCTGAACATCTATAGTTTATCATCCCCTTTGTCCCTCTGTTCTTATGCCCCTAATCTTTTTCCTACTCTACTTTCTTAGTAACGGTCATCCCGGCAAATCGGCACAACCGATAAGCGAATGAAATAAAACATCGAGAAATGAAAGTTAATCTCTCGCAGAGACGCAGAGAAAAACTCCGTGAACTCTGTGCCTCTGTGAGAGACTTTCATATAAATAAAATTTTGAGGACTAATCATAAATATCGTAAAAAAAGCACGATAAACACAAAGACTTCGCATACGTCATTCCGGCTGAGACCATGCCGGAATGACAATATAATTCTTTTGTTACTTTTAAAATAGATGCCGGGTTCAGTTCCCCGGTTGTCTTTGCTGAACAGGTACAAATAAAGTTCAAAAAAATGCTTTTTCCAAGCCATTTTTTTCATGGAAAATCGTTTCATGTTGCACTATAGTGGTTTTCATGAAAAATAAAAGAAAATCACTGAAAACAAAGTTTATCTTTATTACCGGCGGCGTGCTTTCCTCCCTGGGTAAGGGTCTGGCCGCTGCTGCCATCGGCGCCCTTCTTGAAAGCCGGGGACTCACCGTCACTATACAGAAGCTTGATCCCTACATCAACGTTGATCCCGGCACCATGAATCCTTTTCAGCATGGTGAGGTTTATGTCACTGATGACGGGGCGGAGACTGATCTTGATCTTGGCCATTACGAACGTTTCACCTCGGCTAAGCTGGGCCAGAAAAATAATTACACCTCGGGCCGTATCTACTATTCGGTGATCACCAAGGAGCGCAGGGGCGAATACCTTGGCGGCACCGTCCAGGTGATCCCCCATATCACCGATGAGATTAAGAGAGCCATTTTTCAGCTTGAGGGTGACGCGGATGTGGCACTTGTTGAAATCGGCGGCACCATCGGCGATATAGAGGGGTTGCCGTTTCTTGAGGCCATCCGGCAGTTCCGTCTTGATGTGGGCAGGGAGAATTCCCTTTTTATCCATGTTACCCTTGTCCCGTATATCAAAACTGCGGGCGAGATGAAAACAAAGCCTACTCAGCATAGCGTCAAGGAATTACGGGCCATTGGTATTCAGCCTGATATCCTGCTCTGTCGTACGGACAGGCCATTGAACCAAAAATTGAAAGCCAAGATTTCACTGTTTTGTAACTTGGATACCAATGCGGTGATCACGGCCAAGGATGTGGATTCGATTTACGAGGTTCCCCTCTGTCTCCATGAAGAAGGTGTTGACGAAAAAATTCTCGATCTGCTCAATGTCTGGACCCGGGCGCCGCAGATACAGCCCTGGAAGGATTTGGTGCAGAAGATCAAAGAGCCCAAACACGAGGTTCTGATCGCGATTATCGGTAAGTATGTTGATCTGAAGGAATCCTACAAGAGTTTGCATGAGGCCCTTGTCCATGGCGGCGTGGCCAATGATGCCACCAAGGTTGAACTTCGTTATGTGAGAGCCGAGAATCTGGAGAGTGGTGATCCAGAAGAGTTTTTGGCTGGCTGTCATGGGATTCTGGTTCCCGGCGGCTTTGGTCATCGCGGTGTTGAGGGGAAGATCAGGGCCATCACCTATGCCCGTAAGAATAAAATTCCTTTTTTTGGTATTTGTCTGGGCATGCAGCTGGCCGTGATTGAGTTTGCCAGATCCATCGGTATGAAAGATGCCGACAGTGTCGAGTTTAACAGCAGGACCAAACATCCGCTGATTTATCTGATGAAAGAGTGGTTTGATCAGCGCACTAATAAGGTGCAGATTCGGGATGAGAATTCAGAAAAGGGCGGTACACTGCGCCTTGGCTCCTATCCCTGTCATCTGGTGAAAGAGACTTTTGCCGAACAGGCCTATGGGGTTGATGATATAGACGAGCGCCACCGGCACCGCTATGAATTTAATAATGAATTTCGCGAACAGCTTGAAGCAGAGGGTCTGGTGATCAGCGGCGCTTCTCCGGATAATAACCTGGTGGAGATTATTGAGTTGAAAGACCAGCCCTGGTTTCTCGGCTGTCAGTTCCATCCGGAATTCAAGTCTCGGCCAATGAATCCCCATCCCCTGTTCAGGGAATTTATCCGGGCTGGGTTGGAGTTTGCCGGGGCAAACTAATGGATATTGTTGAGATCAATGGCAGGTTTCAGATTGGTGCCGGACATCCCCTGCTGCTTATTGCCGGCCCCTGTGTGCTGGAATCGGCCGAAATTGCCAGGGAAATCGCAGCAGGTTTAAAAGAGATCACCAGCCGTCTTAACATTCCCTTTGTCTTTAAGGCCTCTTTTGACAAGGCCAACCGTACCTCCCTGAACTCGTTTCGCGGTCCCGGTTTAAAAGATGGCCTGGCCATGCTTGGCGAGATTCGGGAAGAATTCGATATTCCGGTGATTTCAGATATCCATGAAACAGCGCAGGTCGCTCCGGCGGCCGAGGTTTTGGATATTCTCCAGATTCCCGCCTTTCTCTGCCGTCAGACCGATCTGCTCGTTGCTGCCGCGAGCACTGGCAAGCCGGTCAGTATTAAAAAAGGCCAGTTCCTGTCGCCCTGGGACATGGAGCATGTTGTGGCCAAGGCCAAGGCTTTGGGCAATCGGCAAATCCTGCTCACCGAGCGGGGCGCGTCATTTGGTTATAATAATCTGGTGGTGGATATGCGTTCTCTGCCGGTGATGCGGTCTCTGGGATGTCCGGTCATTTATGATGCCACCCACAGTATTCAGCTTCCCGGCGGCGCCGGAGGAAGCTCGGGCGGTCAGCGCGAGTTTATTCCACCTTTAACCAGGGCTGCCGTGGCTGCCGGTATTGACGGTCTTTTCATGGAAGTGCATCCGGATCCGGATAAGGCGCTTTGTGACGGTCCCAACTCCATGCCCCTTGATCAGGTGGAATCTCTGCTCGCCACCCTTTTACGGATTCATGAAATCACCGCATCGGAACCTTTGCTGGGAGAGAATTGTGCCAGATAACGGTTGTGCCTATCCCTCCGATTGCGAGTTGACCCAGGCCCTGTTGAAAAAAGCCGCTTCCCGCCGACAACCCGAGGAAAGAGGCTATGTCTGGAAATCCTGCCTGCCCAGGGCCAAGCTTGTGAAACTTCTTCTGCTTGATGTGGACGGAGTTCTCACTGACGGCTCGCTTTCCTACACCCACGACGGCCGGGAGATCAAGACCTTTCATTCCCGTGATGGGCTCGGCTTGAATCTGCTTCGGGAGGCGGGTGTTGAAGTCGGATTGATTACGGCTAGAACGTCGGAGGCCCTGGCAAAACGAGCCCGTGATCTTTCCATTCCTCATGTCTATCAGGGAAAGCGCGATAAAATAGAGGTCTACCGGGAGATCCTGGCAAAGCTCAATCTGCAGGATTATGAAGTCGCCTATATGGGCGATGACTGGCTTGATCTGCCCCTTCTTGTCCGGGTTGGTTTTTCTGCCTCCGTGGCGGATGGTGCGCCTGAAGTCAGGGAGGTGGTTCATTACATCTCGAAAAGAAACGGCGGCAAGGGCGCCGTGCGCGAGGTTTGTGATTTGATTATTGATGCCAAGGGGTTGACTCAGTCTCTGCTGGCAAACTATTTGAAATAATGGTAACTATTCAGGAGTATCCCCTCTTGTTCCATTTCGTAGTCTCGCTTACCTGGACTTCTCGAATAGCACAAGTGCGGAGTCTCCACTTTGCTACGCTTACCGTTCGAAGGCCAGGTAAGCGTAGACTCCGATATGGAGCATTCCTGAACAGTTACATAACAGTGGTTAGGCCAATTTTGTGGCCCACCTGAATAGTTACAAATAATGTTGGAATCAAGAAACACGGTCTGGCTCCTTCCTCTTGTTTTTATTATGGCCTCGCCTCTCTGGTGGACTCCGGTGACGAAGTTTCTTACGCCGAGATACGATTTCTCCTCTCTGGATCAGGCTATGCCCCCAGCCAGTACTTTTTTGATGAAAGATGTTTTTCTGACCCGGTTTACGGATGGGAAGAAAGAGCTGATTATTAAGGCCGAGCGCGTCCGATCGGAAAAAGTAGATGGTGATCTGCGCATGGACAAGGTGGAGGCCTCCTTTTTTGATGACAATAATCAGGTTGAGGGACGAATCAGAGGGGAAAAAGGATTTTATGAACAAAAAAAAGAGATTCTTACCTTGGAGAATCAAGTTTTCGTGTTTTTGAAAAATGGCTGGACCATGGAAAGCGAGTCCCTGCGCTATTTACTCAAAAAACAGAAAGTCGAGACAGAAGCGGCTGTTCTGATCAGCAGTGACGGTATACAGGTACGCGGCATGGGAATGAAATATGATCTGGCTTCAGGCGCCTTTCAGGTCGGCGGCAGGGTTGTCTGTGATCTTCGTTGAAGGGTAATCGTTCACCAGCACCTCATCTTCGCCCGTTTGAGCCTTGGCGCATAGAGGGGCTATAGCGACAAGGCTCAAACGAACAAATCTGAGGCACTGGTAAACGATTACAGGCCGAGGTTTTTGTAATTTTGTAGACCCCGGAGAACGGTTTCGATGAAGGAGTAAGGTATAAGGCTGAAGGGGCGAATTCATACGGACTTTAGCAGCTTCGCGCCATTTTCTCCCAGTATCCTTTTTTCCAGTTCATCGCCAAGGTTGAGATTCCTTACCTGGGCAATCGCCTCTTGCTGGTCAGCCCAGGGCGTATCACTGCCAAAGAGAATTTTATCCCCTGGATGTCCAAGTATAATTTCTCTGGCCTCGTCCGCCGTCATAAATTCCAGACAAAACGCGAGATCCAGATAAACGTTTTTACCGACAAGAAACTCCCGAACCTCGTCCCAGAGTTGCCAGCCTCCCATATGGGCAGCAATGAATTTTAGATCAGGAAAAGCTTTGATCACCTTTGCCGTGCGGACAGGATCGGCAATACGGCTTCCGGGAAAGCCGATGTCAAAACCGGAATGCATGAGGAGGATCAGGCCGAGATCGGCTATTTTTTCATAGGCCGGAAAGAGACGTTCTTCGTCAATGGCGAATTTTTGGTAATAGGGGTGGAGCTTGATGCCCTTAAACCCTTCATCCTTTATTTTTTCAATGCAGGAGAGCATGTCAGGATTTTCTGGATGAAATGAGAGAAAGGGTTCAATACGCTCGGAGCGAATTTTTTTTGACCAGGCCAGAATGGCATCAAACTGGGCCGGTCTGGTGGCAACGGAAGCAACCACGCTCTTGTTGATTTTTGCTCTATCCATTGAGTGGAGCAGAGATGTGATGGTGCCGTCCAGAACAGCCGTTATATCCGCTTTTTCGGCCAGGATCGGCACGGATTTTACTGCAAGCTGGTCCGGAAAGGCATGGGCGTGGAAGTCAATGATTTGGGGCATAATTTTTTGGAGGGGCAAAGGTTCAGAGGGACAAAGGCACTGCGTTTTTCCAAGATCGTGCTTGAAAAAAAGACATTATGCAACATATCATAATTTAAAGATAAAACATATCAATTTGGATTTAGGATTTCGGGTTGCGGAAGATTACATGATTCGAAATCCGCATTCCAAAATCTGGAATCAAACGAATGTCCAGCGGAGGAAAAATGAATTCCAAGGAAATTCCTTTAAATGAAAGGATTATTCTGGCTCTTGATGTTGAAAAACCGGAAATCGCTAAAGAGTGGGTGAAAAAGACGGAATCTTCGCTGGGATTTTACAAGGTGGGTCTGCAGCTCTTTCTGGCCGGCTGGTTTGATATTGTTGACTGGATAATTGATCGCGGCCATAAGGTCATGGTGGATTTGAAATTTTTTGATATCCCTGAAACCGTTAAACTGGCCATGACCCAGCTGAACGACCGGGGTGTCAGTTTTGCCACGGTTCATGGCAATGATCCGATTATCAGGGCCTCCCTGGCTGCCAGGGATGGTGGAGACGCGGGTCTCAAGGTTCTGGCTGTTACGGTGTTGACCAGTTTTGGCGAAGAGGATTTGCGGGCCATGGGAATGACTCAGACGATTGAGGATCTGGTCTTTTTTCGGGCAAAAAGGGCACTTGAGCTGGGTTGTGACGGAGTGGTCTCCTCGGGACTTGAGGCGGCGCGGCTTCGGCAGCATCTTGGGAAGAAGTTGTTGATTGTCACTCCGGGCATCCGTCCCGGCGCAAATGTCCGTAATAATGATGATGATCAGACACGGATTATGACAGCAGAGAAGGCCATTGTAAACGGCGCGGATTATGTGGTGGTGGGACGACCCATTACCAGGGCGGATGAGCCCCTGCGGGTTATTGGGGAGATGCAGGATGAGATCGACATGGGGCTGGAGAAGAGGTCTCCCAGTTGAAGTAACCGTTCACCGGGCTACCGATATACGAAAACATCAGTTCTGTAAGTGGTTACCAGTTGAAGAGGTAGCAGATAAGCTGCAAAACCATGAGACTGTAGATGCCGGCCACCACATCATCCAGAACAATGCCGGTGCCGCCATGCAGTCTTTTATCGACCCAGCCAGCGGGAAAGGGTTTGACGATATCAAAGAAGCGGAAAATGAGAAATCCCAGCAGCCAGATCAGAATGTGATTCGGCGCGTGAATCAGGGTAATGAGCATACCGATGATTTCATCAATGACAATGACGCCCGGATCCTGACGGTCAATAATCTTTTCGGCGCTGCCGGCCGTTATAATGGCGATGACAAATAGAAGACCAAGAGCGCTGAAATAAGAATTGGTTGACAGGCGAACAAGAAGAAAATGGATGGGCAGGGCAGCCAGGGAACCCCAGGTACCCGGAGCTTTGGGCAGGTAGCCGGTGTAAAAACCGCTGGCTATTGCCATGATGATTTTATCCATGCGAGCCCTTAGTTCCGAAAAGAGTTATTAAAAAGAAAATTTTTCACGGCTTCCCAGTATTTTTTATGCTCCGGAGTGCTTTGCCAGAGGGCCTGGGAGCCATGGATGCCGAAAGTTTCCGGCAGGAAAAATTCTTTTTGCCGGGATGGAATGGCTTGAAAAATGAGCCACCAGCGTTCTTTTTCCGGTTGGGCTGATGTGATGAACACCGGACAATGAATCATATTCACATGATCAGCCACGTATGTCTCGCTTCGGCCCAGCTTGGCAAAGTACTCTCCCGGCGCAAAGGCCAGAATCCCATTTACCTCGGCAGAATGGTTGTTTGCCAGCACAAGGACGAGGGAGGCAGAATAGGAACTGCCCCAGAGAAGTAATTTTCCCTGAGACAGATTTTTCCGGGTGTAGATGAAGGCCGCTTCCATGTCCTGAAAGGCATCAAGGTAGGTGGTGGGCAGCCCTTTTTTTTCGGCCTGTTCGGCAGTTTTATTGGTTATGTTTTTTACGCCATTTCCTGAGCGCTGGTCAATGGCCAGACAGTTAAAGCCCAGTTCGTTTAATTTCGGGGCAATTTCACGGTATTCCCCCCGGCTCCAGCCGGCCCGGTGAAAGAGAAGGAGAAAAGGCGCTGTCTCCGGATGGGGTTGGTAAAGATCCGCCGTGATCAACAGACCGTCTTCAGAGGGAAAGGTGATGGTCTCAAACGCAAGTCCTGTTCCAGGATGAATAAAGAGGAGAGAGAGGACCAGGATGATGACGGAAAGGTGTGTTTTACCTGGTTGATTTTGTCGCATCATAACGATTGACCTCAGCGTAAACGGATTTTAAGGGGACACCGAATTTTCTGGCGATCCGACAACATTCTTCATACTCGGGATAGAACTCGGTTGATTCTGGTGTTTCCACCTTTTTTACCTGCATATCGCCCCAGCGCGTGGGGATGGTGATTTTTTCCCTGGGCAGAGTCCAGCGTTTTTCCCGCCGGTATCTCAGGCCGATTGCCGTTGTTTCCATGAGGATAATTTTTTTCAGTTCCCAGGCCTGTTCCGGCTCGCTGATGACCCGCAGCATAAAACCAGGCCTGCCCTTTTTCATCTGGATGGGCATGATTGCCACATCAAGGGCCTGCCGGCGAAAGAGCTGTTCGGCGAGATAAGGAAAACCCTCGGGCGACCAGTCGTCAAGATGGGTCTCGATGACCTCCACTTCCTGTACTTCATCCATCCGGGCGTTTTCGCCGATGACCAGTCGCAGCAGATTGGGACGGCCATCATTCCGTTGGTGGCTTCCCGCGCCATATCCGGTCTTAGCAATGGTCATTGGCGGAAAATTTCCAAAAGATTCACTCAGTGCGGTGACCAGAGCGGCGCCGGTGGGGGTGACCAGTTCCTGGTCAAGATCCAGACCATACACCGGCACGTCTTTGAGAATTTCACAAACCGCAGGCGCAGGCAGGGGCAGGTCGCCATGGGCGCATTTGACCCAGCCCCTGGTCATGGGCAGCGGCGAGCAGAAGAGATTCTCGATACCAAAATAATTCAGGCCGATTGCCGCACCGACAATGTCAATGATGGCGTCAACTCCGCCAATTTCATGAAAATGGACATCCTCGGCCGAACAGCCATGAACGCCGGCCTCGGCCCGGGCCAGGAGTTCAAAGACGTTTAGAGTCTTTTCCTTGACGGTGTCTGTCAGGCGGCTGTTTTTTATGATTTGGCGGATGGTTTTCCAGGTGCGGTGGGGCTGATGTTCACTGATTTCGATATGGCATCTGGTGGCGGCGAGACCATTGATTTTCTTTTTTTCTGTTTTGACGTCATAGTTGTCAATGGGCAGAAGGGCCAGACCTTCAAGAAGAACGTTTTCCGGCAGGCCGCAGTCAAGCAATGCTCCTAGAAACATGTCACCGCTCACTCCGGAAAAACAGTCTGCATAGGTAATTTTCATTTTTTTGGAGAGTGTTTTTGTTAGAGAGATGACAGATTTATATGGATATCATGTTGTGTCAATTTTCTCACAGAGATACAGAGTTATTCATTCATTTTTTTCTCCGTGAACTCTGCGGCTCTGTGAGAGATAAAGTAAATATTCGGGTTGTGTGAAAAAGTTTCGAAAAACTCGGTCTGTAAATGTTTGGATAGTGCCCCAAGTTCGTTCAAGTCGCCTTGCGAGCAATATTAGTCATATGTGAATAAGACGAATCGGACGAAATTGGGGTGCTAGCCGAATATTTACGAGATAAATTTCAAATATTAAGTCAGCATGGTGACTTAACCAAAAATTAAACCCGTCTCCATGGGCCGGCCGCGGAGAAAAGCATCCGCACTCATCCTTTTTGCCCCTTCAATCTGCAGTTCCTCCACCAGCAGAAAATTACGGCCGCAGTTAATGAGAAGACCGTTTTTGTCGGCCCGGCAGAGTGTGCCGGGGGATTCCGTGGAATCACCGCTGATCACTTGGGGCCGGAAGAATCGCAGCCATTTATTTTGATACATCGTATAGGCGGAGGGCCAGGGGTCAAGCCCCCGGATCAGGCAGCTGATTTCTGAGGCGGATTTTTTCCAGTCGATTACGCCGTCTTTTTTGGAAAGAGGGGGGGCTGGAGTAGCCAGGGAATCATCCTGCTTCTGCGGCGAAAGCTGGTTCTGTCGGAGAAGATCAAGAGCCCGGCAAAGTGTGATACCACCCTGGGTTGCCATTTTTTCGGCCAGGCTGCCGGCCGTGTCTTTCGGGGAAATTTTAAGTGTGGCTGTTAACAGCATATCGCCGGTGTCCATGCCTTCATCCATCTGCATGATGGTCACCCCGGTTTCATTTTCACCTCGGATAACTGCCCACTGGATGGGGGCGGCCCCCCGGTATTTCGGCAGCAGGGAGCCATGGACATTAATGGTGCCAAGTGGCGGCAGGTTCAGGATATAGCCGGGCAGGATGCGGCCATAGGCCGTGACAATGATGAGGTCAGGGGCAAGCTTTTGAAGTGTCTCGAGAAAGGAATCGGTTTTTATTTTTGTCGGCTGCAGGACAGGAATATTTACGCTTTCGGCCAGGATTTTCACCGGAGGCGGGGTCAGCTTGCGTCCCCGCCCCTTGGGTCTGTCGGGCTGGGTGATGACGGTGACAATGTTTTCGCCATGGTCGATCAGGACCTGGAGGGTGGGCACGGCAAAGGCCGGGGTTCCCATGAAGATAATGCGATTTATTTCTGCCATGGTATCTGCCTCACGCCGCCTTTTGCGCTTCTTTACGGAGTTGTTTTTTTCTTTTTTTCTTGTAGAGGGCTCGCTTCAGGGAGCTGATCTTATCGATAAAAAGAACTCCGTTGAGATGGTCGACCTCGTGCTGGATCACCCGGGCAAACCACTCGTCCGCCTCGAATTCATTTATGTTTCCCTCCATGTCCTGGGCTCGGACAGAGATATGGGAGAATCTTTTAACTTTGGCCTCAAAATCGACAACGCTTAAACAGCCTTCTGTATCGGTCCGGCTGCCTTTGCCGCTCAAAATTTCAGGATTAATCAGCACCATGAGTTGATGTTCCTCTTCCTTGTCACTGTTGTCCATCACCACAACCTGTTTTGATACACCGATCTGGGGGGCGGCCAGGCCAATACCGGGAGCATCGTACATGGTTTGCGCCATATCTTTGACCAGTTGTTGCAGTTCTTCGCCGAACTCGGTGACAGGCTCGGCTTTTTTTCTCAGCACCGGATCCGGGTATGTGTAAATTTCGCGTAGGGACATATTGATTTGATCAGGGTTATTGTTATTTTTTTATTAAATTGATTCTCTAAGATATTTACAATAATGCCTGGGAAGATATATTTCAAATTTTTTATGGCAAATCAAGCATTGATGATCTCTCATAAGATAAAATATCCTGACTCCTGACTCCTGACTCCTGATTCACATCATGCTTTCCGGATCAACATCAATGAAGAGTTTCACCTTGCCCGACCGGATCGCCCCTTGTGGATTTCCCTGGAGATAGGCGGCAACCCGGTGCAAACCGCTGAGATTCGTCCCTTTTAAAAGCAGCTGCCAGCGGTAACGGTTGCGCAGGCGGGAAAGCGGGGCCGGGGCCGGTCCAAGCAGGGTAACTGAATTTTTTTTGCTTACTGTCCGGGCAATCTTTGCGATTTGCTGGGCCGCTTTCTGGACCTGATGTTCGTTTTCGCCGCTGAACCGCAGATTGATCAGACGGGTGAAAGGCGGGAATTGCAGTGAAGCACGAATCCCGAGTTCTTTTTCAAAAAAAGCGTTGTAATCATGCTCCCTTGCCGTGGTGATGCTGTAATGGTCAGGTTGATTGGTCTGAATGATGACCCGGCCCGGTTTCTCGCCGCGTCCGGCCCGGCCCGTGACCTGGGAGAGGAGCTGAAAGGTCCGCTCTCCGGCCCTGAAATCAGGCATGCCCAGTCCTGCGTCGGCCCAGATAATGCCCACCAGGGTCATATTGGGAAAATGATAGCCCTTGGTAATCATTTGGGTGCCGATGAGAATATCAATTTTATTCCGGTAGACTTTCTTAAGGATACGCAGGTAGCTTGTCCGCTGAACCGTTGTATCCCGGTCGAGCCGGGCAATACGGGCCTTGGGGAAACGGCTTTGTAATTCCATTTCCACCCGTTCGGTGCCGAAACCAACTTCTCTCACCCGACTAGAGCCGCAATGGGAACAGATAATGGCGCTTTTCGTGGTGTAGCCGCAATAGTGACAGGCCAGGATTCCGGCTTTTTTATGCAGGGTCAGACTGATGTGGCAATGACGGCACTGGACGCTGTTGCCGCAGTCCTGGCAGATCATCAGGTTGGCGAATCCCCGGCGGTTAAGAAAGATAATGGATTGCTCCTGCGCGTCCAGATTGTGGCGCAGGGCCTGGATGAGTTCCGGAGAAAACAGAGGCGGTTTGTTGCCGACCTTGGGAATTTTGCGAAGATCAACAATCTTCACCTTTGGCAGAGGCCGCTCCATGATACGTTGACTCAGGCTGAGAAGAGCGTATTTGTTTTGTTGAACATTCTGAAAGCTTGCCAGCGACGGGGTGGCCGAACCGAGCAGAACAGGACAGCCTTGCTGGCTGCCCCGCAGGATGGCCAGGTCGCGGGCCTGATAGCGCAGGAAGTCTTCCTGCTTGTAGGCGGAATCATGTTCTTCATCCACAATAATGATGCCCGGGTTTGCCAGAGGGGCAAAGACGGCTGAACGGGCGCCGATGACGATTCTGGCCTGGCCCCGTATGATCCGCTGCCACTGGTCAAAACGCTGGCCCCTGGACAGGCCGCTGTGCAGCACCGCGACTTCATCGCCGAAACGTGAGAAAAAATGGCCTTCCAGCTGTGTCGCCAAAGCGATTTCCGGCACCAGGATCAGTACGGACCTGGAAAGATCCAGAGCTGCCTCGGCGGCCCGCAGGTAGACCTCGGTCTTGCCGCTGCTGGTGACGCCGTGGAGCAGGAAGGGTTTGAATTTTTTTTCTTTGACCGCCGGGATGAGTTGGGCAAGGGCCTGTTGCTGTTCTTCAGTCAATGTTTCCGGTTTTTCAAAAACAGGGGGACGTTCGCCAAAGGGATCACGGTAGATCTCTTTTTCCGTGAAGGAGATGATTTTTTTCTCTGCAAGTCCTTTTAAAGCCCGGCCCGCGCCTTTATAAATTTTTGTGAGTTCTCTTCTGGGAACAGTTTGTTCGTCCGTAGAGATCAAATCGGAGAAAAGATCAAGGGTTTTTTGCTCGGATGGCTTGAGCTTTGCTTCGGAAGGCCCCTTGTTGATCAGGGTCACGCAGGTCTCAAGTTTTGGTTTGCTTGTGGAGGCAATGATCAACTGCTTGATATGGATAAAGCCCGCCTTTTCCCATTTAAGAAGAAGCCGTTTATCATGAACTTTTCTGATTTTACGAACCATTGCCGGGGAGAGTCTTTTATGGGTCAGCAATTCGCTGAGCCATGTTGTCTCATGGCTCTCTTCAGCAAGTTCCTTGTGCCCTGCTTCGGTGAGAATGACCTCCCGACCACTTTGGCTGGTGAGACCGCCGGGCAGTCCGCCTTTAATCACCTCTCCAATGGGATAATGATAATAATCGGCAATCCAGCGATAAAAGGGAATGAGGCTTTTAGGGAAAATCGGTGTTTGGTCGAGAATATCGGTGATGGGCCTGATTTTTATATTCGCCGGGATTTGATCAGTCTGTCTCAGTAGATACCCGGTGACCTGCCGTGCGCCTAAAGGAACCAGCAGACGCTGACCCGGCGTAAGTTTTTGTTCTCCGTCAAAAGAATAAGTAAGCGTCCAGCTGACAGGCGCGCCGACCGCTACCTCTAAGAAGATCATGGGGAGGAGGATTTAAAGCTGACCAGCCATTTCTTTGAGATAATCGCTGAAATCTTCACAGATATCCGGATGGCGGAGGGCAAAGGCAATGATGGCCTTGAGGTAACCGATCTTGTCCCCGGCATCAAAACGGGTGCCGTCGAATTCATAGGCGTACATACCGCGTTTATTGGAGAGGGCCAGCAAAGCGTCGGTAAGCTGGATTTCGCCTCCATGACCCGGAGTTGTTTTTTCCAGAATGTCAAAGATGTCAGGCTGGAGGATATAGCGGCCGATGATAGCCATGTCCGACATGGTGGTGCCGGGCGCCGGTTTTTCTACCATTCGGTCAATTTTAATCACCCGCTCTTTTATATTTTTACCCTCGACGATTCCGTATTGATACGTCTGTTCCATGGGCACCTGCTGGACGGCGACAATGGATTCCTGAACCTCGTTAAAGAGGTCGATCATCTGTTTGCAGCAAGGCTTCTCGCTTAAGACAAGGTCATCGCCGAGTAGAACCAGGAAGGGCTCATTGCCCACCACGTTCCTGGCCATCCAGATGGCATGGCCCAGGCCCAGGGGCTTTTTCTGCCGTACCGAGACGACATCAATGAGATTTGAGATATGCCTCATCTCTTCGGCGAGTCTGGTTTTTTTTTTTTCGGTCAGGGCGCGATCAAGATGAAAATTGTAGTCAAAATGGTTTTCAATGGCTGACTTGCCTTCACTGGTGATCAGAATAACCTGATCAATGCCCGAGGCCACGACCTCCTCGACAATGTACTGGATGGTTGGTCGGTCGACAATAGTCAGCATTTCTTTGGGAATGGCCTTGCTGGCCGGTAGAAAACGAGTACCAAGTCCGGCGACGGGAATAACAGCTTTACGAATTTTCATTGCAATCTCTTTGTCGTATCATTTGAGGAAAAAATGTGATAAGTGTTGATAATTATCCAGTATTTTATGAGAATTGTCAATGATGATAATGGAAGTTTTGTGAAATCTAAATTTTGCAAGCGTCATGGGTGCTGTAGCTTTCCGAAATAAGGCGTGGCGCTATAGTAACCTATGTGATGCGTTTTATTTCGAGAAGATACAGTGCCCGGGGTGCTCCCGAAGGGTAGTGAATTTCAAAAATTTATTGTAAATATTCGGCTTGTGTGAAAAAGTTTCAAAAAACTCGGCCTGTAAATGTTTGGATAGTGCCCAAGTTCGTTCAAGTCGCCTTGCGAGCTATATTAGTCATATGTGAGTAAGGCGAATCGGACGAAATTTGGGTGCTAGCCGAATATTTACAATTTATTATGCAACATTTAGGTGATATTGGAAGGATATAGATGCATCCCCTGGAAAAAGAAACTGAAAAGATTATCAGGACTAATGAATTGTTCCTGGCCGATGAGACTGTTGTTGTGGCGGTTTCCGGCGGACCGGATTCCGTAGCCCTGCTCCATGTCCTGTCCCGCCTGTCTCGGGAGCTGGAGCTGAAACTGGTGACGGTCTATGTTGATCATGGTCTGCGTCCTGCTGAAACGGTTCACGAGGCGGAGCTGGTTCGGTCCCAGGCCCAGCTGTTACAGATCCCCTGCCGGGTCGGCCGGGTTGATGTTCATGCTCTTGTCCGGCTAAAAAAGCTGTCAGAAGAACATGCCGCCCGGATATTGCGCTATGATTTTCTGGAAAAAAGAGCCGAAGAACTGGACGCCGCAAAAATTGCCCTGGCCCATACCGCTGATGATCAGGCCGAAGAGGTGCTGCTGCGCCTGATCAGGGGAAGTGGTCGTACTGGCCTTTCCGGCATGAAAATGATCCGCAGCAACAGGTTTGTCAGACCTTTTCTGGGAACTCCTAAATCCCGGCTGTTGAAATATCTGGCGGACAAAAAGATCCCCTTTCTGGAAGACAGTTCAAATCTTGAGCGTGTTTATCTGCGTAACCGGGTCAGGCTGGATCTGCTCCCGCAACTGGAAAAGTACAATCCCAATATTTGTCAGACACTGAGACAGACAGCCCGGATTCTCGGCGATGAAGAAGATCTGCTGGCTGGTCTGGCCGAAGCGGCCTGGACTGATGTTGTACAGAGTCTCTCCGAGGAAAAGACTGGGCAACCTTCCGGGCTGAGGCTGGATATCAACCGTTTTCTCAATTTGCACCGGGCCATTCAACGGCGCGTGGTTGAAATGATATTTATTGAAATGGGTGTTTTGACGTCATTTAAAAAAATTGAACAGGTCCTTTATCTGGCCGAATCCGGACAGGGTGGCGGGATGCTTCATTTTAGCCGGGGGCTACGGGTTGTAAAAAAAAGAAAAGAACTTCTTTTTTTCTATCCCCAGGGGAGGGTGGCGAAACGCGGCAATCTTTTTGAGCAAAAATAATCGGCGGGAATATCTTTACGCTGATTTTGATTCGTGGTAATTTAATTGACTTAAGTACATGTGGGCGGGTAGCTCAGCTGGATAGAGTGTTGGCCTCCGAAGCCAAAGGCCGCGGGTTCGAATCCCGCCTCGCCCACCATAGTAAAATCAAAGGAAATCAACTGAATAAGGTTGATTTCCTTTTTTATTTTTGTGGTGCTTGTGGCCTTTTCCGCATCAACTCCGGGGACATTTACTTCATTTTTTTATCCTGATTTAGCTTCTTTTTTATTATTCCGGCGATGTCGTCGCTTGATTACAATGTAACTGACAATTGTGACGATCTTTTTTTTGTTGGTGTAAACAATTTTCTTTGCTGTCTCCCGGCTCCATTGAACAGGCATCCTTTTGCAAATTAAGCAATAGATGCAAAAGAAGCGAACCCGGGGAAAAACAAGAGTTTAATCTTGTTAAATCATATAAGGGTTGAGTTAATGGCTGAGACTTGTAATATTGAGCTTTAGTGGTTTATTATTTAACGAGATCCTGGAGATAGATATGAGTGAAAATAAAATAGAGAAAAGAAAACCTGACCCGCAGAAAATGGCGGTTCTGCGTAGTCTGCCTGTGGAGATCAAACAGTCCCTCACCGGTGAAGAGGTGAATTGCTTTCTGTATGAGGAGAGTTGCCCTGAATCTCTTTGGGAAAAGTTGAAAGACTATGTGCAAGTGGACAATAAAGGGTGAAATGGGGATCTGGAGAAAGGGGTGACCGCATGACGGACAAGGAAAATATTGTTCTTTTCGCTAATGAGTCGTCTGTTCATCTTGGCAGGCGGGTGGCGGCGGAGTTGAATGTTTCTTTTATAGAGATGGTGAAGAAGCATTTTGCCGATGGTGAGATTTATCATGCCTTCCCCGAGGCGTTGACCGGCAAGGATGTGATTTTGATCGGCGCCACCCACAATGATTCATCGCACCAGGAATTGCTGGATCTGATTGACGGCTGCCATCATGGCCGGGCCAGGTCCGTTAATGTCGTGGTGCCCTATCTTGGTTATTCCACCATGGAACGAGCTAGGCATGGAATGCATGAGATTCCCAAAGGGATTACCCGGACCCGGCAGATTTTCAGGTCCCGGCCGGATCTGGTCGCCTTTATTGACCTGCATTCCGAATCGGTTCTCCATGCCCATAGTGGTCATGTCCACACAATTCATATTCGTAGCAATGATTTGATTGTCCGGAAAATACAGGAGATGGGCTTAAAGGATTATGTCCTTGTTTCGCCTGATTATGGCCGCAGTAAATGGGTGGCGAATTTGGCCGGGCAACTTGGTTCTCCGCATACGGCAGCGGACAAGGACCGATTCGCCATGGACAGAACCATGGTGGGCCAGGTTGCCAGCGTTGTAAAGGGAAAGACCGTGATCATCTGTGATGACATGATTCGGACCGGCGGTTCCATGATCCAGACGGCCCAGCGCTGCCGGGAGGCCGGGGCGGTGGATACCATGCTTTTCGCGACTCATCTGGTATTGGCGGGCAACGCCCATGACAGGTTTAAGGAAAACGGTATTAACCGGATTATCGGCGCCGATACCTTCCCCGGAACCAGAAGCGATGATTTGCTGGATGTGTACTCGGTTGCTCCACTTGTAGCGGATGTCGTGGCAAAGTATCTTAAAATAGACTAACCTGATACTCGTAACCGTTTACCAGCACCTCATCTTCGCCCGTTTGAGCCTTGTCGCATAGAGGGGCTATAGCGC
>JAOZOY010000044.1 GCA_029933005.1 Deltaproteobacteria bacterium
CTAAATTTATGAAAATCTGCCCCTGTAACCATCAAAAAACATTTGAAGAGTGCTGTGGGCCCTATCTTGCCGGTAAGGCCACACCCTCAACGGCCGAGGCCCTGATGCGATCACGGTACTCAGCCTATGCCCAGAGAGATTATGCTTATCTTCTCCGCACCTGGCATGAATCCAGCCGACCGTCTGAGACGAAGCCTGACATGTCGACCGATGTTGACTGGACGGGTCTTGAAATTTTGGCCACCGATGAAGGTGGCGAAAATGATGATAAAGGTACTGTCGAGTTTGTCGCCCATTACCGGACTTCGAGAATAATCAACAGCCTGCATGAAAAGAGCCGGTTCGTCCGTGAGGATGATCAGTGGTTTTATGTGGATGGCGATACGATACCCGTTAAGCCAATAACTTCCATCAAGGTAGGGCGTAACGCATCGTGTCCCTGCGGCAGCGGCAAAAAATATAAAAAATGCTGCCTTAAATGATGAGAGGATCATGACTTTATGTCGATAAAAACACTGGCACTGGAATTGTATCGTGCCCAGCAAAAAGTGAGTAAACTTGAGGCGTTGGTTGAGGAGGCATTAATCAATGAAAAGGACGCCCTTCGCGAGGAATTACGTGAAGCAAAGGTTGAATGGCAGGTATTGCGTAATATTCTGAATGGAGAAAAATCGACTTCGTCGGTTCAATCACGGCTTTCCACCTTCAAGCGCAGCAATTAAATCCGATAGCCCATTTAGCTCACTGCTTTTCCAGTTCGGCTCCCACGCTGCGCGCCATGCGAAGAACCTCAGTATAGGCTGAACTGACGAAGACTGCTCCCAGGTCGAACGACTGGTTATCCTCGGTTACGGAACGGCACATCCCGCCAACCCGCCCAGCTTCTCAAACACAGTGACATTTTTAAAACCATGCCTGCTCAGGAAATAAGCGGCGGACAAGCCACCGGGACCGGCTCCCAGAATAAGGATTCTCGCTCTGCGATCAACAGGATTTTTGTTTTTCATAAATCATGCCTCTGGTGTAGAAGCTTATTTGCGATTTTTCAGCCAGTCGGGGACCGATGCTTTGGCTGAATCGTTGCTTGGGATATACGGTTTGAGATCCAAGATCGGCGTATCGGCAAAAGCGTCTATCTTGTCTATCTCAATCACATTGTCCTTAACGCTGATAACCCGACACAAGGTTAGAGCAATAAGATTTGGCCGGACAGGGGCACGGCATGCAAATACACCGGTCAATGGGTTCTCCCTGTTACCACGAGGGTGTACTTGCAGAACGGCACGCTTTTTCTGTATGTCGTTGCGGCCAAACCACCAAAAAACCCATACGTGTGAAAACTCATCGAGTCCGCGCAAAGCCGGCTCAACATCCTTATTCAACAGAAGTGTTGTACGCCCATTTTCCTTCTGAACTGAGCCAATCGGACTAAGGATGAATTGTTTCGCAGCCATTTGTTTCGATTCCTGTGCTGTCACTGAGTGGGGCAGAATGCCACACCCTATCATAATGCACATTGTGAAAATTGTAGTCAAGAATCTCATCAGTTCCTCCTTGTTCATTTGTCATGTTTTTGTTTTCCCCGAACTCTCGGAGTCCTGTTTGCTTTTTTCGTGCCCTGTGACTTACCGCCCCTGCGTGGTTTGTTCCTACCGCTTTTTTGTTTGCTACCCGTTTTCCGGCCTTCACCCTGTTTCTGCTCCTGCTTTAGTTTTGGTTTTTTCGGTTTTTTTGGTTTCTTCGGGCGCAGCTTCAGCAGGCGGGTCAACGGGACTTGATGAGTCGGAACAAAACCGCTTTCAACCTCGCGCACTAGAAGCTGGCGGATCAGGCTCTCGATACCGGAGAGCAGCTTGATCTCATCGGCGCTGACCAGAGAGATTCCTTCCCCCCCGGAACCGGCTCGACCGGTACGGCCAATGCGATGGACGTAGTCCTCCGGGACTTTAGGCAGATCAAAGTTGATCACGTGGGACAGTTCAATGATGTCGATACCGCGCGCGGCGATGTCAGTGGCGACCAGGACACGGATCTTGTTCGCTTTGAAGTCGGCAAGGGTTCGGCTACGCTTTGCCTGACTCTTGTCTCCGTGGATTGCCGCAGCGGAGATGCCGTCGCCCACAAGTTTTCGAACGAGGCGGTCGGCTCCGTTCTTTGTGCGGGTAAAAACCAGCGCCCGCTCCCAGCCTTTGTTGCGTACCAGGTGACTGAGCAGGGCCGATTTCCTTTTTTTGTCGACCTCATAGATCCATTGCTTCACACTCGTTGCCGCAGAGTTTCGAGGGTTGACCTCTATTTGTACCGGATTTTTGAGTAAATTGTCGGTGAGCTTGCGGATGTCAGTGGAAAAGGTGGCCGAGAAGAGGAGGTTCTGTCGTTTTTTCGGCAGCAGCGCCAGGATTTTACGGATATCGCCGATAAAACCCAAGTCAAGCATCCGATCTGCCTCATCAAGCACCAAAGTCTCTACTTGCGAAAATTTTACAGCGTTCTTGCTGAAAAGGTCAAGTAAACGTCCCGGTGTCGCCACCAGTACATCGAGCCCGCCACGCAGTTTCATCATCTGCGGATTGATTTTTACCCCACCGTAGACAACGCTCGACTTAAGCGAAAGGTAGTTGCCATAGCCGGCAATGCTATCGGCAATCTGCACTGCCAGCTCACGAGTCGGCGCTAGAACCAATGTGCGGATGTGGTTCGCCTTTACTTTGGAACCACTGGCAAGACGCTGCAGCAGTGGCAGGAGAAAAGCGGCTGTTTTACCGGTGCCGGTCTGGGCCGCGGCCATGACATCCTTCCCCGACAGAACGGCAGGGATCGCCTTGACCTGAATCGGAAAAGGAGTGGAATAGCCCTTTTCATCAAGAGCACGAAGAATGGGCTCGGAAAGTCCGAAGGAAGAAAATGACATATCAGTTTTGCTTTTTTCTTTCAAGGCTTATTCACAAACGAATTCTACAGCCTCCTCAAGGTTGCCAAGATGCTTGACGATTGAGAGGAAACCACTTATTTCAAGGACTTCAAGAATCTGGTCATTTGCTTTGCATAATGCCATTTTGCCATTTTTTTGTTTGAGCAGTTTCGCTGTGACAAGTATGACACGTAGTCCGGCGCTGGAAACATAATCAGTCCGGCCAAGGTCGAAGACAACTTTTTGCTCACCATCCTGAATTTTTTCCGTAATTTTTTCGGCGACCTCCGGCGAATTATTTGTATCCAATCTTTTTCTGGGGATAACAATCAGACAATTGTTCATTTCAGTAAATAAGGTTTCCATGTAACTCCTAAGGTAATTAATGGCTGAATTGTAGTCTAAGTTCTGCAGTTGTTCCTTGAGTAGAACTGCTTACTTTATCTGCTAAATGACGAATCATGGTCCCGGATATCTGGGCCATAGCTGTATCTAAAGCTGAATCATCATCGCTTTCAAGGAGTGCGAATAAATCCGGGCCCTGATCATTCTTCAAAGGAAAGGCACGGCCTGTGTAAAAAAGGGAAATAACCAACTTCATTTCATCAAATCTTACTTTTAATTTTATAGGACCACCATTCAACATTTTTTCTGCATGAAGCGTTTCAAGGGCCTCGCCAATGGCTATCCCCGCCTTATTGATGATATCTCTTCTTGCTCCCCAGTCAGCACCTTTTTCCTCTAAAAACTTTGTCGCAGCAAGGGATGCATTGTATCCCTTTATCTGCACGGATGCAGTCTGGGAAACACCAATTTTGAAAATCTGATTTAATATAACAGCCGTTAGAATACCCATGGTCAGTGCTGAGCCAAAAACAGGCCGCATACTTTCTTTAACCCCGGATGCCAGTTCCGGAAGGGATAATAATGACATCCCCACAGTAAGGCTTAAACCTATCATAAATTGACGACGACTGTTCATCAATTTTGAAAGAATAAGCTCCATGCCAATAACCATCATATATCCCGCTGTGTATATGATTAATGCCCCGACAACAGGCAGCGGGATCAAGGTCAGCAATGAAGAAACCTGAGGTAAAAATGACAGAACAAGCAGAATAATTCCGGCAGTAATCCCTACAGTGCGAGCTGCCACACCAGTGACGGCAACTAAGCCTATATTTGCCGAAGATGTGCCGGAAGGGAGCGTTGCCGTTAATCCATTCAGGAACATTCCTATTCCCTGGCTGGTAACGGTTCTTCCTGCCATAGACATATCAGGCTTTGTCCATTTGGCATTGGTAATTTTGTCAATAGCCACGGCACTGCCGATACTGTGTACGGCAGTAATACAGCCTATAATGACCTGGGGGATTGCTGCAGCAATTATAAATTGCGGAGTTGGGATTTGAAATGCTCCAAAAGGTAAAGCCATCATTGGTTCAGCCAGAACCTTTTGCATTTCCGCCATACCGAATTTACCCATGAAAATGGCAACAACTGTTCCTGCTCCTATACCGACGGCAACTGCAAAGACCCTGATTTTCCCCGGCGACCAGACAGCCATGAGAACAATGCCCCCCAGGGTAGCGGCTGCAACAGGAATAGATGCAAAATCCATAAGGCCATTGTGAAACCCGGTAAACCGTGTCACTCCCCCTTCAACCAGGCTCAATCCCAAAAGTAACAGTAAAACTCCGGTTATCTCTGCCGGGAAAAGTGCTTGGAGTTTTGGCAGTAAGCGCGAGAGAAAAATAACAACGAGAGAGGAGATGAGTGTTCCCCCGGCAGCAGCACCGAGTCCAAAGGTGTTGGCAACAGCAATAAAAGTTGCCATGCTGATAATGCTGGGATTATGAACAATAAGCTGTCCGGAACCAAATCGACTGGGCAAATTCTGGATAATCGTGACAATCCCCAGAATCATAATCTGCAGGGAGATAAATCCCCGCATCTCGGTATCAGAGAGACCGATTGCCTGACCAACTATTACAGGATAGACAATGAGAGCAAGAACGATGAGAGCATGCTGGGCTCCTACAATGATGGTGGTTGGTCCGTTTGGCTGTTCACCAGCAGTAAACAATATTTCTTTTGGTTTTTCGACGCTGGACTCGACAAAAGGAGGAAAAACCGAATCAAATAATTTTTTAAAATTCATAAACGTACAAAAGTAGAATAACAAGAAAACAGAAGCGCTATTTTGCCTGCTCTATATTTTTGACAATGGTGATAACATTTCTATCAACATGCCTTTTGTAGTACGCCTCATCCATGACGTTTTTTACCAAGTGGATACCGAGGCCGCCAATTTTTCTCTCTTCAATTGAAAGATCCGTATCGGGATCTTCCCTTGTAAAAGGATTAAAGGGCAGGCCGTCATCTGTAATGACTATAACGACAGCGTTTTGTATTAATGACACCTTGATGCCGATTTCATGGCGTGCGCCATCAACATATGCATAAGAGATGATATTTGTGAGTAACTCATCAAAAGCCATACAGATAGGGTTGCTAATCTTCCCGGATATCCCGTTAGCTGAGGAAAATTCCATAAATTTTTCGATAACCCGATCAATGTTTGTCAGCTCATTACCTATTTCAATGTCAAAACTTTTCTCATCATCAACCTTTTGCCCGGAATAATGCAAAACAAGCACGGTTATATCGTCGGCCTGACGATTGTCACCTTCAAAGGCATGGGTTGCCTCAATAATATTCTCGACCAATTTTTTTACCGGGCCATCCTGCCAGTCAGCCAGTAGTCTCTTCAGTCTATCATCACCGAAAAATTCCTCGTTGAGGTTGTCAGCCTCTGTTACTCCATCTGTATAGAGTAACAAGGTGTCGCCTTTCTGCAGTTGGACATGCTGCTCACTGTAGGCAATGCCGTCCATTGCAGCTACCACAAGTCCATCGCGATGGGAAAGGGCAGTAATCTTGCCGTCCATATGCTTGAGCAGAGGCGGATTATGTCCTGCATTGGTTGTCAGTAATTCACCGGTACGAATATTTAAAATACAGACAAAGAGGGTCACAAAAAGACATCCCTCATTATCTTTGCTCATTTCATCATTGACATGGGTAACAATGCTGGCAGTTGATGGGTCTGATGATGCCCTGGCTTTTATCAGGGTCTTGGCCATGGCCATGAAAAGGGCAGCAGGCACTCCTTTGCCGGAAACATCACCAACACAGAAACAGATATGTTCTTCATCGACAACAAAGGCGTCATAGAAATCCCCGCCAACCTCACGGGCAGGTTCCAGGGCCGCGAAGATAGAGTAGTTATGATTGACCGGAAAGTCTTTGGGAACCATTGCAAGTTGAATGTTCCGTCCCACATTCAGCTCCTGTTGCATGCGATCTTTTTGTGTCTCTATGATGGCGTACGCCTTGCGTAAATCCTCCATGTTCTTTTTTAATGACAACTGGGTCTTAACGCGTGCTTCAACGATGACCGGCGAAATCGGCTTGGTAATGTAATCCACCGCACCAAGTTCAAAGCCATGTCGTTCATCTTCTTCTGTTGTTTTGGCTGTGATGAATATGACCGGGATGGAAGCTGTCGCCGGATCCTGTTTAAGTTTCTCACAGACTTCATAACCACTCATGCCGGGCATCATTATATCCAACAGGAGTAAATCAGGACGAGGCTCAGTATTTGCAATCTGGATGGCTTTTTTCCCGTTTGTGGCAACCTTCACCTTATAGGAGGAGGAAAGTATATTACTGAGCAAAGCTATATTTAATGGCGCATCATCCACAACCAGAATGATTTGTTTGTCTTCTTTATTATCCATTACGTATTCCTTTCCAGATTATCCAGTTCTTCAAGCGCCCGGTCAAAATCGTATTCACCAATGGCCTTTGACAGCTGTTTCAAGCCAATTGCAAAAGCTCCTGTTCCCGATACCTCCAGCAACTCTTCAACCACTTCCGTTGCATCGGCATCATCATCTTCCAGCAGGGCCCGCAACCGGTCCAGAATCGGTTTGATCTTTTCCTGATCTAACGCTTCAATCTGTACAGATGTTTTTTCCTGCTCAAGTACTGTCAAACCAGCCAACATGGGAGATAGAGCCGATGCCACATTATTCAGCAGCAGATCGATTTCATCTGAAGCCATGTTTTCCCTGCAGGCAAACTCCAGGGCTTCGGCTGCACGTTGCACATCTTTCGCTCCGATATTACCGGCCACTCCCTTCAGGGTGTGAGCGTGACGGGAAGCTGCCTGGGGATCATCATCGATCTGCGCTTTGCGGAACTGTTCGACAAAATCCGTCTCACTGTCACGGAATTTAAGTAAAAGCTTGCGGTATAATTTATGATTGCCCTGGGTGGTGGCAAGACCCGCAGTTATGTTGACACCGGGAAGTTCCGGGATTTTTTCCTGAACAACGATCTTGTCGTCAACGGGAGGCAATGTCTCTCCAATGGGCTCGGAAGGTGTGATCCACCTGGCCATGATGATAAACATCTCCTGAACATTAATAGGTTTGGCAATGTGGTCATTCATCCCTGCAGCAAGAACTTTTTCCCGATCACCGGCCATGGCGTTGGCCGTCATGGCAAGTACCGGAAGTTCTTTGAATCGTTCCTGCTGACGAAGTTTGCCTGTCGCCTCGTAGCCATCCATTACCGGCATCTGACAATCCATCAGGACACCATCGAAATCTTTTTTTGCCAGCAGATCCAGAGCCTCCCGACCATTATTAGCCACCTCGACACTGATTCCAATGCCGGTCAGCAGTTCCAGCGCCAATTCCTGGTTGATTTCGTTATCTTCCACCAGGAGTACCCTGGCGCCACGTAACTTGGCAATGGCCGAATCGGTTTCATTTTGGCGATTGCCGGTACGGGTCTCACTGATCACCTTATGGCCCATGGCCAGCATGATGGTATCGTGCAAGATGGAGGAGGTAACAGGTTTTGTCAGAAAGCCGCTGATGTTGACATCTTCTGCCGTCTGGCTCGCATCATCTCGACCATAGGCGGTGATCATTATCACTGTCGGAATCTCGGTCAGTTGACTATCTGACTGGATGGCACGGGCGGCCTCGATACCATCCATGCCGGGCATCTTCCAGTCCATCAGTACTAACTTGTATGGGTCATTATCATTGGTGGCCTCTTCCAGCAGCGTCAACGCGGTCGGCCCGGTATTTGTCTGGTTGACACGCAGACCAAAGCTGGCCAGCATTGAGCTGAGAATCTCGCGGGCCGAGCTGTTATCATCCACGACCAGCACCCGTAAATTCCCCAGTTCAGTAGTCGCTGAACGGCGTTTGAAGATCACACCTTCCTGCTTACCCAGTTGAGCTGTAAAATGGAAGGTACTTCCTTCGCCTGCCACGCTTTCAATCCAGATTTCTCCACCCATCATCTCGGTCAGTTTCTTGCTGATGGTCAAACCAAGGCCGGTTCCGCCGTATTTGCGGGTGGTAGAGGTATCTGCCTGGCTAAAGGACTGAAACAGCTTTTTCTGCTGCTCAGGTGACAGGCCGATACCGGTATCACGAACCGCAAAGTGCAACTTTACGGTTTTTTCATCTTCTTCGACCACGGCAACGCTGATTATAATCTCCCCCTGCTCGGTAAACTTCACCGCATTGTTGCCGAGATTGACCAGTACCTGGCCGAGGCGCAATGGATCGCCGACAAGGGCGGAGGGAAATTCAGCCGGCACATCAAACATCAATTCCAGTCCCTTTTCTTCAGTCTTGATACCGATCAGGTTTGCGAGATTATCAAAAACATCCTCCATGCGGAAGTTAATTGTTTCCATGGAAAGTTTTCCGGCCTCGATCTTGGAAAAGTCAAGAATATCATTGATAATTCCAAGTAAAGCTTCACCTGAACGATGTACCTTCTCAATATAATTTTTTTGTTTGCGGTTGAGATCGGTTTGCAGCGCCAGATGCGACATGCCGATAATGGCATTCATTGGCGTACGGATCTCATGGGACATGTTGGCCAGAAAATCGCTTTTGGACTTGGTGGCCTCCTCGGCCGCTTCTTTGGCACTTGTCAGTTCATTTTGAATCGCCTTTAAATCGGATATATCCATAAACCAGCTGAGGACACCCTCTTCACCATGATAATTAATCGGCAAATAGCTGATTAACATGTCGCAGACCTGTCTGCCACGGCTATACATTTGTGCCTCATAGTTTTCAACCGTTTCACCGGATGAAAGCTTTTCTAAAATGGCCTCCCGTTCTCCAGGTTGAACATACAGGTCCGGAGTTGAATTGCCGACTTTCACGTCAAACATATCGGCCGCTCTCGGATTGGCAAAGATAATGACATCCCTGGCCGTAAAGACCACACCCACCGGACTGGTATCAAAAATCGCCTGCAGCTGTTCCCGTTCTTCAGTAAGGGCCTGCTCAGCAAGTTTCTGTTCCGTAATGTCGCGGAAGACCACAACCGCGCCGATGAGCTCTTCGCTCCGGCTGATTGGCGTAGTAGAGTATTCCACCGGAAAAGAGGACCCGTCTTTGCGCCATAACACTTCGTCTTCAATTCGATGTGCCTTGCCGGCGACGAATGAGGCACGCATGGGACAATCGATTGCTTTATACTTTGAGCCATCAGCATGGGCATAATGAACAGCCTTATGCACGGAGATGCCGAGCAGTTCATTGATCTCATAGCCGAGCATGTCGGCGGCGGACTGGTTGCAAAAGGTCACCTTGCCGCCAATATCCAGACCAAATATCCCTTCGCTCGTTGAATTCAGGATCAGCTCATTCCGTTCCCTTATCTCTTCCAGGGCAAGTTCTACATCTCTTTTCCTGGTGATGTCCTCAGTCGTGGCGGTAAAGTGGGTCACCTTACCATCATTGTTTTTTATTGGTGCAATAGAGATTGATGCCCAATAGAAGTCACCGTTCTTTTTGCGGTTATGAAGCTCGCCGTGCCAGACCTTGCCCCCCAGTATGGTCTTCCACAAAAGTGCGTATTGTCCTTGAGACATTTCACCACTTTTCAGGATACGGGGATTTTTGCCGATAACCTCTTCGGCTTCATAGCCGGTCACTCGGGTAAAAGTCGGGTTGACGTATTCGATGTCTCCTTTCACATTGGTAACGACAACACACAAGGGGCTCTGCTCTACTGTCTGTACCACCTTGCGCAGTTCCTCTGTCCGTTTATCAACAAGCACCTCAAGGCGCTTGCGGGCCCTGTCGTTAAGCCAGACTGTGAATACCGTAAGCAGCAGGGCTACAAAGGAAATGCTGCCCAACACTTCCAGTACCAGCGTGCGCATGGTGTTAAAGGATTGCATCGCTTCAGATATATCCATCTCGGTAGCAAGACCAATACCCAGCTTTTCCGACCAGGTCCATGCCCCCATGACCGAAACACCACGATAACCACGATAACCGGTGATATCGACCCCATTACGCCCAGCCACTGCCTCTTTAGCCATGCGGGTGAGGGGCCAGAGGCCTTGATCTTTTTCAGGATGGTATCCTGCCAGGATATTTCCACCAGGATCACAAATACGTATGTTGAGTGACTGCTCGCCATCCTGATGGTATTCACTGATTTCTTTAAGCGCCGTCTCGAAACGTGAGCTGGTCAGTAAACAGGCATGGCGATCAAAGGCATAGGTCTCCCCTGTCTTGCCAATATTTCCGATTTGGGTGACATGACTGAAGTTTTCGCGGGGATCCAGGCTCAGTGTCAGTACAGCGATAACCTCGCCTGAAACATCACGAATCGGTTCTGCAAAAAACATGGTGACGGCTCTTGCCACGAGATGTCCTGATGCATCTTCACGGGCAATATCAGAGTGTATCGGTGGTACAAACACCCCCTTTCCAGCCAGAACCATGGCCATCAGTTCGGGTTGCTGCCCGGCAATCAAATTTTGACTTCCCACGTCGGTATCACGTGAAGAGGCCAGGTTGATGCCGTCCGGTGCAATGATACAGAATCCCTTGGAATAGATATGCTGATTGTGACTCTGATAAATTTTGCGCAATTTCCCCAGCGCATCACTTTGGAGCAGGGCGTCTCTATTGTGAGAGATAGCCAGTAACTCCTCTATCAGTGGCGGCAATCTGTTATCATTAATCAGGTGACGTGTCTTGTCGGCATAACCCTCCAGCCACATATTAAGGGATTGATTGACGGCATTATTGACAGTCACCAGGGTGTGTCCCAGTTCCTCTCTGAGTTGTCGATCCATCCTCTCAAGTGCAGTCCATGCAACAAACAGGACTATGCTGAGAAAGGCCGTAACCAGTGCCATTATTAAATAAGAGAGGTTGCGACGCTTGAAAATCAGGTCAATTTTTTCACTGCGCAGACGTTTGAATATTGCCAGCAAAACCAGAAGGACCAACACCAAAATGACAAACAACGAGACGATAAGACGTTGTACAGAAAAATTATGCTCGACCTTGTCAACCTCATCAATACTTACCCAGTTGTTTTGGATACGATTTTTTTCAGGTTCGGAAATGGAGGCCAATGCCTTGTCGAGTATGCCGGGTAATATGGCCCAGTCCGGGCGTATGCCCATGGCCAGTTCACCAGTATGGATATTTGAAGGCGCAGCCAGGTGAAGGTTGGGAAAATTATGTTTGTGGATGAGATAGTTGATGACGGCAAGGTTACCCTGTAAGGCGTCCGCTTTGCCGGTGGCGACGGCTTTCAGCTCCTCAAGCGGGTTGACAACGACATACTGTTGTATTGTCGGGTATGCTCGTTTGATATTCTCGATTTCGGAATAATTCTCTGATACGGCGATGGTTTTGCCGGCCAGATCCTCCATGCCATCTATAGATGGATAATCCTTCCGTGTTACAATGACCTGTGGAAAGTTGAGGTAAGATTGGCTGAAATTAAGAAATTTCACCCGATCTTCTGTTTTTGTTATGACTGGAGCGATATCGATGGTTCCTGTCTTGATTCCTTCCATCACCTGTGACCAGGTCAAACTCGGGACATATTTGAAGGATACTCCAAGCCGTTTTTCGATCAATTTCAGGTACTCCGAGGCCATACCGCTGTAGACGCCTTTACTGTCGAGAAATTCAAAGGGCTTATAGGTCGGATCGCCGCTGAACCTGATGGTCCTGTGGGCCTTAAGCCAGGCCGTTTCCTCAGCCGTCAGATTCAGGGCAGGGGACGTGAAAACCGGTTTGTCCGCGATGTGTCTAAATGAGCTGAACCAGCGATTTTCAAGCCTTACCATTTCATCCCGGCTCATGGTTTTCATGGCTTTCTGCAATATGGAATGAAGCTGCGGCCAGTCTTTTCGGACAGCCAGTCGATATTGCGAATTCCTATTTTTTGTGGAAACATTGACTTCAGCCACAGGAACGACATTGGTCCGTGTGTTTTTACGGATCAGGTAATTTGCCACAGCACTATCCAACACCGTGGCGTCTGCCTGTCCCAGAGAAATGGCTTTTAGTATCTCTTCATAAGAATCGACAAAGACAAAGTCTGCCTTTGGCACCAACCGGGGTAATATCTCGGCAATTGAATCACCCCTGGCCAGGATCACTTGCCTGTTGGCGAGGTCTGCAATAGTGTGAATCCCGGTTACACCGTCTTTGACATAAAGGACGTTGACAATAGATTTATACGGTTCTGTGAAATTGAGAAAAATATCGCGCTCGGCGGTCCGGAATACAGTGTGTAGCAGGTCTATTTTTTTCTCCTCAGCCATCTTTATCAGGTTGCCCCAGCTATCCTGTACATACTCCAGCTGTAATCCTGCCCGCCGGGCGACAATGTCAAGGTAGTCAATGGAAAAACCGGCTGGCTCGCCATTTTCGACAAAATCGAAAGGTGCGTAATCGGGCTCATTGGAGACACGGATGACCGGATGCTTCTTGAGCCACTGTTGCTCATCTGCTGTTAATTGAAGGGCGTTTTTTTCCTGCTCAACACTTTGTTGCGCAGCCATAATATTTACAACAGTGGCCAGAGTCAGTATAAGTGCGAGTAGTATGTGTTTCATTTTTGAGTGTAGTTGTTGTTGAATGATATCAGTGACAAATATACAGAGATGATGCAATAGAGAGGATGAAAACGACCTCAGTGATTGATTCAATGGAATAAATTCTGTCTATTGGATAAACGGATATTTTTTATTTACCACGAAGTGCATGAAAAACACGAAGTTAAAAAAAGTCTTTGTGTTTTTCGTGTTAATAAGCAAAATGGAGCTGTAGTTTTAGAATGTTAGAATCTAGGCTCGAACGTTCAAGGCAGCGGAGGACTGGATGATAAAGCAAATAAAATCTGGACGAGAATAATTTTCATGATGGTGCCCACTCCCGGAAAAATAATTGCATACCAGATGTCCGGTCGACCAGTGGGAGTCAGTTGACTGGCATACGCAAGAATGGCAGGGTTACCGGTGCCCCGGATGCTATCCCCAATAAATCATCGAATTTCATTCCCAGAATAAAATATCCAACCAAAATAATAGTCAACACCACAATACTCACCACCACTACACCACCAAGCAGCAGGTTCAGTCCTACCCCGGCAAGGTTGGAAGCAAAGGGTGCACCACCGGCAAGACCAAACTTCATTACTCCTACACCGGGAATAGGAATTGGAATCAGCCCCACCAGTGCCCCTGCCACAAGAGCAAAACCGAAGGAAACGAAAGAGAAAGAAGATTCTGCATGAATGGAATCACCAAAAAAATGATTCAGTAGCGATCGATTTTTCGGTTCAACAAAGATACCCAGTTGATCGCCATATTCAATAATTAAACTAGGACGGGGAATCAGGTCGATATCGCCACGCCGTATCTGAATAATCCTTGCGGATGTACCCTTTGGCATTGCGATTTCCTTAAGCTTCTTTCCAACAAAACCAGCCTTTGAAACAAAGATACGGATATAATCAAAATCACTTCGATCACTGCGAACCACCTCCGACGAATTCGTTTTCTTCAACGAACCGATACTTTCAGGAAAGCCTGAAATCAATAGAATATCATCATCCTTGAAAATAAAATTTGGTTCAGAAAGAATGTTCACCCCTTCACGCCTGATCATCAGGAGATCAAGATCTTTCGGTGCCTTATCAATAATCTGGTCAACACTTTTTCCGCCAAATTGATACGCTCCCGCTTGAATTTCTGCCGTGACCATTCTTGTTGGAGGAGGAACTTCAATTTTCGGCTTAAACCACTTGTCAGTTAAATAGAAAAAGAGAATTGGCCCAAACACGCCAAAAGGATACGCCGTCGCATAGCCCACACTTGGATTCATCGTGGTGGCAGCTCCTAACGCAGCTTGCAGGGTTGCGGTGCTGGTCAAGGTGCCAGCGAACATACCAGCTGCAAAATCATGACCAAAGCCAAGATATTTTGCCAGTAAAAGGCTTGCGCCAAAACCTATTAAAACAGCTGTTGCAGCGAGGAGATTAGCTTTAATGCCAAAAGGGCTGACGAGACCTTTAAAAAAACTTTTCCCGTGTTGTATGCCAATACCATACAAAAAGAGAATCAAGCCAAGAGTACCAAGCAATTTAGGAGGTGCAGAATGGGGAGCAATAATTCCTATCCCCAAACCAACAAACAGTACGGCGCCAATCCCAAGAGAAAATCCCGAAATACTGATCTTGCCAACAGCATAGCCAAGCCCGATTACCAGAAAAAGGGTAATAAACGGTTGAGAGTTAAGAAAAGTTCCTATTATTTCCATGGAACACCTCGTGATTAAAAAAATGAGTGACTTCAGATAATAAATTCTGGAGACTCTTGTGGTTGATCAATTTCGGATTTTCCTCAAACAGCTATAACCCGGAATGGTTCAGCATCCTGTTATCTGCAACCAGATTCAAATTCTGCAGAAGTCTGATTGAATTGACTGGATTTTCGGAAAATCCCTGAATCATAATTTTAGATCCAGTTTCCTGATATTTATCTCAATCACAATGAGTTGACAATAAATTTAAAGTTTCAGACGGCAATAATCCATGCCACTAAGACTGCTCTTCCGCCAGGCCTGTTGATGGATCTTCCAGATCTTTTCACCAGGTATAAGGCGACATAAGCATTCGTTCCTGAAGCGGAAGGTTTTTTCGTAGTTCTGGCAGATAATCGAGGGGATTGATCTTGGAAAGATTACAGCTGTGGATAGGACTCATAAATAAGTCGCCAATGTATGCGCCATGCTCGGTCTTATAAAAAAGAGAGTTCTTCCGATGCATAATCACCATTTTAATGGCTCGTTCGCAGATATTGTTGTCAAGCGGGGCTTTTTCAACTCAGAGAAAAAGAGTGAGTTTCTGCCAATGCTTGATCATATACTCAACTTTCCGACTTGGCATAAACCGTTGTTGTTTCGCGATTATTATAGCGCAGGTTGGGTTGATGTTATTTCATGCTGCCAAGTTTGTTGGGTTTGAGATGCTGGAAAATCAGTAAATAGCCTGTATTTACTCAAACCCAACAATTCCGGTGGGTATTAAAATTTAACCCAACCTACGAAAAAACATCATTAAATCCATACAATACATTAACCCGGAAAGTTGAGTCATATAGTTTATCGCCTTGCCAAGGCTGGAGTTCGATTCGACTTTTTTGTCATCAAACTGTTGCCGCAACCAGATAGGATAAAAAATACGCAACAGGGGCGCAAAAAAAAAGGACTTACCGCCGTTAAGCTGTAAGTCCTTGTATTTGCGTGGTAGCGGGGACAGGATTTGAACCTGTGACCTTCGGGTTATGAGCCCGACGAGCTACCGAACTGCTCCACCCCGCGTCATTGAGTTGGCCAATATAACATGAATGAAAAGAAAGTCAAGCTTCCTGGCGTCTTTTGTAGGCAAGAGCAAAACTAGACTTGTCCATCGTTTTCTAGGAAAGTTTCAGGGAGTCATTTTCCCGTCAACCACCGCAATCTCCGCTACCACCTTTAATTTTATAAAGGGCATGTGGAAGGGCGGCCAAGACGGATTCCAGGTTTTCCCGGGCCGCCTTTTCACTGCCGGGCAGATTGATAATTAAACTTTTTTTTCTGATCCCGGCCAGGGAGCGAGACAGCATGGCATGAATTGTTTTTTGTAAACTTGCCTGACGCATGGCTTCACTGATGCCGGGAATTTCTTTATCCAGGATCTCTTTTGTCGCCTCGGGGGTCAGGTCATTTGGGCTGACTCCGGTGCCGCCGGTCGTAATAATCAGATCAAGGCGGCGATGATCCACCCAGTCAACCAGGGTTTTGCTGATGGTTTGTTGATGGTCCGGAACAATATCATAGGCGGCAATTTCAAAGCCCTTGGCGCTGAGTTGACTTTTGAGCTGCATGCCGCTGGTGTCAACCCGTTCGCCCCGGGATCCTTTGTCGCTGATTGTCAATATGCCGCAGGAGTAAACTGTCTTGGAAGTATGATCCATGTGTGTTAATTAAAAAGAGGCGGAAATGATTATTTCCCGCCTCTTTTTTTGCTTAGTTTTTTTTTGTAACCAATCACACAGTGAAAGGGTCAACGTTTTTTTTATCTCGCCCTGTAATTAATTATCTTCTTTTGCTGCCTCAATGACCTTGTCGACAAGCAACGATGGCAGTTCCTCGTAATGCGAAAATTCAACAGAAAAAGAACCTCGTCCACCGGTAATTGAGGTCAGAATCGGTGAATATTCAAGAACCTCGGCCATGGGGATCTGGGCGTTGATGATTTCTGCCTTACCCAGGGAATCCATGCCCATTATCTTGCCTCGCCGGCTGTTCAAATCGCCGATGACATCGCCGACACTGTCCTTGGTAATAGTAATTGATAAATTCATTATAGGTTCAAGCAGAACCGGCTTGGCCTCAAGAGCGCCTTTTTTGAAGGCTATTGAGCCTGAAATTTTAAAAGCCATTTCCGATGAGTCAACTTGATGAAAAGAGCCGTCCACAAGAGATACCTTGACCCCAACCATGGGGTATCCGGCCAGGACGCCTTTTTCCATGGCCTCGATAATCCCTTTCTCCACCGCCGGGATGTATTGACGGGGAATGGCACCGCCGACAATTTTGTTTTCAAACTCAAAATCACGACCGCTGTCAAGAGGAAGGGGCTCGATTTCAATCCAGGAATCAGCAAACTGGCCGCGGCCACCGGACTGTTTTTTGTGCTTGCCCTGGACCCGGGCTTTCCCTCTCAATGTTTCTTTATAAGGAACTTTAGGCGGGTGAAGTTCCATTTCGGCGCCGAATTTTCTTTTGATCCGCTCTCCAAGCACAAGAAGGTGAATCTGGCCCACGCCGGCAAGCAGAATTTCATTGGTCTGATCCCCACGGGACAGCTTAAGGGTAGGGTCTTCTTCAAGCATTTTTGAAAGAGAGGAGAAGAGTTTGTCTTCATCCTCCTTCTTGGCCGGAGTTACGGCAAACGACATCATCGGTTCAATGGGTGTCATGGCTTCATAGATAATCGGGTCACTCTCCGTGCAAAGGGTATCTCCGGTAGTGGTTTTCTTGAGTTTTGCAACTGCGCCGATCATGCCGGGGCCAAGACTGTCCACGGGTTTACTTTCCTTGCCTTCCATGACAAAGAGTTGACCGAATTTTTCATTGGTTTCCTTGTTGGCGTTATAAAAGGTGTCACCGTCAATAGTGCCGGAGAAGACCCTGAAAATGGTAAGGCGCCCGGCATAGGGATCAGCCATGGTTTTAAAAACAAGGGCGGAAAAGGGAGCCTCCGCAGACGGTTCTCTTTCAACAATATCTTCAGTCCTGGGATCAGTTCCTTCCTGGGCTGGTCGATCTATTGGCGAGGGCAGCAGATCAGAGATGCAATTCAAGAGCAGTTCGGTCCCAAGATTTTCGGTGGCCACGCCGGGAATCACCGGAGAAAGAGTGCCGGATTGAACGCCGTTTCTGAGACCGGCCAGTAAATCCACTTTTTCAAGTTCACCTTCTTCAAGGAATTTTTCAATAAGATCATCATCGGTCTCGGCGATCTGCTCCATAAGTTCTTCACGATGGACTGCAATCTCGTCGGCCAAGTCATCCGGGACATCGGTTGTTTTTATTTTTCCCGTTTTATCGAATAGATAGGCCTTTTCGTTGATGATGTCGACCACGCCCTTAAAATCGGCTTCAACGCCAATAGGGAGATAAAGAAGCACGGGGTCAAAGGGCAGGTTTTCCTTGATGTCGGCAACGGCAATTTCCAGGTCAGCCCTTTCCTTGTCCATTTTGTTTAAAAAGATGATGGTCGGCAGATTGGATTTGGCTACGTAATCAGCGATTTTTTCGGTTTGAAATTTGACGCCTCCAGGGGTGTCAATCAGGAAAATTGCGGAATCCGTGATGCGGGAGGCATAACGGGCTTCGTTGATGAAATTGTCATCGCCGGGAGTGTCGATGATAAAGACTTGATTTTTCCCCCAAGTGAAATGATTAAAGGAAGAGTTGATTGACAATTTTCGCTGAAGTTCTTCCGGTTCAAAATCCATTACAGCTGAGCCGTCATCAACTTTGCCCAGACGATTGGTTTTTTGGGCCGTGAACAGCAGGGCTTCCGCCAATGACGTCTTGCCGCTTTTGCTCTGGCCAAATATTGCAACATTTCGTACCTGTGTACCGTCTTTCATGCTACCCTCCGCAATATTTAAAATAAAAATTGTCAGTCAATACGATTTAATCTCTTTTCAAGTTGAAAGGAAAATCGACATGGCATACTATTCTGAACATGAAAGCAAAGTCAAGTATGAATGCCCCAACAATGAAAAAACCGTCCGGAGACACGGGGAAAATTGCCCACTCAGCTGGAATTGTCAGCTTTGCCGTCATGTGCAGCCGGGTTCTTGGCCTGGTCCGTGAGCAGGTTTTTGCCGCATTGTTTGGCGCAGGTCTGGCCTATGATGCCTTTGTCGTCGCTTTTCGGATTCCCAACCTTCTCCGTGATCTTTTTGGTGAAGGAGCCTTGAGTGCGGCTTTTGTGGCTGTGTTTTCTGATTATGATGCCAATAAGGGAGAGGAGGCGACCTGGAAACTGGCCAGTAATGTACTTGTTTTTTTTGCGGTTCTGCTCAGTTTAATCACATTGTTGGGGATTTTTTTTGCCGAGCCCCTGGTTCTGCTCCTTGTTGATAACGAATTTGTCCAGGTTCCCGGCAAGGTGGAATTGACCCGCCAACTGACCATGGTGATGTTTCCTTTTTTGATTTTTATTTCCCTGTCTGCCGTGGTCATGGGCGCCCTCAATACAAAGGGTCGTTTTTTCATTCCCTCCATGGCCTCAAGTTTTTTTAACATGGGCTCCATTGTCGGTGGTGTAAGCCTGGCTCTGATCCTGCCCACCTTTGGTCAGCCCGCTATCATGGGCATGGCAATCGGCACGCTTATCGGCGGTTGTCTTCAATTTTGCGGCCAACTGCCGACTTTGTTTAAAACAGGGTTTGTGTTCCGGCCCTTTCTGGATTTACGGGATCCGGGATTGCGCCGGATTTTGAAACTGATGCTGCCGGCAGTCATCGGTCTGTCAGCCACCCAGATCAATATTTTTATCAACACCCGGTTTGCCTCATCATGCGTCGAGGGCAGTGTTTCCTGGCTTAATTATGCTTTTCGCCTGGTCCAGCTGCCCATTGGTGTCTTCGGGGTAGCAATTTCCATAGCCGGTCTGCCGCTTATTGCAAAGTATGCCTCAGTGAAGAATTTTTCCGCTCTCAGGGAAACTTACACCTCATCCATGATTATGGCTTTCTCTTTAACAATTCCTGCAAGCGTTGGACTTTGTCTATTGTCCATGCCGATTGTTGCCGTTATATTCGAACGTGGTGCCTTCACCGCTTTAGATACGGCCAGAACCGCCGAGGCGTTGGCTTTTTACAGCCTGGGGCTTTTTGCCTATGCGGCGGTCAAGGTTATGGTGCCCGTGTTTTTTGCTCTGAATGATACCCGTTGCCCGGTGATTGCCAGTTTTATGGCTGTATTTACAAATCTTGTTGTGATTTATTTTACCATTGATTTGTTTCAACACCGGGCCATTGCCTTCTCTCTTTCATGTGCCATGATCATTAATTTCTTTTTTTTGAGTACGATGCTGTATAAAAGACTGTCCGGCTACTCTTTGTCTTATCTTTTTTCAGGTTTGGCAAAAATTCTTCCGGCCGCATTTGTCATGGGCTTGTGGCTGAAAGGATTGATGATCTGGACGGATGGCTGGTTTGACCAGGGGATTTTGTCGCAGATTGCCGGGCTTGTTTTGCTGATTGGCACCAGCGCGGCTCTTTATGGCGTGATTCTTTATTTTTTGCGGCTGCGGGAGCTGGATTTGCTGGTGGGAAAGATCCGGCAGCGGTTGATGGGATGAGAATAAAGGGGCAGAGGGACAGAGGGTAGAGGATCAGATAGCGAGCCAGTGAGATCTTCGAAGGGGTTTGCCCTATTTATAGAAAGTACCCGCACGAGAGTATTTGTTTGTGAAAAAACGAGAAGCAGTGCTCCATTTGTGAGCAGGCTCTGTTCTGCAGGAATAATGTGCTAACCGGGCAGGAACGTTGGAAGAGCAAATATTATTCAGCCTTCAACCCGCTGTTTCTTAACAGATCAAGCTGTGCAAGAAGTGAGATAACAGCTGTGTCTACCCGGAGAATTCGTGGCCCCAGAGTGAAAGGCTGAAAGCCCTGTTCCTTGAATTTATCGATCTCGTAATCGATCCAGCCGCCTTCCGGGCCAATGGCCAGGAGTACTTTTTGCTGTAAGGGTATTTTAATTAGTTCTGGTAGGAAGGAAGTGGCTTCCGGATGGGCGACAAGCCGGGCAGGGGAGTTTTCGCTGATTTCAGGCAGCAGGTCTTCGATAAAGGGCTTGAAACGTTGATGGATTGAGACCTCAGGCAGCCAGGTATCTCCAGCCTGTTCCAGGCCGTGGAGCAGGTGAGGGAGCATGTTGTTTTCTTCCAGAAGGGAGGCATGAAAGAAACTTTTTTCCACCCGTCTGCTGTTGATGAGATAGATGTTGCTCACTCCAAGGGTGGTCGCCTGGGAGAGAATACGTTTCAGCATGATGGGCCGCGGCAGGGCAAGAATCAGGCTGGTTACGGGCCGTGGCCGTAGTGGGCCGTTGAGTTCCACCTGAAGAATGATTCGTTTTTTGTCGATTTCCTGGATGGTTGCCCGGCCAATGGGACCGTTGATTTGGCCCGCTTTAAGTTGATCACCGCATCCGGCCCGCAGGATTTTACGGATGTGCTCTGCCCGTCTGTCGTTTAATATAAGCTGATTATCCTGAAGCTCGGATTGGTCAAAAAGAAGAATATTCATGTGCGCCTATGTTTTACATTTATAATCTGGTTCAGCTCGTTGGCCTGACAATACTTGCTCCTTTTCTTTTCGTCAAAGCAATCCTGACTCCCAGGTATCATGGCAGAATGCTGCGCAGACTGGGAAAGGGTCTTGTCCTGGATCTGGCGGGGGTTCCATCCGGTCGGCCACGAATATGGATTCACGCCCTGTCTGTGGGAGAGACGGCCTCGGCCCGGTCGATGATCAAGGAGTTGCGGCAGCGGATGCCGGACGCTGTTATCATTTTTTCCGCCACCACAAGATCCGGGGAAGTCTACTGCCGGCGAACCCTGGCAGACTGGGTGGATATATTTGTTCCTTTTCCCTTTGATATTTATTGGATTGTTAAACGGTTTGTCCGGCTCATTGATCCTGATCTTTTTGTTTTGATTGAGACGGACTTCTGGCCTAATTTTCTTCATGTTCTGCAAGGTGCAAACAAACCGTCCATGCTGGTTAACGGACGTGTTTCCGCCTCGTCATTTCGTAATTATCGTCGTTTGAAGTTTTTTTTTCACCCCATGTTTGTTTCTTTTGATTTTATGGCCATGCAGACGAATGATGATGTCAGGAAAATGGTCAGCCTTGGCGTTGAACCTGAAAGGGTCAAGGCTCTTGGTAATTTAAAATATGACACAATCGTGCCTGTCGCGGCAGCCGGCAAGGTTCTTTTGTCCCGCAGTGATCTCGGTATTCCGGAGAAAAAATTGCTTTGGATTGCGGGGAGCACCCATCCCGGCGAGGAAGAGATTCTTTTTCGTGTCTTTAAAAGGCTGCTTGGTAAAATGCCTGATCTTTTCCTGGTAGTGGCGCCGCGTTCGATAGATCGTGGCGATTCTTTGCTGGACTTGGCTGAAAAGCAGGGCTTGATCGGTTATCTTCGCACCGATGGGCCTCGCGAAAATAGTCAGCTTATGATTTTAAATACCATGGGTGAGCTTGCGGCCAGCTATGGTATCTGTGATCTGGCCTTTGTCGGAGCGAGCCTGGTCAGTAAAGGTGGCCATAATCCTCTGGAGCCGGCTGGTTTCGGCAAACCCGTGTTGTTTGGAAGTCATATGGATGATTTCAGTGAGATCGGCCGGGACCTGCTGCAGGCCGGGGGCTGTCTCATGGTGCAGGACGAGGAAGAGCTTTATGACGTTCTTGAAAAAATGGTTTCGGAACCTGATTACCGGATTGAAATGGGCAGGAGAGGCGCCGAGTTCGTCCTCCGTCAGCAGGGGGTGACGGAAAAACATCTTGACGTAATAAGCTGTTTTCTGAAGAAAAGCGGCTATTCGGAAGTAAATATTCGGCTTGTGTGAAAAAGTTTCAAAAAACTCGGCCTGTAAATGTTT
>JAOZOY010000109.1 GCA_029933005.1 Deltaproteobacteria bacterium
ATAGAATAAGGAGTTACCTGAAAGCTTGGTGATTTTACCCCGTGATTGGTTACTTATAGCCATTATGCTTACTCATCACGGGGTGAAATGGTAACGTCTTCTCTTTTTTGATAGACTGACTGGAATTAAATACCATACACAAGAAATTAGAAATGAAAATCTATTTAAATCCAACTTGTTATCAAGTATAAGGACTTTCCTCTCCGATTTTTATAATGAAGAATAAAAGAAAAGATCAAAAAAAAGATGTAAGCAGGCAAGTCAATTCGAATATAAAGAAGAGCTTGAGCTTTCGGGAAATTTCCAGAGAATTTGCCGGGCTGGCAGAAGAGTTTGCTGATGGAAAAGTTGGCCTTAAGCGGGATAAAGGTGCATCAGGTCATGTCGACGATCCCTTGCCAACAACTTGGAATAAGGGAAAAAAACCAATTATGGAACATCATTCTCATGGGAATAAACGGATAAAAAGAGAGATTAGTCATCTCTGGAAGGAATGTGTCAAGCAGATTCGAAATGGTGAAGATCCGGAACAGGCAGTTGCTACGGACTTACTGCGTCAATGCGAGGAGTACAATTTGTACACCGGTCGTCAGTGGACAGATGAATGGCGCATATGCTTTAAGGTGATGAGCCAATCTCTTGCCGTAGCTTCTGCAGGAAATTTTGATCAGGCCGTTGCATTGATTGACCAGGCAAACCAGCTAAAAAAAGAATGCCATAAGCGTTTTAAAAAGTAACGCTTGAAGCTATTCCCCAATTTCAGCCAGTCTTTCGATGGATTCATCAATTTTAGCCAGACTGGCATTGAACTTTTCAAGCTTATTTTTTTCTTTTGCAACGATTTCTTCCGGGGCATTGGCCAGGAATTTTTTGTTATTGAGTTTTCCAGAGCATTGTTTTAGCTTTTTTTCCAGCTTGGCACGCTCTTTTTCCAGTTTGGCAATTTCCCCTTTTACATCAATATACCCCTGCAGGGGCACAATGATTTCAATATTTTCAAAAATATATGAAGCCGCACCCTTGGGACATTGGCCGTTTTTTTCAATGGTCAGATTCTCAAGCCGGGTCATTGCCTTTACAGCATCTCCATGATCCGCCAGCCGTGTATTGTTTTGGTCGTCGACGCAGATGACCGTAGCGTCGATCCTGGCTGATGGATGAATACCCATTTCGCTGCGGATATTTCTTATCCCGCTTATCACTCCCATAAGCAGCTCTGTTGTCTCTTCAGCATCCTTGTTATCCCAGGCGGGAATGACCTGTGGGTAGGCTTCGGTCATGATGGAGTGTCGCTCACCGGGCAGGGCGTGCCAGATTTCCTCGGTGACAAAAGGGATGACCGGATGCAGCATTTTCAGCATGTTTTCAAGAACCGTAAAAAGCGCTGCCCGGCCGTTTGTTTTCAACGTCTCATCGTCACCATACAGGTCAGGTTTGATCCATTCCAGATACCAGTCACAAAATTCATGCCAGACAAATTGGTACATGGCCGAAGCCGCGTCATTGTACCGATAATCCTCAAGGGCCTGGTGCACTTTGGCAATTGTCCTGTTCAGGCAGCTTAAAATCCATTGATGGGGCAAGGTGAGGTTCTGAGAATTAATATCAATTTTCGTTGGGTCGCAATCAGCAATATGCATGAGGGCAAAACGAGCCGAGTTCCAGACTTTGTTGATGAAATTGCGGTAACCCTCGATGCGGTCTTCGGACAGGCGGATATCGCGGCCCTGAGCAGCAAAGGCGATCATGGTAAAGCGCAGGGCATCGGTACCGTATTTGTCAATGACCAGGAGGGGATCCATGACATTGCCCTTTGATTTGCTCATTTTCTGGCCGTTTTCATCACGAACCAGGGCGTGGAGATAAACATCCTTGAAGGGGATATCCTTCATGAAATGCAGCCCCATCATGATCATTCTCGCCACCCAGAAAAAAAGGATGTCAAAGCTTGTGATGAGCACTGAGGTCGGATAGAAAAATTCCAGTTCTTTTGTCTTATCGGGCCAGCCCAGGGTGGAAAAGGGCCAAAGTGCCGAACTGAACCAGGTGTCCAGAACATCGGTTTCCTGCGTAAGCTCGGTGGAGCCGCATTTTGGACATTTTTTTGGTGTGGAATCACTGACAATGATTTCACCGCACCGGCAATGCCAGGCCGGAATTCGATGGCCCCACCAGATCTGTCTGGAAATACACCAGTCGCGGATATTGTACATCCAGTCAAAATAGGTGTTTTCCCAGGATTTGGGATGGATTTTAATTCTACCGTCTTCAACCGCCTTGATGGCCTCGGCGGCCAGAGGTTTTACAGAAACAAACCATTGTTTGGAGAGGGTAGGTTCAACAACAGTGTTGCAGCGGTAGCAATGTCCCACACCATGCTGATACTCTTCAATGGATTCCAGAAGCCCCTGTTCTTTCAGGTCGGCGACGATTTTTTTTCGGCAGGCAAAACGTTCCATGCCTGCATAAGAACCGGCTTTTTCATTCATTACTCCGTTTTTATCCATAATATTCAAGGCAGGCAGGTCATGACGTTTGGCAATCTCAAAATCGTTGAGGTCATGGGCTGGGGTCACCTTGAGGGCGCCGGTGCCGAATTCCCGTTCCACATGCTCATCAAAAATAATGGGAATCTTACGGTTGACCAGGGGCAGAATGACGGATTTTTCCGGCAGTGAGTTATACCGTTCATCATCCGGATGAACGGCAACACCGGTGTCTCCCAACAGGGTCTCGGGCCGGGTAGTGGCCACTACCAGATAGCCGTCACCAGAGGAAAATGGGTAGCGAATATGGTAGAGTTTGCCGTCGGTTGGTTCGTGTTCAACCTCAAGGTCGGCCAGGGCGGTATGACAGCGCGGGCACCAGTTGATAATGAAATTATCACGGTAAATCAACCCTTCTTCATACAAGGTAATAAAAACTTTGCGAACTGCTTTGGACAGGCCTTCATCCATGGTGAACCGTTCACGATCCCAGTCGCAGGAACTGCCCAGTCTTTTAAGCTGATTAATGATCCGGCCGCCGGATTCCTCCTTCCATATCCAGACTCGTTTGATGAATTCATCACGCCCAACGTCATGCCGCGTTTTATTTTCAGCGGCTATCTGACGTTCAACCACATTTTGTGTAGCGATGCCGGCATGATCCGTGCCCGGCACCCAGAGGGTGTTGTAGCCCTGCATCCGTTTAAAGCGAACCAGAACATCCTGCATGGTGTTGTTCAAAGCATGACCTACATGGAGAACTCCTGTGACATTGGGCGGTGGAATGACAATAGAAAAGGAGGGCTTTCCCTCCTCCATGGTGGCGGAAAACTTTCCCTTCTCCTCCCAGTAGCGGTACCATTTAGACTCAACATCTTTAAATTCATAGGTCTTGGCCAGGGGAGCGGATGGTGTTTTATTTTCGGTTGTCATTATCTATTGGTTGGATTCGTTTTATTAGTTTTGTTGGTTAAACTTGTTCTGCTTGTTTGATTTAGTGTATGTTTTTACTCCTGACTCCTGTCTTCTGTCTTTTGAAATCAGACAACACTCCACGGTTTAGGAAAAAAGATATTCGTATATAAATCAAGCGCATAGCGATCCGTCATGCCGGCAATAAAGTCACAGACCTTGCGATGGTTGGTGGTCTCTGTCTCGTAAATTGACGATTGGTTTTTATTTTTGGCTGAAGGCAGTTGCTGGTCGTTTTCAAGATAATATTCGTACAGTTCCTTGATAATTTTCATGGCTTTAACAAACTCATGGTGAACTTGATTGGTTAAGTAAACGTTTTTAAAGAGAAATGTTCGTAGTTCATTGATAATTTTCAGGACTTCATTACTCATGGCCAGACTGCTGCTGTCGGTTTCCAGGGTGCGGATAATGATATCACGTACCATGGCGCCGATTCTCTCCGAGTTGGTCTGTCCCAGGCTCCTGGTAATATGTGCATAATCATGTTTCTTAATAATACCGGCTCGTACGGCATCATCCAGATCATGATTTACATAAGCAATGATGTCGGAAACTCGGACAACTTGGCCTTCAAGAGTTTTCGGCAGTTCTTTCAGGTCATCAGGTAGAATTTTTTTGCGGCCCTTGGAATGTTTGAGAATCCCGTCCCGTACCTCGTAGGTCAGGTTGAGGCCTTTGCCTTTTTTTTCTAGAATATCAACAATGCGTAAGCTTTGTTTATAATGCTTGAAGCCGCCGGGATACAGTTCGTTCAGCATGGATTCACCGGCATGACCAAAGGGAGTATGGCCCAGATCATGGCCCAGGGCAATGGCCTCGATCAGGTGACCGTTGAGCCGGAGAGCCACGCCGATTGTTCTGGCAATCTGTGCCACTTCCAGGGCATGGGTAAGCCGGGTACGGTAATGGTCACCGGTGGGGGCCAGAAAGACTTGGGTTTTATGGGTCAGCCGCCGGAAGGTTTTCGAGTGAATGATTCTGTCCCGATCACGTTGAAAGCAGACCCTGATGGGACATTCGTTTTCCGGGCTCAATCTTCCCTTGCTGTTTTTGCTGAGACAGGCATGGGGAGAGAGATTTCTGACTTCCCGTTCGGCTATTTCTTCACGGAGATGGATGGGCATGTCGTATTAGGCTGAAGGCTGAAGGTTGAGGGTTAAGGGCTGAACTTAATGGTAAATCAATTTACGGTCAAGAGAGTGGGGAGGAATTCTCAAAAGAAGCCTCGATTTTATCTATCTCACCCTGGGTTATTTCCCATTTGTTGTAAGTGTGATTCAGTCTTTTTTCGATTTTGCCATACTGAATGCTTTGATCGGCAAAGAGCTCCTGGTTTTTGTACAGTTCGGGATCGGTCAGGGTTTGTTCCAGCTCATCTTTGCGGGATTCCAGCTTTTCAATTTCTTCTTCAAGTTTTACCATGTTTTTTTTCAGCGGGCCGATTTTTCGATTTTTTTCCTGGCGCACTTTGGCCATAACCTGGCGGGCTTTTTTACCGCGTGCTTGAGTGGGTAAGGCACTTTTTTCTGTTTTTTCGACGGTCTTTGCAGCCCGGGCATCGCCAATTTTTTCAGCTTCAGCCCTCTCCCGTGCTTTTTTGAGGTAATAACTGATATTTCCCTCAAACAGGGTGGCTGAACCATCCTTGATCTCAAGAACCTTGTTGACAAACTGGTCAAGAAAAAAGCGGTTATGGGAGACGACAATGATGGAGCCGTCATACTGGTCTAAGGCGTCCTGGAGAATATCCTGGGATGTCATGTCCAGGTGATTGGTGGGCTCGTCCATGATCAGCAGGTTGGCCGGGGATATAATCATTTTGGCCAGGGCCAGTCGGCTTTTCTCGCCACCTGATAATACCCCGACTTTTTTATCCACATCATCGCCCTGGAACAGAAAAGCGCCGAGAATTGATCTGGTCTGGGTAATTGTTTTTTCACCTTCAACATGGCTTATTGTTTCAAGAGCCGTATATTTGGGGTCCAGATCCTGGGCCTGGTGCTGGCCAAAATAGGAGATTGTTACATGGTGTCCCAGCCTTATTGTTCCGCCATCAGTGTTAATGAGCCCGGCCAGCAGTTTGACAAGTGTTGATTTTCCGGCCCCATTTACGCCAACAACGGCGAGTTTATCTCCCCGTGACAGTTCAAAAGTAATATCGGAAAAGACCTTGGTTTTTCCGAAGGTCTTGGTTAGTTTTTCAGTGGCAATGGCCAGTCTGCCGCTTGGCGGTGAGGGTGGGAAGCGGAAGGCAATCTGCCGTTCCGTGTCTTCAAGTTCAATGAGCTCTATCTTTTCCAGCTGTTTGACCCGGCTCTGTACCTGTTTGGCCTTGGTTGATTTGGCCCTGAATCGTTCGATAAAACGTTTGGTTTGTTGGATTTTAGCCTGCTGGTTGGTGTAGGCGGCCTGCAACACCTCAAGTCTCTCCTCCTTCAAAACCAGATATTTGCTGTAATTTCCATTGTAAGGCGTGAGTTTGCCCAGGCTCAATTCCCATGTCATATTTGTCATGTTGTCTAGAAATGCCCGGTCATGGGAAATGATCACCAAAGCGCCGTGATACGATTTAAGGAACTCCTCCAGCCAGGTCAGTGATTCGATATCAAGATGATTGGTGGGCTCATCAAGAAGTAAAAAATCAGGTTGGGCCAGAAGATGTTTGGCCAGCATGAGGCGCATGAGCCAGCCGCCGCTGAATATGACGCAATCTTTTGTGAAATCGTCCTTTTTAAAGCCAAGTCCGCCCAGTACCTTTTCAATCTCGGAGCGGATACGGAAGATGTTTGACTGGTCAATGCGGTTTTGCAGGTCTCCCTGTTGGGTCAGTAGTTGAGGAAAAGCAGGGTCGGCCGGCTCCATTTCACCTAATTTAATGTTGATTCCTTCCAGTTCTTCCTGGGCAGCAAGTATTTCGGCAAAGGCGGTTTCCGCTTCCTGGTAAACAGTGCGGCCCGCTTCGAATCGGCTGATTTCCTGGGGCAGGTAGCCGATGGAGGATCGTTTTGAACGGACAACAACCCCGGCATCGGTTTCCATGAGCCCGGCAAGAATCTTGAAAAGGGTGGATTTGCCGGTTCCGTTGACGCCCACCAGACCGATCCGATCACCATTGTTGACTCTGGCCGAAAGATTATTAAAAAGATGTTTTTTACCGTATTGAATGTCGAGATTGTTGATGCTGATCATGAGGTTTGTTAGATGAGATTGATGAATATGTTTTTATTTAATAAAATGGTTTCGGATTTAAAAATTATGTTGTAATTTTTTT
>JAOZOY010000045.1 GCA_029933005.1 Deltaproteobacteria bacterium
TATTTACGAATAAGTTTTTACGAATTTTACATTTTTAACAAGTTAAATTGTCGTTTACAAGCAATTTCTGAAGGGCGGGGATTCACCAATGAATCAACAATTATAATGAAAGAACTTATGCGTTATTTCGAAATAGTAAATCTGAAATCAGTGGCATTTCTGCTCTCAGTAGTGATAGCGGCTATGATCCTGCTTTTTCCGCCGGATATTCTTTCTCCTCTGGAGGTCAAAGCTGCGGCATTGATGGTTGTTACCATTGGTTCCTGGGCCACAGGTATTATTCCTGAGCATATAACCGCTCTGTTATTCTTTTTACTGGCAATGCTTTTTTCAATTTCACCTCCGAATATTGTCTTTTCAGGTTTCGCGTCAACCGCAGTCTGGTTAGTTTTTGGTGGTTTGATCATTGGTGTGGCAATAATGGCAACCGGGCTCGGGAAAAGAGTTGCGGACAGGCTTGCCTTGCATCTTGCGGGTAAATACCCAAAAATAATCGGGGGCCTTGTGTTGCTCGGCATATTGTTTAGTTTTGTCATGCCGTCTGCAATGGGAAGAGTGGTGCTGTTGACTCCCATTGCCATTGCCATTGCGGATCATTTTGGTTTTCAAAAAGGCTCAAACGGAAGGACAGGGATTCTGCTGGCAACGATCCTGGGGTCGTATATGTCCGCATTCGCAATTTTACCTGCGAATGTACCAAATATGGTGCTGATTGGTATGGCTGAGACGCAGTATGAAATTTCTCTGCTCTATGGGTCCTACTTTTTGTTGCATTTTCCTGTTCTTGGTTTGTTCAAAGCCTTTCTTGTTGCAGGTTTGATTGTTTGGCTTTACCCGGATAAGCCAAATGTCCCCAGCAATCGAGCCATGCTGGAAAAAGAGAAGATGTCCGGCAATGAATATCTTTTATCCGCCTCCTTACTGGTTTTGCTGGCTTTGTGGATGACTGATTTTGCACATCATATTTCTCCCGCCTGGATTGCTCTTGGAGGAGCACTTTTTCTGCTCTTTCCTGGAATCGAAATTGTCAGCAAGCAGCAGTTCAATCAAAAAATAAATTGGGCATCACTTTTTTTTGTTGCCGGAATCCTGGGGTTAGGGGGAGTTATTAATCATACCGGTTTGGGCAGCACCCTCGCCGAACAATTGCTGGCGCTACTTCCATTAACAGAGCAAAATGATTTTTTTAATTATGTTTCTATAGCGTTTGCTTCCATGGTTACCGGTATTGTAACGACATTGCCAGGTGTCCCTGCCGTGTTTACACCACTTTCTGAAGGGATATCCCGGGCAACCGGAATGGAGTTACAAACTGTTATTATGATGCAGGTGTTAGGCTTTTCAACACCAATTTTACCTTATCAGGCACCACCCATAATCATAGGTATGCAGCTTGCTGGAGAGAAATTTTCCTCTGCGGTTAAGCTCTGTCTGATTTTAGCTGCCATTACAATCGTTTTTCTGTTACCGGTAAATTATGTCTGGTGGAAAATTACAGGTTGGCTGTAAAAAAATTCTTTGTTCTTTTATTTAAAAACTGGGTTATATCACCCACCAGTTGACGGTTTAACCCAATATTACTGACATCGTATTTTACGATTGCTAGATTACGTATTGATATTTTGAAAAAAAGCATACGTCTTGCGAGAGAAGGAGTGTTGTGGACATTGTTCTTCACATTTGTAACATTACCTTTATTTTTTGGCGCTAAACTTGCAGAAAGCTTTATGCCGTATTAGCTGAATTTGATTTTCTTAAAGATTTTCAACTTGTTGACTTATGATAACTTCTTGAAATTATAAACTATCATTAAAACATTCAGTCGTCATTCCCGCGCAGGCGGGAGATAAGCGTAGACTTCGATCCAGAACATGTTGAAATGACTAGATTCCCGCCTGCGCGGGAGTAAATATTCGGCTTGTGTGAAAAAGTTTCGAAAAACTCGGTCTGTAAATGTTTGGATAGTGCCCCAAGTTCGTTCAAGTCGCCTTGCGAGCTATATTAGTCATATGTGAGTAAGACGAATCGGACGAAATTGGGGTGCTAGCCGAATATTTACGCGCGGGAATGACGGGAAATTGGCAAAATGTAGCTTTTACGAGACCGACAATCTTAATAAGATGTTATTTTGAAGTTATGGCAACTCCGAAAGTTGAGGGAATAAATTAATTGTAACCAATCATGGGGCATCAACGGCTGTAGCCTGCCCCCATTCCGTAAGCGGTCTCAGGGCGCCCTAATTTTGGACAAGCAGTGCGGCGCAGCATACTTGTGCAACTCAAACCGGTCTGATCGTTCAAAAATGAACTGCCATGAGATCGCTTACAATTAATCTAGCTGAGCTTCTTTGAAGGGAGAGGCTAAACAATGAGGGGAGAATGAAAAATAAGACTGTATTCATTGTAACTTTGTTTTTTTTGCATATGCTGGTAATGGCAGGTTATGCATGTGTTGGACGGGTTTTGACTATTTCATTGACGGATTCTCCGGATCAGCAGGTGGTTGGTCAGATTTTATCAGTTTTGATTACTGAGCGTACTGGAACCGCGATAGAGTTTGTTCAAGCGGCGAATGAACTGGAAAGTAAAAAAATAATGGAAAGGGGTGATGCCGATATCTACATTGGTTATCTTGGTTCTGCCCGAACTATTGTTGATGGCGCTGAGTCCGTGACGAATACACAGGAAATTTATGCAATGGTTAAAGCACATTATCTGCAAAATTCAGATATGGTCTGGTTGAAGCCCTTTGGCTACTCCGGTCCCACGGGCAATGATTCCAACCAGGAGCAAAGTTTGGCTGCACCGATAACCACTAAGGTCGTACTGGATCGGTTTCCTGTTCTAGACAGGGTGATTAACAAGCTGAATGGGAAAATAGATAATACTATTTTAAAACAGCTGACGGAACAGGCCGCAGCCGGTGATTCTACTGAAGTAGCTAAAAAATTTTTGAAAGTCAGGAATATGATTTAATGTCAAACAAAAATTGCGCAGATCAGGTTAAGGAGAAAAAATAAATTATGAAAAGGGTATTCTGGATTATCAGTACGGTTTTGTTGCTTGCTGGAACAGCTCAGGCACATGGCAATATCTCTAACCTGCCAGATTCCGTACAGATCCTCCAGTACAACATGAAGCTTTATATGAACGCTGATGATCTGGCTACGCGTAACAATCTGGCCATGGCATATTACCGAACTGAACAGTTTGTTAAAGCGAAAAAAGAACTGGAGTTTATTCTGTTAAAAGATGATGTTAATTTTGATGCACTGGATGGCATGGGGATTGTCCTGATTAAAATGGGGCGGGATCAAGAGGCCTTCAGTTTTTTTGAGCAAGCTGAAGCAATAAATCCTCACGACCTTCTTTTAAATGTGCATCGTGCCATCAATTATAAGAATTTAAATAAGGCAGAATTGGCCAGGGAAAAGATGATAAAAGCAAGATCTCAGGCTAATGAATCGGAAAATAAAGAAATCGATAAAGAAATTACATTTTTAAGCGGTTCTTCCAGCTCAGGCCTACCCTAATCTGTGTAATATTACCCTCCCAAAAATACTTAATTTATTCCCGGGCGAACCCTAAGAAGATCGTAACTGTTCAGGAGATCAAATGAAATTTACAACTGTTTTTTTATTTTGCATTTTTTTTCTTTTTGGCTGTAAAGGACAAACGAATACACCGGCTGTCAGTGATGAAAAACCACTTCGAATAGGTTATATGATTTGTGACAGTTATGAAGATTCAAAAGCCAGGTTTGGCCCATTTAACGCTTATATGGAAGAAAAACTGGGTCGTAAAATTGAGATGATACTGGCTAATACTTTCGAATTTGAAGACCTTGTTCGTGATAAAAAGGTAGATTTTGTTCATGTTAACTCAATCATTGCCATTATTTTAAAAAAGAATTACGGCGTTGATCTTCTTGCTGTTGATGTGCGGGGGAAGTATGGACATAAAGCCACCGGCTCTATAATTTCCCTGAAAGGCAGTGGTATTAAAACCATTGAAGATATGCGCGGCAAGAGCATGTTTTTTGGTCCCGCACTTGCTCCTTTTGGTTATATGGCCCAGTATGCATTGTTGCTTGAAAATAATTTTGACCCGGAAACAGATTTTTCCTACTATGCCATCCCTGCCGGAGCGGCTAAGCATGAGAAAGTTATATATGGTGTCTACTTTGGCAAATATGATGTCGGGGCTGCCCCAACACTTGACCTTGATCTCATGAGTGCAAGACATGAAATTAACATGGATGATTTTAATGTGATCGCGGAAAGTATACCGATGCCCTACTGTACCATTGCAGCCATGCCGGGGATCGAACCTGAGTTGAAGCAACAGGTACTCGATATTATGTTGAATTTGACCAAAGACGAATCAGTACTGGTGAACGGAGAAGTCTTGCGTGTGCTGGATCGTATGTGGCTGCAAGGTTTTACCAAGGCGATTGATAGTGAATACGATGGTATAAGAGAACGATTGAAACGTGCCAACATGGCACCCTATCGAACTTTTTAATTTTATTTTGAACATATTCTAAATACCCAGTTGGATAAATAATGAAAAATGCAATATCTCAGGGTTACAGTAAAGCTGTTGCCATCATTTTCAGTATAGGTGTATTTATGTTGACGGCAGGTTCCGCCTGTAGCGAACATCTCGTTCTGGATAAAACCGTACTTGCTGAGGATACAATCTGGCAGGGCGAGATTTTGATCCAGGGAGATGTTGAAGTAGCCAAAGGAGCCACCCTGCTGGTCATGCCCGGCACGGTAATTAAAGTTGTCAAAAAAGAGGGTTTTGGTCCGTTTAAACTGAACAAGGATAAAAACAATCATTTTCCCGGTATTGAAATTGTCGTACGTGGGAAAATAATTGCCCAGGGATTGAAAAAGAATAGAATTGTATTTACCAGTGCTGCGAAAGAACCCAATGCAGGTGATTGGGGTGGAGTGAATATTCTCGAAAGCAAAGATAATATCGTTGAATATTGTGAGTTCAGTTATGCCCATACAGCTGTTCATGGTCATTCGGCACATGTTGTTGTCAGTCACTGCTATTTCCATCATAATGGTGTCGCAACCGGGCAGAAAAATATTAAAGAAGCCGGTTTTGATAGTGTTATGCCGATGCTCTATAATCGAATAACTGAAAATGGTGGTGGCATTCTTTATGGCGGCGGAAGTACACCGGTTATTGCCCATAATGAAATCAGCAACAATAAATTCTTTGGTATTTATGCCAAAAAAGGCGGTATGGCTATCATTCGCTATAACAATATCACTGACAACGGTAAGGGCGTTATTGTTTTTATGATTAAAAACGGCATGTTGCTGCGTGATAATAATATTGCGGATAACAAAGACTACAATGTTTCGTTGCTTGAAGGACAAAAATGGGATCTTGATGCCAGGAATAACTGGTGGGGTGAGACTGATAAAGCCAGCATCATGGAAAAAAACCATGATCAGGCGAAAGATGAGACCCTCGCTCGGATTGATATCTCTGACGCTGCTGCTGCTCCGGTTAAAGGAGCGGGCCTGAATTAAATAACATTTCGCCAGTAACACTATTCTTTGTGTATTTATTTACTGATAATGCATTATTGCATGTAGCCTGATTTAAGCAAAGTGCTAAGCTCAATTCGGCTTTTTATTTCTGGTTAATTTTTCATATTGCTTTCATTACAGAACAGACAAAATATAATTCATGGACAGGCTGGATAAATTAAATAGTGTATTGCTGGCGGTACTTGTTCTAATAACGGCTGGTATGCTCATTCAGCATAAACTGACGGTTCCCCAAAATACCGGCCCGGCGCCTGACAACAGAGAAACTCTGATAAAACAATATGAGAAACGTATGGCCAGTGATGCAAATCTTTACAAGGCCATTATTGCGGCTAAGGATGAAAATCGCTTCAAGGATGCAATGGTACAGCTGGACGAAATGATTACGTCTCATCCGGAAAATCCGAAATCGTACGTGTTAAAAGCTGAAATATTCACGGAAAAAGGCAACCTGGTCAATGCTCTCAGCATGTATAGGCATGCAATAGAGATGGAACCTGATCTGGTTGATAATAAGACACCGTTATTTATTGGTGATTCGGTTATGGATCTTATTACAGTCGCACGGGGCAAATTGAATCGTGAAAAAAAATTAAAACCCAATGATGCAACATTAACAATAGCACTTGATAACATCTATTACCTGCAAAGACGGATTGCCGGAGGATGCGAATAAATGCTCTGGTTAAAAAAAATCGATCTCGCAATTATTACCGGTGCGTTTCTCGGAATTGGTAGTGTTTTGATCGTACTTGTTGGAAATCCTGTTAACTCTGGTATCTGTATATCCTGTTTTCTTGAAAACCTTGCCGGTGCTCTGCAATTTCAAGGAGATTTGCGCATGAGCTATATTCGCCCTGAACTCGTGGGGTTTGTGTTGGGATCTTTTGTTGTTGCCAAAAAAACGAGGCGGTTCAAGGTCACGGGAGGATCATCACCCATTATCCGTTTTTTTCTCGGTTTTTTTATTATTGTGGGATGTGCTGTTTTTATAGGGTGTCCCATTAAGATGATAGTGCGACTGGCTGCTGGTGATTTAACAGCTGTCGTGGCCGTTGTTGGCATGATGTTTGGTGTCTGGTGTGGTGCACGTTACCTGAAAGCAGGTATTTTTCTCGAACGTGAGCGTGATATGCCCAAAATTAATGGCTACATTTTCCCATTTCTGGCATTTATGCTCCTCTTTTTTATTTTTTTTCAACCGACTTTTATTAAACAGGGACAGACAGGTCCTGCAGCCCAACACGCACCAGTTTTACTGTCTCTTGCCCTTGGACTTGTTATTGGTGGTTTTTCACAACGATCCGGCTTATGTATTACGGGAGGCTTTCGAAATTTTTTTCTGTTTCGTGAAAAGACCCTCCTTGGTGGTGTTCTTACTTTTTTTGTTACAGCCCTTCTTATCAGTTTTGCAACAGGTCAATTTAATATGGGGCTAAATGGCCAACCGGCTTCTCATCTGAGTCATGGCTGGACATTTCTTGCCATGACACTTGTTGGACTTGCCTCTGTTATTATCGACGGTTGTCCCTTCAGGCAGGTTATCAAATCCGGTCAGGGAGATGTTGATGCCGGCATCACGACCATGGGAATGCTGGCCGGAGCCGCCCTGGTAATAACATGGTCCATCAGAAGCACTTCTGCTGGCCCGGAATTTGCTGGAAAGATTGCTGTAATGAGTGGATTGATTTTTTGTCTGTTCGTTGTGATCTCTTACAGAAAAAGGATAACCAGCTAAAGCGGGAAAAAACATCAGATGTCTCAAGTTGTCATTTCAGCATATTTTGAGCCGGAATCCCGGGACAAAATATTTTCCTATACTTTCGAAAACTCCGGATTTCCAATAAAGACGTTCGGAAATGATGACAAGAATCGCATAGTATTTAGTGATTGGCGAATAAATATGGGCAAATCACTCACCAAGTGAATGTCTTGTTGTTTATTTGATAAAAAATTTTACGGACGGTGAAAAACCATGAAATGGTTTAGAAAGAAAAAAACAAAGAAAACAGATGATGCGGAACTGGATCTTGTAACCAGAGGTCTTCTGATTTTTGCTCATCCGACAACTGTAATCTCAGTTGAAGAAATTTTAAAAGATGAGGGCTATTCAATTCGGGTCGTCAGTCCTCCCCCGTCATACAGAACAGGATGTGATCTGAGCGTTGAATTTCCATTGGCTGCCGAGTCCAACATCACTAAATTGCTGAACAATGTCGGGATGGCTCCATTGGATGTGGTACCTATAACTTCAGAAGGTATGGAACCGTTACATTTTGTTCGATCAAAAGAGTTTGATGGCGATTTTCTGATGATTCGGGCCGCTAATATGAAAATGACAGTATATAAACCAACCAGGGAAATCGTCAATGTGTCCGGTGGTGGTTGTCCGGATGTTCCTTATTTGGCAACTGAAATGATAGGGAAATGCCTGAGTGATGTCTCCAGTCCCGGAGAAGTGGGATATTCCCTGTGTGCATATTCTCTGAACACCTCATACGAAGAACTTGTAAGAGCTTTAGGAGATTGATGCATGTTGCTTTTAGCAGGATCCGTACCGGTTGAAAACCTCCCTTTGCTGATCGGGCCCATAAAAATTACATCCTATGGCATCTCAATAGATGGACACGATCTCACGGTAAACAGGGGTAACGAAGCCATGATGACCGCAGCCACTCTGATTTGCCAGGAATTCAAGCTGGATAATCCGGTGGGCATGGTTGCTGGTGATACTGGAAATAGAGCAGGAAGTGAGGCGATTTATAAATACCTGGCGGAAAATCTGCCGGATATGGACGCTGACGTTGTGACCCTTCATTACGTTATGCCCGATATTAATTTGAATAAAAAAGTGTTGGCAACAATCGATACCATGAAAAAAAAACCTGTCATGATTGCCGACGCAGGAACCATGTATGTCGCAAAGGCCGGAGGTGATGCTCATTACTATGACGTTTTCACACCGGATCTTGGCGAAATGGCCTTTCTTGCCGATGATAAGGCTGATCATCCCGCTTTTACCCGTGGTTATATTTTTGATCTGGAAAGTGATGTCCCCGCCTTGATTCAAAAGGCGAATGAGGCAAATAATATTCCTGACACCATGTTCGTCAAGGGCGCTGTTGATTACATCTGCCTGAAAGGTAAGATTGTCGAGACCATCAGTGAGCCAAGTGTGGAAGCCATGGAACCTATTGGGGGTACCGGTGATTTGATAACCGGCATGATCAGTGCTTTGCTCTATGCCGGCAAATCTCCTCTTGAAGCCTGTCTTATTGCAGGACATGTAAACAGGCTGGCAGGTCTGCTTGCAAAGCCTACGCCTGCAACTCAGGTTGCAGAAATATTAACATTTCTGCCCGAGGCGCTGTATAAAGTTTTGGAAAAATTGGGCTAAAGTATGGCTATAATAATCATTCCCTTTCCATTTCGTAAACATACCGATAAGTTGCGTGAGATTCAAGTTGATGCAGATTCTCTTGCTGATTGTATGAAAACTCTTATCAAAAAATATCCCGGTATAAGCTCCATCCAGGATCACCCTGATTTACTTTCAATTTTTATAAATGGCAAGCTTACAAAAGCAGAATGGAACACTGTTTCCCTTACGAATGAAGATGAAGTTTCATTGATTATACCCATTGCTGGAGGATAGGTGAGCGATTACAGGGCGCCCCATTTTTTTAATGATCAGACCGGCTTGAGTAACACAAATACGCTGCACGGCCCTGTGATTGGTTATGAGGATAGTAAACCCTGAGGACTTATAAAATGACGCAACTCTCTCAAATAAATCAAATAGTTTTACCTCAGTCAAAATGGGATGAGATTGTATCGCATTGCAGAAGGAAACTTGCCGGTGAGTTTCTGGCAGGCGAGTCGAAAATACGTCGGGCCTACGGGATACTGGCGGGTACGCAGGTGAATGGTGGAATAACCATAAACCGTGTTTTGCCCGTCAAAAAGAATGCCAGATCGGTTGAGCCTCTGAAGAGCTATATGGACACGGTTATGAAAAAATATGCCAAACCATCAAAAACTCCAATGGGACAGCGGGGATGGATTACAGATCCATTAGAGCTTAAAGAGTGCTATGAGGCGTGTGATAAAGAAGACCTTCAGGTTTTTGGTACATACCATATGCACTTAATCCCGTGGGAGGATGACCCCTTGCGTGATACGCCAACGGTTCTTGACACCGTACTTGCTGAGAATAGTAATCTTTTTACTTTTATCATTGCCATGGTGGACGAGTCAAAACCTTCAATCAGAGTCTTTTTTGAAGGAAAATTGGCAGAAGAGGTACCACTAATTATAGACCATTGATGTAGAAGATGGCTGGTAACCAGTCAAGAGAGCACCAATGTATACGACTTGCCTCATCTTGTAAGCCGGTCTCAGATGCCCCGCTTACGATGGCTGAAGTGAAACTGAAGACCACGGGATGACATTATGACAAATACCACACAGGAACAACCTGATTTAGTTATTGAATACGTCGATCCTGAAGAGGGCTTTAAGGGTTGGCTGGCCATAGACTGTTTTGATCATGAGTTGTGTGCCGGAGGCGTGAGAGTACAAAAAGGACTCACTAGAGAACGTATAGAAAGCCTGGCGAGCACCATGACCCTTAAAATGCGTATAGCTGGTATCAGAGCCGATGGGGCCAAGTGTGGTATAGATTATGATCCCGCCTCACCTGGAAAACATGAAGCGTTGTTTCGTTTTATTCGTGCCATTCGTCCCTATATTTGTACTCGTTACTCCATGGGGCCTGATATGAATACAACCATGCAGGAACTCGATTCCATCGCCGGCAGACTCAGTCTGCCATCTATGAAAGCGGCTGTTGCACATACGCAGGGATTCAATTCCGTAGAGTTTATTCAGCGCATAAAAACACTGGTGCAACCGGCGGGATGCGACAATCTTGGAAGATTTCGAGCAGGATTAGGGCTGGCCGCTGCCTGTTTCGGCGTCCTTGAACATCTGGATATTCACAATCATGCTGCAACGGTAGCCATGCAGGGATTTGGTGGGCTTGCCTCCGGAGCCGCCTATTGTCTCAATAAAAAAGGCGTAAATATTATTGCCATCGCAGACAGGGAAAAGAGTCTTATTAACCGCGGAAAGAGTCCGCTGAACGTTGATAGACTTTTGCAAAAAACAAGCGATGGCTTGATTCCTGATGACGACACAACTGGTGTTTATGAAAATAGAAACGAAATTTATAATGTTTCCTGTGATATTTTTGTTCCGGCAGCCATTGAAAAAGCTATTACTGCCAAAGAAGCTTCTGTCTTGCAGGTGAAGGCCGTTGTCTGCGGAGCTAATCTTGCGGTTACTTCAGAGGCTGAAAAAATTCTTCACCAACGTGGTATTCTCCTTATCCCGGATTTGATTGCAGGCTGCGGAGGATCCTTATCCATGGAAGGTCTGTTTGGCCCTTCCTTTCAACCCTCTGTTCAGGATGTGTTGTTGTTTGTGGAGAGCAAGATGCGCCAAATTGTAAAAACAACCATTAAACGCAGTCAGGCCGACGCCATACCGGTCAGAGAAGCTGCCATTAAAATATGCAATGAGAGATCTGTTTATCCCGGCACAAAACCTTATGGTCCTCTCGATGCTTGTAATACGTTTGTGCATGATCAGATAGGTAGTTTTCAGTCCATGGCTGCAAATTAAGAGAATTATGGTAAGCGATCACAGGGCACCCGCGTCTGAACGATCAACGATCAGACCGGCTTAAGTAACACAAATACGCTGCGCCGATCCGCTTGTCCAAAATCGAGATACCCTGAGACCCCTTACAGGATAGGGTCCGGCCGTATCGATCGGTTCCCCCCGTGATTGGTTACGAATTATGTCCGCTCATCCAATTGATTTTAAAATCAACCCTCATGTCTTCAGTACTCCCGAATTAGTGGATATTTTTGAAGAAAAGGCAGTTTTTCAACGTTGGCTTACCATTGAATCGGCTCTTGCTATCGTGCAGGGAGAATTGGGTATTATCCCTGTTGCAGCTGCCCGGGAGATACATTGTAAAGCAAAGCTGGAATGTCTGGATCTTCAAAGTATACGGAAAGGCTATGGTAAAAGTCGTAATTCAGTCATGCCTCTTCTTGAAGGACTTCGTCGCGCCTGTAGAGATGGGCATGGGGAGTTTGTCCATTTTGGAGCAACGACCCAGGATATCCTTGATACAGGTGAAATCATTGCCCTTCGCAGTGTTGTAACCATTCTTTATCGTGACCTTCGAAAAGTTGAACAGATATGTTTGAATCTTGCCAGGAAACATAAAGAAACTCCAATGGCGGCAAGAACCCACGGACAACAGGCTTTACCCACCACTTTTGGACTGAAGGTTACGATCTGGCTTGGTGAAATACGGCGTCACCTGGAACGTATTAAACAACTTTATCAGACTATTAACTGCGGACAACTTGGTGGTGCCGTGGGGACAATGGCTGCCTTTGGCCCCATGGCCGAACAAGTCGTGAAGGGAACATTAAACAGGCTGGGTCTTGAGCACGATCCTGCTTCCTGGCATACCTCACGTGATAAAATTGCTGAGTTGTCGTCTGTTTTTTCAATGCTGGTAATGACACTTGCAAAAATTGCCAATGAGATATTTCAATTACAGAAAACTGAAATTGGTGAATTACTGGAGCCGTCCCCGACAGGCGCTTTAGCCAGCAGCACCATGGCGCATAAACAAAATCCTGTTATATGTCAACGGGTCATAGCACTTTCAAGACATGTGAGAGCCCTTAACTCAACAGTTTTAGAGAGCATGGGGCATGAACATGAGCGTGATCCCCGCTGTCTCTGGGCAGAGTGGCTGGCCATCCCTGAACTGAGTATTTATACAGGAACTTGCCTGCAATACATGATGGATGTCCTGGCAGGGCTGATTGTTCGTTCCGACAAAATGCTGGAAAATCTATATCGTCAAAAAAATACGATCACAACAGAATGGCTGACATTTCAATTAAGTGAAAGTATGGGTAAAATGAAGGCTCTGGAAAAAGTACACTCTTTATCAGGCCTGGTTCGGGAAAGTGGTGTCTCCCTGAAAGACGCAGTCCTTGCCGATGCGGAAACAGGGCATATGTTCAGCCCTGAAGAGCTTTCTCTGCTCGAAACACCCGAACGTTATTGCGGGCATTCACTGTCTATTGTCAATCAGGTTTTACAAAAAATTGCCGAGCAAAGAAAGGCAGACCCTGCTGAACTCTCTGAAATGGGAAAAGAGACCGAATGATTATGAGTGCATGTGACTGCACAAGTCATATTTTTGATTCAAGATTTTACAGCACCGGCTATACAACCTCTGAAGCCGGAAAAATTTTCTGTGATAAATACAGGTACCAGAGATGGCTCGATGTGGAGGTTGCCCTGGCCATGACCCAGGCCGATCTTGGCATGATACCGCTATGGGCAGCTGAAAATATCAAAGATAACGCTAACCTTGCGCAACTGGATCTTGAAGCGGTCAAAGAAGGATTGAAAGTAACCAGCCATTCCCTTATGCCCTTACTTGAGGCCCTTAGCTGTGTCTGTGATAAAGAGGCCGGACAATTTATCCATTTTGGCGCCACCACCCAGGATATACAGGATACGGCCCAAATGATGGAAATTCGTGATGTGGTGGCTATAGTTGAACGTGATCTCACGGCCATTATTCACCAGGTCAGTCGGTTGGCAGAACGTTATCAGGGGATGGTAACCATTGGCAGAACCCATACGCAGCATGCATTATCCATGACCCTTGGTTTGAAAATGGCCGTGTGGCTTGATGAATTATGGCGTAACCATGAAAGGTTAATGGCCATTAAAAAGAGGCTTCTTGTCAGTCAACTTTTTGGTGGAGTCGGCACAATGGATGCCTTTGGCGATAAAGGTTTTACTTTATTGGAGCAATTTTCCAAAAGACTTGGTCTGGAGCCACCCCATACAGCATGGCATGCATCACGGGACAGGATTGCCGAGTTCCTTTCCACCCTGGCTTTGATTTCCGGAATCATGGCGAAAATTGCCGATGAAATTCGTTGCCTTGCCAGAAATGAAATTGGTGAGCTCGATGAACCCTTTCAGTTAGGGAAAATTGGCAGCACTACCATGCCCCATAAGCGGAATCCTGAAATGTGTGAACAGGTAGTCGTACTTGCTAAACTGATTAATGCCAATACAGGATTGGGCTTTGATGGCCTGATCAATGAACATGAGAGAGACTACCGCTCAGTTCGTTTAGAATGGGTGAGTATTACCGATACTTCTCTTTTTATTTGTGGTCAGCTTTCCTTAATGAAGGATATTCTCAATAATCTTATAGTGCATGAAAAGAGAATTGAGCAGAATGTTGCAAAGGCGGCCACTTGTATTTCAACTGAAGCATTAATGTTTTTTCTCGGTGCTTCCATTGGCAAACAGACGGCCCATCGATTGATCTATGAGATCAGCATGGAAGCCATAGAAGATGGGAAGCCGTTTCTTGTTTTATTGATGAATCATCCGGAGATATCTTCCAGGTTCAGTAGAGATGAAATTGAGCGGGTGATTAATCCCGGAAATCATGTTGGCCTGTCGCAGGAGATCGTTCAGCGAACCATAAAAGTTGTGACGAACGGACTGCGGCAGTTACCCGCCAGCATTGATATTACTTCGGTTAGGAAATGCCCTCTCAGAGGAAAATGTGGAGCAGGGGTAACTTCATAACGACTCCTATTAAAACTCCAGGTAAAATATATTGCGGATAGACAATTGAGTCGATATCAAAGACAGATAATGATTGATGGCTGGGGAGAATCAGCCCAGGAAAAATTAAAGAACAGTAAGGTGTTTATTGGTGGTATTGGTGGACTTGGTTCCCCAGTGGCAATGAACCTGACCCTTGCAGGGGTGGGGCATATCATCCTGTGTGATTTGGATATTGTCGAGGAAAGTAATTTGAACAGGCAGTTTCTTCATAAGGAGAAAAATATAGGTATCAAGAAGACCCGCTCTGCTCTTACAACCCTTGCCGCAGTCAACAGTGAAGTTGATTTTAAGACGATTTCGCAGAAAATCACCACTGAAAATGTGAACGAAATCATTGGTGATGCTGACATTATAATGGATTGTCTGGATAATTTTAGCGGACGGTTCGCATTGAATCAATATGCGGTTGAAAAAAATATCCCAATGGTTCATGGTGCGGTGTGGGGAATGGAAGGACGAGTCAGTTTTTTGAATCCGCCACTAACACCTTGCCTGACCTGTCTTTTCCCTGAATCACCTCCTCTGGAGAATGTTCCAATGTTTGGAGGGGTTACAACTGCCACGGGCAGCCTTCAGGCTATTGAGGCGATACAGTATCTCATTGGTTCCCGCCCCGCACTGGCAAACAGGATATTGATAGCGGATTATTCATGCATGCGATTTCAGGAGTTGAAAGTGTCCCGTAATGATGCCTGCCCGATTTGTGGTCATTTACGGTAAACGATAAGGGAACCCCATTTTTGAACGATCAAGCCGGCTTGAGTAGTACAGGCAGGCTGCGCCGGTCTGCTTGTCCGAAACCGGGGCACCCCGAGATCGCTTAGAGGATGGGGGTTAGCCGTAGTCGTTGAGTAACCGTTCACCGGATCACTAATTTATGGGAACCACATTCCTTGTAAACGTTTACCAGTGCCTTAGATTCTTTCTTTCGGAGTCTTCGCTTACCTGGGCCAGCGAAGCATACTGGTGCTATTCGAGCAGGTCAGGTAAGCGAGTATGCGAGACTCCGAAATGGACGACGATGAGGTGCTGGTGAACGTTTAGGTCGTTGATATCCCACGGGATTGGTTACATATAGCGTAAATATTCGGCTAGCACCCAAATTTCGTCCGATTCGCCTTACTCACATATGACTAATATAGCTCGCAAGGCGACTTGAACGAACTTGGGCACTATCCAAACATTTACAGGCCGAGTTTTTTGAAACTTTTTCACACAAGCCGAATATTTACCATATAGCCTATGCGGAATAGTTGATTTTCGATGTCAGCGCCTTTCTGACTCTTGATGGCGTCGTAAAAAAAAATAAAACCAGAGAATTATATCCGTAGTCTTGTTTATGATCTATCTATCTCTCCGTATTTGTTTATTTTGTGCCGCGTTGCATGGTATATGCGCAACAGTTGCACTGACAGAGGAATTAATTGTTCCCGATGACTTCTTTTCCATTGAAGAGGCCATGGAATTTGCACAATCGGGCGATAATGTCATAGTTATGCCCGGTACTTATTATGAAAGGATTATTGTTAAAGAAGGTGTGAATCTTCTGAGTTATGAAGGTGAAAATGGAAATGAGCTCGTTGATGGGCCAGGCCAGCAACAAATTTTCAGGCGAACACTACAAACGGTTATTGATGGAAGTAAAATCGAAGAACCTGGCTACCTGATCAGTTTCCCTTTATCCACAACAAGTCCAATGAAAGTGGATGGCTTTACGTTTCAAAACATGCCCAAATATGTTTCGGGAATCAAACTGTTTCTGATGGAGATTCGGGGCAGTTCTCCGGTTGTGGTCAATAATATTTTCACCGGGAACAAAAGTTGGGGGGCAATATTGTCAACCGGACTTGGTGTTGGTATGGGTGCTCCTCTTGAGACCATGGCGCAGCCATTGATAGAAAATAATATTGTTTATGCGAATGCTGGTCCGGGAATCACCAATGCCAGTAATTCTACAGCAGTTATTTCAAAAAATGAAATCTTCGATAACCATTTTCCACCTTCTGAAGATAAAATTTATTTTGCCCCTGCTATTGGTATCAGGGAGCAAGGCAGACCGCTTATTGACAGTAATCTGTGCTATAAAAATGGCGTCGGCATCGGGGCTGTTAATTTTGATAGTCACGAAAAACCGCTGATAATAAAAAACAATACTATTTACAATAATAGCCGGGCGGGCATAGGACTCAAGGGACTCGGTGGAGTGAAGACCAACATTAATGCGGTTATAAAAAATAATACGATCCATGGTAACCTTGCAGCGGGTATACGTTGCACCAAGGTCGATACTGTTATCCTTGCCCATAATGTGATTTTTAATAACAGGAGAACAGGTATAAGCTTATGGAACATCAAAAAGACAAGCATAGAAGACAATGAAATCCATGGGAATATGACAGCCGGGATCAGATTGCTGGGTGTCCCTTCCGCGGTTCTGCGCCGTAATTCTATATATCAAAACGTTACTGCGGGAATTGATTGTATAGGATGGGACAAAGAGAAACAAAGTAAGTGATCTCAGGGTGTTCCACTTACAAGATGGGGGCCGGCCGCATCCATCGATACTTCCCGTGATTGGTTACGAAATGAAGCATGTATTTTTAAAAAAATTGTATCTCTGTTGTCTTTTTTTCCTGTTTTCCGCAGACCACTCGATTGTTTTAGCGGATATTGTGCCTGTCCCGCACAGATACGGGACAATTCAGGAGGCCGTGCGCAATGCCGCAGAAGGAGATACAATAACTGTCGCTCCAGGTACCTACCAGTTCTATTATGATAATTTGACGATTATTCATGCTTCGTTGATTTTAAAAAGCAGCCAGGGTGCAGATCATACAAGGATAGTAGGCAAATCAGGTCGTCCTGTTATTACTATTGCGGGAACAAGTCGTGTTGTTATTGATGGGTTTACTATTACCAGCAAACACATTGACCAGAAAATTTCCCGTAACGGAGGCGCAATTTATTGTAAATCGGGGTCAGCTCCTGTTATTAAAAATAATGTGATTATTGATAATGTATCAATTTCCGGTGGCGCTATTTACTGTGATACCAGATCATCCCCGACAATCAGTGACAATACAATCAAAGGGAATAAGGCCAGTGTCGCTGGAGGGGGTATTTTTTCCGTTCACTCCACTGCCACAATAATCAGGAATATCTTAGTAGAAAATGAAGCCGGAAATTCAGGCGGTGCGATCGATTGTAACCGTGATTCTTCCAGTATAAGCAATAATATTATATGGAGAAATCAGGCCCGATTCGGCGGCGGAATATCCTGTGATCGGGCGGCTTCTATCATTGCCAACAATACACTGGTTGCCAACGAGGCGGAGTACGGTGGTGGAATAATGGTGGATAGAGGCTCTGTTCGATTGACAAATCTTATTCTCTGGCAAAACAGGACGGAAGATCTTTATATGAAGGAAACAGGGCCATCAGCAAGGCCGGTTTTTTCAAATATTCAGGATGGAAGTTTTAAAGGAATGAATGGCAATATTGCTGTGGATCCTTTATTTGTAGATCAGTTACATGGTGATTTTAACTTGCAGGAGGGGTCACCATGTAAAGGAGCAGGTGTATTTGATCCATTCTACATGGATGAAAAAAGTAACTGGAATGATATGGGCGCCTATGGTGGCGCCCATACATCCGTGGAGGAGCGAATTGGGGGAAATAATTAATATGAAAAATAAATATTTTTACAATATGTCAGCCTTTGTTTTCATTCTCATCATTACCGGTGTTTGTTTTGGTCAAAAAGGTTTTTGTGCCACCCATCGGGTACCGGATCAGTATGTTTCAATACAGAAAGCCCTGAATGCCGCTGTTCCCGGTGACAAGATACAAGTGGCTGCCGGCACCTATTATGAACATATTACACTTAAAAAAGGTGTTCTTCTTGAGGGTGCCTGGAATAATGATTTTTCAAAAAGAGATTTAAGTTCATTTGAAACTCTGCTCGATGGTGAGAAAGAAAAAGGAGCAGTTGTAAAATGTGCCGATGATGCAACCCTTGACGGTTTTACCGTTATTCATGGATCGCTTTTAAAAACAGATGACATTTCAGAGGGATCTGGGATTTATTGCGAGAAAACGTCCACGATAATTACGAACAACACCATCAGGGATAATGAACCTTCAGGTATTTTTTGCGAGGGAGGCACAGCGACAATTTCCAAAAATCATATTTTTGAAAATGCCCAGGCCGGTATTTATGTTACAAAGGGATCATTTTTAAAGGCAAGTAAAAATAGAATTCACAACAATAAATATTCCGGCATAGGCAGCGGTAAATTACCGGTTTCAGAGTTTGATATACGAAATAATACTATTTATAAAAACGAAAGATCAGGAATTAACGCCCAGACAGCATCGGGATCCGTGCAAAATAATATTCTTTACGGCAATAAACATTCCGGAATCAGGTGCACGGTTGCGCCATTTACTATCATTAACAACACGGTGGTCGCCAACAGTCAGGCCGGTGTCTGGGTCGAAGATCCAGAGGTTGTGGCAACTATTAAGAATAATATTTTTACCCATAATATTGACGCCGGTATCAGAACTTCCGGTACGGGTTTTTCAAATAACCTGTTTTTTGCAAATGGGGAGACTGGTGCATGTAACCCTGAATACCTCTGGTGTGTTAAACCGCAATATGGTGGTTACGGTGATGAAAAAAGCTACAAGCGTAATGGAGGGATTATTGCCGATCCACTGTTTGTTGATATGGCCGCGCATGATTTTCATCTTCAGGGTGGATCCCCGGCAATAGATGGAGGCGATAAGGACAAAGTCTTTTCAGATACTCAATTTCCACCCTCTCTTGGAACCGATCGTAATGATATGGGGGCCTATGGCGGGCCTCTGGCCATAGCTGAAAAAAGAGGAAAAAATAATGCGCCCGTGGCCTCTGCTGGTTCTGATAAAATTGTTGACAAAGGCGAAAGAGTCATCCTTGATGCTCGAAAGAGCAGTGATCCGGATGGTGATGCGCTGAAGTATCAATGGACACTGATTTCAAGTCCCGAATCGAGTAAGGCAAAGCTGTTAAAAGCAGACAGTGCCCGAAGTATGTGCCGCACAGATAAGCCTGGTGTTTATAAAGTCCGGCTGGTTGTAACAGACAGGCTGGGGCTGGCCAGCAAACCGGCAGTGATAAAAATAACCGTCTCTGCCAACACACCTCCCAAAGCAAATATTGGAGAACTTATCAGTCAGGTTTCAGCAGGAGATACTATTACTTTGTACGGAAGCGCAAGTAAAGATCCGGATGGTGATCCTCTGACCTATAAGTGGTCGCTCATATTCAAACCCGATAACAGCAGCGCAACCATTGCTGATGCAACATCCCAAAACAGTACTTTACAGGTGGATGTGGACGGTGGATATACCATCCAGCTGCTTGTCAATGATGGCAAAACAGACAGTGAACCAGAGGTTGTCCATATCAGCACAAGAACTCCGGTGCAGGAAGGAGTCAGAAACGTACCTGGAGAATACCCTACAATTCAGGCAGCTATTGATGCTGCCCAGGCTGGAGACGATATTGTCGTACAAAAAAGGGTCTACACTGAACTGTTGGTCATCGATAAAAGTGTCAACCTGATAGGAAAAGATTGGCCCGTTATCGATGGTGGTAGTCAGGAGGGAAACAGAAATACAATTTCATTTTTTTATCTTGGGGACAGGGCCGGAAAAATTGAAGGTTTTGTGATCACAGGAGGTGGTCTTGGTGACCTCGGCCATGGTATCAATGTCTGGGATTCCGCTCCTGATATTTTTAATAATAAAATTACCGGTAATAACCATGGCATAGGAATCCATGGTTCTCCTTCACTGACCGGAAAAGCCAAAGTGCATGGTAATCTGATTTTTGATAACCATGTCGGTATCGGTAACGGAAAAGACAGCACGGCCAGGATCTATAACAATCGTATTTATAATAATCATATAGTCGGAATTGGTTCCCGTGGGAAAGGGGCTCCCAGGATTGAAGCGAATTATATCTATAACAATCGTCTTGGGATAGGCGCCAGAGAGGTGGCTTCTCCCCGTATTATCGGGAATCATATTTTTAACAATACGGATGGTATTGTTATCAGTCCTCTGTCAACTATTAAAAAATTTATGTTCGAAGATATTGTGATCGACAATAATCTGATCGTCGGCAATGATCATCTCGGTGTAAACATTACTTCCTTTAATCTCAGCAAAGTCATCATCACGAATAATACAATTGATTCCAATAATAAATTGGAACGAAAAATCAGGGGCGGAGGCGTTGTGTTAGGTTATCCGCAACCGGCATCCTATACCGCTGTGGTGGAAGGAAATATCATCACCAACAATAAAGGGGCAGGGATCATCAACTACATTGGTTCTGAAAATTTTACTCAACCCGGCGTGACGCTAATAAATAAAAAGAACAACGTATGGCGTAACACTGTAGATTATCTTGATTGTAAAACAGGTGAAAACTCTTCTTCAAATGATCCCGCATTTATCTCAACCGATGTGCAGACTCCTGGAACATACAAAACAGGGCAGACTGCAGAGAGCAGTATTACTGGTTATAGTCACTCTGCTGCGGCTTTTGCCGAGTTGCCGGCCGAAGAGGAATAGCTTAGGTTATAAATTTTACAGGAGGAAAAGGTACGGTTATGAAAAAAATAAAAAGTTTTTTGCTGACGACAGGATGTCTCTTACTTATCCACGGTCAGGTTGAGGCTCATTATGGAATGCTTATACCATCAGATCAGATGATAACCCAGGGAGAAGAGAGTGTTGTTGTCCTGGATTTACGCTTTTGGCATCCCATGGAAGGCAACCCCATGCCGCTGGTCAAACCAGAAAAATTTTCTGTTGTTGCCAATGGGGAGAAAGTGGATCTTCTTGGAACCTTAGAGCCTGTAAAAATTAAAAATAAACAGGCCTGGAAGAGCAGTTATAAGATTAAACGCCCCGGTCTCTATGTGTTTAGCATGGAACCCCAGCCATATTGGGAACCAGCAGAGGACAAGTTTATCATCCATTATACAAAAGCCGTGGTGACCGCATATGGCATGGATGTCGGCTGGGATAAGGAGCTGGGTCTGAAAACAGAAATTGTCCCGCTTTCTAAACCTTATGGCCTGTATACCGGCAACTTATTTCAGGGAATTGTGAAGATGAATGGCGAGGCGGTTCCCTATGCTGAAGTGGAAGTTGAGTACTATAATGAAGACGGTTCTAAATCAGCCCCTAATGATTATATGGTGACCCAGACCATTAAGGCAGATGGAAACGGTGTGTTTAGCTACAGCACTCCCGTTGCTGGATGGTGGGGGTTTGCGGCCTTAAACGATGCTGACTACACCATTAAATATGAGGGACAGGAAAAAGCCGTGGAGCTTGGTGCTGTCTTGTGGGTCAAATTTCATGATATGGGCAGCAAGTAAAACGTAAGCGATCACAGGCACCGAAGGTAAGTGAACGAAGTGAGACTCCGCTACCGCAATCAGGGCGTCTGACATAGAGGGGCTATAGTCATCCGCCCTGCTTACGGTAGGTAGCGCAGACTCCGATCTCCGGCACCAGTAAACGCTTATACTCAACTTTCCGGGTTAATGTATTGTATGGATTTAATGATGTTTTTTCGTAGGT
>JAOZOY010000046.1 GCA_029933005.1 Deltaproteobacteria bacterium
GGCACCTGTAAACGCTTATAGAATAAGGACTTACCTGAAAGATTGGTATTTTACCCCTGTGATTGGTTACGATTTTAAGGGTGTTTACCTCCTGCGGGGCGTTTCACGAGTAGGCTTACCCAGTCAATGGGACAAGTAGATAACAGTTCATCAATACATATTTTTTATTTTTTGAATTCACTATGTACGAAGAATATTTTGATTTTACCTCACCTCCTTTTTCTATTGCACCGGATCCGCATTATTTATTCATGAGCGAACGTCATAAGGAGGCATTGGCCCATCTTCTCTATGGCATTAGAAGAGAAAGTGGCTTTGTTCTGCTAACCGGTGAAGTTGGAACAGGGAAAACGACGATATGTCGCTGTCTTCTTGAGCAAGTTCCTGATGATACCGACATTGCATTCATTTATAATCCCAAATTAACCGTTGAAGAACTCCTGGCCACAATTTGCGAAGAATTTGGCATAAATATTCAGGAAAAATTAAGCAGCATTAAAGTGTTTGTTGATCACATAAACAGTTTTTTACTCCGTTCTCATGCAAGAGGACGGAAGGCAGTATTGATTATCGATGAAGCCCAAAATCTCAGTGTTGATGTCCTGGAACAGATACGACTGCTTACCAACCTGGAAACCAACGAACGTAAGCTTCTTCAGATTATTATGCTGGGGCAGCCTGAACTTAAAGAAATGTTGCAACGTTCAGAGTTACGGCAACTCGCCCAGCGAATAACAGCCCGGTATCATCTTGAGCCTCTGTCGGAAAGAGAAGTGGGTGCCTATGTGGCCCATCGATTAACAATGGTCGGTGGACGAAGCAAGATCTTTCCTGCTTCAACCATAAAATTACTTTATCAGTTAAGTAGAGGCATCCCACGCCTGATCAACATTATTTGCGACCGGGCTCTTCTTGGCGCCTATGTGCAAGATCAAGATCAAGTGACCTCCTCAATTCTGAAGAAAGCAGCACGGGAAGTTTTCGGTGATGATGACCAACAGCAAAATAGGAAAATGTCATACTGGTCAATGGCAGTCCTGTTTCTTTTTTCCAGTGGGGTAATATTGGCAACTGTCTATTATTATCAGAAACCACGGATAGAAGCATTGTTTACTCAGGAGTCTGTAACCCAGGCAGATACCATGGAGCAGGTCGCGCTTGCAGATCCGGTCACGCATCCAGGTGCTGATGCCGATGAAGTAGGGATTCAAAAAGAAATTGACGATACGGATATCAATATGCAATCCCAGGAAATTTCTCAATTAAAGTGGCCTGGAGATAAAGCATTTGAAGAAAGTAAGGACATGGCCTATACGGCTCTTTTTGCCAGTTGGGCTGTTCCATATATTGCAGGCAGTGGCAATGTCTGTACCTTTGCTGAATCATACAGCTTACGTTGTCTTGACCTCCAGGGAAATTTCGATAGTCTGGTGGCCCTCAATCGACCGGCAGTATTAACTCTTTATGATGAAAATGGTGAATGTTTTTTCGCTACCTTGACCGCTTTTCACGGCCGGACCGCTACACTTGTCATCGGCTCTGAAAGTAAAATTGTTACGATCGAAGATATCGGTTCGCGATGGTTTGGTGAATATACCCTGTTATGGAAAAAACCAGAGAAATACACTGCTGCCATAACACCTGGAAATACTACGGAAAATGTAGATTGGCTGGATAAAAAATTGGCTTTAATCCAGGGGCGGCCTCCCGGTTCCCGGGATTCCATGAAATTCGACAATGCCTTAGCCCGTCAGGTAAAGCAGTTTCAATTTTCCAGCAACCTCGTGCCGGACGGCATCGTCGGCCCTCAAACCATAATTCATCTTAATTCGGCATGCGGCAACGACGTACCAAAATTAATTGATACGCAAAAGGATAAGTAAGATGTCCTATATTCTTGACGCCCTTAAAAAATCTGATCAAAAAAGGCAAAGGGGACAGGCTCCTGATCTTAATACCGTCCAGGTAGAACTTCCACCGGAAGATAAGAAAAAAGTTTTGTGGCCATATATCCTTATAGGAATTTTACTCCTGAATGCGATTATTCTGGCTGTTGTCATGCGTCCGGATCAGTCCATAGTTGAGCCCCGGGCCATCGTGCAAAACTCCGGCAAACAGAAACCCGCAACGTTGCAGGAAAAAAAGACTGATATCGAACCTCAAGCAATCCATGCACTCTCTCCCGCAACTCGGGAAAGCAGCCTTGCGACTGTTGACCCCACCGTGGATAAAATCATGACTGCCGGTCAGGAAGAAAAGAGTCATGTCCCAACCAGGGAAGCATCAGTAAAGGCCACCGTTGTATATGATCGCACAGTTGAGGCTGTGGATAGCGAGTTTACAAGGGACATGAATAGAGGCACGAATCAGGAAGAACCGCAGGTTGAACCAATTCAGGAATTGGTGACGAGTACCTTTGAAGAGAAAGGAGATATTGAAGAGGTGGACGATTCTATTGTCCCGGAACCGGAACGTATTATTGTCCCCCGGAAAGATTCCGTTGTTTCAGCTGAAGCGGAACCGAGAAAAATTACGCCTCTTCCTGGCGAACAATTAGACGTAGTGGAGGTTAATTCGTCAGAGCTGCGACGGTATGTCGTTTCAGAACCTTCTGCATTAAATGAAGAAAAACCAGGGGCACAAAGAGAACCGCTTCACATCATGCAGCTTCCCTTATCCATACAGAAGGAACTCCCGGAATTTCACATTGGTGCCCATGTCTATTTTGCAAAAAAACCAGCCTCTCGCTTAGTCAGCATAAACGGAAAAATAGTGCGGGAAGGGGACAATTTTATTCCTGATCTGATAGTGAAAGAAATTACCGCTGATGGCGTGATTTTTAGTTATCGGAAATATCTTTTCAATGTGCCTGTATTATGACTTATGGGTAAAGGGCAGGGCTAACACCCCACGGAGTCGGAGTTTACCTGCTTTTAAGGGTGCTTTCCTCTTTACACGATCAGGTTGACTCACATAGGCTACACTATCGCAGTATCAAGCATTTTTCCGGGGCTAAAATCGAAGAAGATCAGTTGAATTTCTGACGTGAGGGCAGGTTGAATTATGTTGTTGTCGGCCCGTACCGGGCACGTGTGACGCATTTTACAGCCTCTTCCGAGTTTGCAGTATTCTTGTCATACCAAGTCGTTAGCGGGCAGAATTTTTCAACAGGTATTGTTTAAAGACAGGATTGAAAAATTTCCAGTCGTGGTCTATCTGGTAAATGATTTTTGTCTTTTCAAGGCGTTTCAGTGTTTTTGTCACAGACGAAGCGTTATAGCTCCCCGTTTGTTTTAAAAAAGCTTTTGATGTGGGTTTTTTTCCTCCAATCCTGGCTAAGGAGAGTAGAACTTTTACTTGAAATTCCGTAAGCCGGGTCATGATCGACTGACTGGACAGAATTTCACGGGAGATAAGCAGCTCGACAGCTTGGTAAATATGGTTTTGGTTAAGCGTGGCACCTGATTCCGAAACGCTCCACATGGCCTCACATAATTGCTGAACATCACCCGTTGTTTCACCTGCCAGATCAAAGATATTCTCCCAAAGATCATCATTAATGGTTCGTCCGCCTGATTGAAATTTATCTGTTAAAAATGGGATAAATTCATCCCGGCCCAATGGTTTGACAGATAGAGGCAGGGCCGACTTGAAGAACGGCGAGTTTTTAGAAATGAAAATCCGTTCCATCTTTTTACGAATACTTCCGGCAAAAATAAAAGGGATATTTGTTGCGTGCTGGATGTGTGATCGTAATTCTGCTATGACAGCCGTCGTGTCATCAATATCCATAATTGATTGAAATTCATCCAAAACAATAACAATCGGTTTTTGCTCGTCTGCTTTTTTTATCTGGTTAAAGATTTCGTGCAGATTGTCAGTGGAAAGGGGTGCCTCACTGTCAAAGCTAATGGTTGGTGATCCGGTAATGGGATCAATGGAAAAAATGGGGCGTAGGGCTGCCAGACTTTTAAAGAAACGCTCAATGCCTCCCGTCTCTTTTTCAAGAAGAGCTAATGCGTGGAGGATTTTACGACAGAGCATATCTGTTGATTTAATGTCCATAAGGTCAAGACGCAACGGGCGAAACTTTTTCTGTCTGCGGATAGCTTCGTAAATCAGGCTGGTTTTGCCGACTCTACGCTCACCGTAAATAACAATATTCTGGGCTGAAAAAATATGTCCCTGAAGTTGTGTTATCAGTTTTTCTCGTCCACAAAAATGCTCTGCAACGACAATTGAACCGTATTTGAAAGGATTCATAGGATGTTTTCTCCATTTGGTATAATTCTAATCAGTATAATACTAAACGGAGAAAATATGTCAATGTGTAGCGCTGTTTCGACAAGCGGGAACAGATTGCTGTTACCTGTGCTCCGGCAATTCTCTGGAATATGGGGGGCGAAATTTCCGGAGAAATGGCCAACCTGGTTGGTTTGCATGTTAGGCCGATTCAGGCAGACCTGCCTGATAGCTGAAATCGTCCGGAGATTTCTGGCGGCTGGATGCCAGACCGACAACCAGGGTGGTCAGCGCCACCAGTCCGTAAAATATTCCCATCATGGCGATGCCGCTAAGGTCCAGGGCTCGACCTGTGGTAAAGATTGCGCTTGCTGTCACGAGGCCGAGGGTAGTTGGAAAAAGAATCGAAAAGAGCATCCATTTATAGGAATTGGTCTGAACTTTAACCATAATGGTGGCGGCCAGACAGGGTGGATAAAGGGCGAAAAAGACCATCACTGCCAGGGCATGGAGAGGCGTGAAGCCGCCGGCAAGGCTCTCGGCGCCCATCCGTTCTTCAAGGGTTTTGCTTTCGTCGGCGCCCTGCTGGAAGAGAACGCCCAGGGTGGCCACGCTGGATTCCCGGGCCGCAAAAGAGCTTAAAAGGGCCACATTGATCTTCCAGTTAAAGCCGGCATATTGGGTGACCGGCTCCATGGCCTGGCCGACCTGGCCCAGGATGCTTACCCCGATGGTTTCTTCCTTGATTTTGCGCCGCAGGGTTTTTCGTTTGGAGGCCAGCTTGCGGAGAGCCCTGTTGATTTTTTTGGCAGCCTTATCCTTGCCGGGCTTGAGAAACAGAAAATAGTCCGGATTCTTTGCCTTGATTTTTTTGTCAAAGGCTTTTGCTGCCTTAGCTCCCTTGATGTTCAGTCTCCCCTGCTTGTAATCATTGTAGAAATTGATCAGGGCCACAAGTTGGACTTCTTCGCTAAGCTGCTCGCTGTATGGATTATCAGCAATCTTGGTGTAAAACTGCTCCACCGCCGTATTCATCTCCTGCTCATAAAAGTGCTGTCGTTCGTCGCCTAAGCCGGGAAACTGCAGGAAGGTGAAGACAAAGACCGATACCGCCAAGACGATGGAACCCACCTTCTTAATATAGACCCAGGTCCGTTCAATGGCGCGCTGGCCCACGCCATAGATGGTGGGCGGATGGTAGTTGGGCAGCTCCATGATAAAGGGAGCCGTCTCCATGTTACGCAGCACGGTTGAGGTGAGGAGTTTGGCTACCAGCAGGGCAACAAAGATGGTGATGGTGGAGAGAAAGAGCATGACCCATGATTTGTGCTGGACGAAATAGATATTGACCAGCAGGGTGTACAGGGGGATCTTGGCCAGACAGTTCATGAACGGCACGGTGAGAATGGTTGCCATGCGTGATTTTTCATCCGGAATACCCTTGGTGGCCATGATGCCGGGAACCGCGCAGCCGCCGGCAAAGACGCCGCCGAGAATGAAGGGCAGGGTGGACTGACCGTGCAGGCCAAAGGCGTGGAACAGCTTGTCGAGGATAAAGGCAATGCGGGCCATGTAGCCCGAGTCTTCCAGAATGGCGATTAAAGCAAAGAGGATCAGGAAGATGGGCACATAGTTGAGCAGGGTATTGGCCGAATCCACCATCCACAAGGCCATGGAACGGACATAGGGATCGTGCAGCAGACCGGCGTCGGGCAGCAGACCGGCGGCCAAGGCGCGGACTTTGGCCAGGAAGGGCCAGGTATATTTGGTCAGTTCATAGCCTTTGACGATGGAGAGCTGGTAGATGACAAAAACCGTGGCCACCAGGAACAGGGGCGCGGCAATGGGATTTAACACGACCCGGTCGATTTTTTCGGAGATGGTTTCCTGTCCGGCTCCGGTGTCATTGACGCAGAGTTCCATGATTTTTGCGGCCAGTTTTTCCCGCCTGGAGACCAGGTAATCGGCCACGGACAGGCCTTGCTGTTGATTAAAATCATCCCGGATGTCGTTCAGACCGACCATAACATCGTCGGCCGAGGGATCACGATTGATTATTTTTTCGGTTTGGGAATCTCCTTCAAGGAGTTTGATGGCAAGCCAGCGGGCTGGTCGGTCTGTTGTCAGGTCGGGATGGGATTCAACTTTTTCCTGCAGGTCGGCAATGAGCGGTTCAAGGTCGTCATAAGTAATCTCAAGAACTTTGCCTCTGGGCCGCTCCGCAGCCTGGCGGATGGCCTGTTTCAGTTCTTTTTTTCCTTTTCCTCTGCGGCCCACGGTGGGGATCACTTCAACACCAAGACTGTGGCTCAATTTGTCGACATCGATTTTCAGGCCGTTTTGCCTGGCCACATCCATCATGTTGAGGCCGACAACCAGGGGAAAACCCATTTCCAGGAGCTGAAAGGTGAAGAACAGGCTGCGTTTCAGGCAGGAGGCGTCAAGGACATTAACCAGGACATCAGGTTTTTCAGTAAAGAGAAAGTCTCTTGAAACTCTTTCTTCCAGGGAAAAGGAGGTCAGACTGTAGGTGCCGGGGAGATCAACGATCTCGATCTTGCCGAATTCGTCCTTGTAAGAGCCTGACTTTTTGTCCACCGTCACGCCCGGATAGTTGGCGATATGCTGATTGGCGCCGGTGAGCATGTTGAAAGTGGTGGATTTGCCGGCGTTCTGCTGGCCGGCAAGCCCGACCAGGAGATTTTTTTTCCGCTTGCCTCCGGGGCTTGGTGAGGCCGAAGGTTTGTCTGTCTGTTTTTGCATCTGTATTTCTGTCCGTTCGTGTGCCATGAGCCATGAGCCATGAGCCACGAGCCATCAGCCATCAGCCATGAGCCATCTACGCCGTTTCTATCTCAATCTGGGCGGCTTCGCTTTTGCGCAGGGTGACATTGTAGTTGTTTACTTTTAATTGAATCGGATCACCCAGGGGCGCTCTTCTGATCACATCCACCCGGGCGGAAGGCACAAAACCGAGATCAAGGAGCCGTTGCCGAATGGCGCCGCAGGCGTGATGACAACTGATGCACACCTTTTCACCGGGCCGCACCTCATTCAGCATCCTGCATCTGCATCTTCCCTTTTTGCCGCGTCCCATCTGTCTACGATTTTTCATCTTATTTCCTGTTTTATTTCAATCAGCGAATAAAGTTTAGGTATGTCTAATTTCTAAATTAGAATGCACATTATCAGAAAAAGTTTCCTTGTCAAGATAAAATTATAGCTGCCTTTAGATTTTATTCATGCATTACGAAGTATAGGTATTAAAAAAAAATTAGGCAACATTAAGAAAATGCTTGACACCGGGTTTGGTTTCTGGTTTTGTGTTGCGCCAGTTAGGCAATGCTAATTTGTTTGCTTTTGCCTGACATGGGTTTTCAATATCTAAATTTTTTTAAGAGGAAGACAAAATGAAGAAAATAATTCTGGGGCTGGCAATTCTGTTGGGATCTGCAAGCGTTTCCCACGCCCATACGCCCTTATGTTCCTGTTTTGATAACGGCGATGATACCATCACCTGCGAGGGAGGTTTTTCCGACGGCTCCAGCGCTGCCGGGGTTGCCATGCGGCTTGAGACCTCTGACGGCCAGGTTCTGTTGGAGGGCAAGATGTCTGAAGACAGTGAGTTTGATTTTAATAAACCGGCCCAGGATTACATTGTCGTCTTTGATGCCGGTGAGGGGCATCGTATTAGAGTGCCTGGCAAGGAAATTGTTGAATGATTGTAAACGTTCACCAGCACCTCATTTTCGCCCGTTTGGACCTTGTCGCATAGAAAGGTTATAGCGCCAAGGCCCAAACGAACAAATCTAAGGCACTGGTAAACGCTTACATGACGGAGGTTATCCTAAACCAGTCGCCTTCTGTTGAACAAGTACGAATAATTTCCTCTTTAAATAAGCATTAAAAAGACAATTAATGGAGAAAATCATGAAGAAAAAATTAATCTCGACAGCGGCAGGCATGGGTCTGCTTCTTTCTGCGGCCTGCGCCTCGGCCCATTTTCAGATGATCTACACCCCGGAATCCGCCTTGGTAAAAGGCGGGGCGATCCCGGTCAAGCTTGTCTTTACCCATCCCTTTGAGGCAGGGCATACCATGGATATGGGCACCCCGGAGAAGTTTTTCGTTGTCAGGACACGTGGTGAAAACGCGCCCAAGACCATTGATCTCAAGGAGAGCCTCAAGCCCATGACCTGGACCAGCCTGACCAACTCGGGCAAGGCCTGGGAAACAACGTATAAAGCCAGGGGCGGCGATCATGCCTTTTGTCTCATCCCGGAGCCCTACTGGGAGGGGGCGGACAACTTCTATATCAAACAGAATACCAAGGTCATCGTTAATGTCGGCGGTGAGCCGGGAGCCTGGAACGAGCCGGTTGGTCTGCCCACGGAAATTGTCCCCCTCTGCAAGCCCTATGATCGCTGGACCGGCAATGTCTTCCAGGGGCAGGTCCTGTTGAACGGCAAGCCCGTACCGGGCGCCGAGGTTGAAATTGAATACATGAACCATAAACCCCTGCTTGATTCAAACAGTTTTGCCAAAGAGGCTGCGGTTGAAGCGCCCCAGGACGCCTACATTCTCCAGACCATTTTTGCCGATGCCAATGGTGTTTTTACTTTTGGCATCCCCCGGGAAGGTTGGTGGGGATTCGCTGCCCTTGATCTTGATCCTGATTACACCTATAAAGGCAAGAAATGCTCGCGGGACGCGGTGATGTGGATTCAGGCCAAGGATATGAAGTAAAGATGAGGGGCAAAGGGACAGATAGCGAGCCTGCGAGACCTTCGAAGGGACAAAGGGTAAATCTTTATGAAAACTGAACCCTGAACCTGGAATCCCTTGGAGTAACTCATGCAATTTCTTGATATTCTTTTAACTTGTATTGCCGTCTGCCTGGCAGGCTGGTATCTCTGGCGCACCTTGATCGTCAATAAAGGGTGCGCCGGCTGCTCATCCAGCTGTGGTTCGCAATGCAGCGGGCAGGGGACTCAGGTTTCGTGGCTAAAGCCGGCTGATTGTCCCGCCCATAACCGGAATGAAATCGGAAGAAACGAACAGGCCCCATGAGTTCGGCAATTGAAGTCAAACATCTCTGCCATCAATACGGCAGCCGGACCATTTACCGGGACCTGAATTTTACAGTTCCCACGGGCACGATCTGCGGTCTGCTGGGAAAAAACGGCCAGGGCAAGACCACCCTGGTCAATATTCTCATGGGTTTTCTCAAACCCACCTCGGGCCGCTGTCTGGTTCTTGGCGAGGATTCCTGTCATCTGCCGCCCCTGACCAGGGCACGAATAGGGTTGTTGCACGAGGGCCATCTGGCCTATGAATTTTTGACAATCGCCCAGACCGAACGTTTTTTCAGCGGCTTTTATCTCGGTTGGGAAAGGGAGATTTTTTTTGACCTGGTCGACAAGATGGGGCTTTCGCCTGATCATAGGATTTGCAGGATGTCCTGTGGTCAGCGTTCCCAGGTTGTACTCGGCGTCATCATGGCTCAGAACCCGGATCTCCTGATCCTGGACGATTATTCCATGGGCCTGGATGCGGGCTACCGCCGCCTTTTTCTCGATGTTCTCAAGGATTTTGCGGCACTCGGAGATAAAACCATCTTTGTCACCTCCCATATTGTCCAGGATCTGGAAAAGTTGGTAGACTCCATGATCTTCATTGACAGGGGCGAGATCATGCAGACTGAACTTGATTCATTTATGAAGTCGTTTCATCGCTATGATTTTGAGGACGGCGGTGAACTTTCCCTGGACAAAGATGAGGTGATCCGCGGATTTGAACAGCGGGGAGAGAGAATTTCGGTCTATTCCTTTGCCGATCAGGAGTCAGTACAGTTCCATCTTGATTCCCTGGGTGTCCATCCTGAAAAAATGCGGGAAAAGAAAATGAGCCTTGAAGACGCCTTTATAGGCTTGATGGGAAAATATTGATTTCAGGAGTCAGAATGAAAGTGTGTGAAATGACTAACAGTGCCTCTTTGATTCCCCCTTCGAAGATCTCGCAGGCTCGCTATCTGCCCCTTTGCCCCTTTGCCCTTTTGCCCCTCTGAACCTTTGATCCCCGGTTTTCAGGAATGATCTACAGCATATTTTATAAAGAATGGATCAAGGCTCGTTACTTTTTTCTTGCCCTGGTTTGTCTCAATACCGCAGTCTGTCTGAAAATCTGGGTGGATATCCGGCAGCAGCTCCAGGCGGAACATGCCGAGATGATCTGGTATCAGGCCATTCATATCCAATCTTTTTTTTACAGTGATATTCGCTATTTTCCCCTGCTTTCCGGTATCTGTCTGGCCGTGGTGCAGTTTGTCCCGGAGATCCTGCAGAAACGGCTGCGTCTTTCCCTGCATCTGCCGGTTGACCGCGAGCGTCTGCTGGCGATTTTTCTCGCTCTGGGCCTTGGCCTTTATACTGTTCTGGCCCTGCTCGACACAGCGGCTATCTGGGCAGTCAGCCGTTATTATTTCCCGGTCGAAGTTGCCGTGTCCAGCCTGACCACGCTTTTGCCCTGGCATTACGCCGGTTTTGTCGGTTATCTCGGCATGAGTTTGATTCTCCTTGAGCCGGCTTGGTCGCGGCGCGTTTTTGTCTTCCTGGTTTTCAGCGGGTTTATCTCCCTGCTTTTTTCCGGCAGCGGTTATTGCCGCCTGAACCCGGCCCTGCCCTGGCTGATGCTGCTTGCGCCGCTGTTTTTTCTCACTGTTTTTCAAGGGGGCAGCCGCTTCCAGCAAGGGGAAGTCACATGATCCACCTCTCCAGATACAGTCTCATCCTGCTGGGTATACTGACCATGAGTTATTTTCTTCCCACCGGTTTCTGGAAGATCTTCGGCTCTGAGGAAGGCAGTACCATGCTTTTTTACAGTCCCCTGAAAAAGCAGTTTGTTTATCGGGATTACCTGGGCAGTCATCAGTTTCATTACCGTGATGAAGAGGGAAATAATTACAGCCGGGCCGCCTTTGAAGAGCTGCTGCCCTTTCTCTATTACAAGACCATGGAGAAAAAGGGACTTCTGCCTTTGATCATTGACGGGCAGTCCTTTGATAAGGCCAGCATCAAAAAAGGGCGCCAGGGTATTGAGATAAAATCACGCCATTTGCCGGATCATTATCCGCAGATTCCGCTTTATCCGCTTTTTAACCAGGACCAGGAACAGGCCATGCTGCCCTTTCCCGAGGATGTTTTTCGTTTTAGCGGAAGGGGCATGGAGTTTATCAATGCCGACTTTAACCGGATTGACGAGGAGCTGAGCAAACGGTTCACCCATGCTCTGATGATGAAGGGATTCTCCTTCCCGGCTACGGTTATCGGCGGCAAGACCACCAATCTTAAGCCCTTTGATGCCGGTTATTTTATCCGGGACAGTGAAGGCGCGGTTTTTCATGTCCAGCGCGTAAAAAATGAACCGAAAATTATCAGGACGCCTATCCCGCCTGAGACAGACATCGAGGCCCTGGTTATTTCAGAAAACCAACGTAAGGAGTTTTATGGTCTTGCCATCACAGGAGAAAATCGGGTTTATCTGATTTCTTATGATCATTATAAACTTATTGAGCTGTCTGCGGATCAGTATGACGCGCAGAGTATGGATTTTAAGCTCCTTATCTCCCCTCTGCACCGTACTGTCACCTGCTTTGATGACAGGCAGGTCTTCGGCACGGTGACCGATGGAGCCTATTCACCCATGAAGAGCTATCAGCGGAGTCTGCCTGAAACTATAACCCCTGCAGCTGATTTTATCGGCAGAATGCTGTTCCCGTTCCAGTTGACGCTGACCAGTGAGTTCCGCGGCCAGGCCGATCCGCGGCTGCACTGGAACGGCTGGCGGGCATTGATCGGCATTGGTTTGAGTATTGTCGGCTATCTTGTTTATGTCAGAGGGATTAAAAAACGGAAAAAAAGGTCATGGCCTGCCATCTGTCTGCTTTTGCTGGCGGGTGTCTATGGCTTGATTTGTCTGGCAGTTTTGCCTGATAATACATGAACCTCATTAAAGAAGATGTTGTGCAGCTGAATAGTTACATTTTTTTATAAATATGTTATTGGTTAGCAAAACAGGTGCCCTGGAAACGGGGTTAAGAGGAAATCCCGTGCAAATCGGGAACGGTCCCGCCACTGTAATTTCCCGTTCCAGTTTATATATGGAACAAAGGGAACGGTTCAACAACCACTGCCGGACACATTGCCGTGTCTCCGGCGGGAAGGTGAATCGTTTGGGAATAAGTCAGGAAACCTGCCCGTTTTAATCAGTCACAAGGGGAAAACCCGCGCCTTCGAGGAAAGGTTTTGGCTGCAAATATTTACCTCTATTTGCAAATAAGCCCTGTTCTTTCTTCGAAGGAACAGGGCTTATTTTATTTTTAATCAAGTTGATTTTAAAGGAGAAATGAGATGAAGAAAACAATTGTTGGCGTGGCCGCCCTGGCCATGCTGGCCGGGACGGTGACCTTTGCCGTCGGCGCAACTCTTGAGGACCAGCTCCATGCGCTGATGGAGCAGAATAAGCGCCTTACGGAACGTATTATTAAACTTGAGCAGCAGGTAAGCAGGCAAGGCGAAGAACAGGTTCTTATCAAAGAGAGATCAGCCACCTTTGCTCCGATCCAGAAAGACAAAGCTCTTACCCATCGCATGCAACGACTTGAAGAGCAGGTGGCCAGACAGAGCGGTGAAGTAGGCGAGGAGGAAGAATCCTTTCTGCAGGCCATTAACGATCATGTGGAGCTGAGCGGTGTTGTTGAGGTGGAGGCGGCCTCCTGGAGTGTGGATGACAATGGCTTTTTTGATGATGACGACGGCAGTGATGTCAGTCTGGCCACAGTGGAAATCGGTCTTGACGCTCAGATCTCGGAATGGTCCAGTACTCATGTCCTGCTGCTGTATGAGGAGGGTGAAGAGGATGATCATGTTATTGTCGATGAAGGAACCATTACTCTGGGCAATATGGACAAATTCCCCCTCTATTTCGCCGCCGGCAAGATGTACGTGCCCTTTGGCAGTTTTGAAACAAATATGATTTCTGATCCCCTCACCCTGGAGATGGGAGAGACCAATGACACCGCCGTGCAGATCGGTTTCGAGACCGGTGGTTTATCTGGCTCTGTTTACGCTTTTAACGGGGATATTAACGAGAGCGGCGATGATGATGAGATCGATACTTATGGCGCCAGCCTGGGTTATATTAAGGCCACGGACAACATGAGTTTTGATATAACCTTCCATTATATCAACAATATCGGCGACACGGACGGCATAGGCGATTATCTGGAGGATGATGTCGGCATTGATGAAATTGACGACTATGTGGCTGGTTTTTCCGTTCATACTCACATTGTGATGGGTCCCTTTATTCTGATCGGCGAGTATCTGACTGCCCTTGATGACTTTGAGACCACGGAAATTGCTTTTAAAGGTGACGGGGCCGAACCCGAGTCCTGGAATATTGAGTTTGGTTATACCGCCGAGCTTTTTGATCGTGAGACGACCTTTGCTCTTGGTTATCAGGGCACGGATGAGTCGGTTGCGTTTGGCCTGCCTGAGGAACTCTATATCGGTACCATCAGCATGGAGATTTTTGACCATACCTCTCTGGCCTTTGAGTATTTTCATGCCGAGGATTATGACACCAGTGACGGCGGTACCGACGATGATGCCGATGTGGCCACCATGCAGCTTGCCGTTGAGTTTTGATGTTTTTTTAAAAGCTGTTGAAGCTACTGATAACACAGAGGTCACCGGGATAATTTGTTATAATCAATAAATTACTTTGCGATCTCTGTGGTTAGGCCAATTTGCTGGCTCACCTTCGCTTATCGGTTGTGCCGGTTCGCCGGGATGGCCGTTACTTTTAAAATAGATGCCGGGTTCAGTTCCCCGGTTGTCTTGCTGAATAGTTACACCAAAAGAACAATTTTTCTTTTAAACAAGTCCTGACAACGATTTTGTTCCATCAAGAGTTCAAGATTACTCTTGACACACATATAATGAAAGAGTAATCAGGTTGGTAGATTAAGGCCAAGTGCCAGTGTTACGCTAATAAATTGTTAAAAAGTGATTTCCTATCAACTGTTTTTTCAAGTAAATAAGGAGGGATTGTTGTGACAAAGAAGAGTTCAAAAGGTTTTTTGTTTCCAGAAGTGTTTTTTTGCTTATTAATTGTAGCTTTGATTGCTGGTTGTGCAGGTCAGCAGACTACTACACAGAAAACAGAAGCACCCTTTAGCCCTGTTGATCTTAATCCCAAGATTCAATCAGGTAAAATGATACAGAGTGTGGATAATGTAGCCGTCATTCTGGATGCCTCTGCCACTATGCTGGACTCTTACAAGGGAGAGGTCAAGTTTAATCAAGCCAAGACAGTCATCTGCCGCATGAATCAAACAATGCCTGATCTCCAGTTGACAGCAGCGATGAGAAAGTTTGGCAATAGAAATACCAGTTCTGCCATTGAAGCTGCGCCATTTGCCTATGGCTCGGCGCAATACTCGCAGGCAGAATTTGCTCAAGCTTTAAAAGGAGTTAAAAACCTTGAGGGCGGAAGTCCGTTAGATCTCGCTATAGACGCTACCACTGAAGACCTGACAGCGATCCAGGGTAAAACTGCTGTTTTGATTTTTAGTGACGGAGTCGCCATGAAAAGCGCTGCTGTTCAGAAAGCTGCTGAAAATATGAAAAATAAAGTTGGCGACAAGGTCTGCATATATACAGTGCTGATTGGAGATGATCCCAAAGGAAAAGCTCTCTTGGAAGCGGTTGCCCAGATAGGTCAGTGCGGCTTTGCAGCGAATGCGGATTCTATTTCGTCAAGTGAAGCTATGGCTGATTTTGTCGAAAGTGTATTTTTGATGGATGCTCCAGTTCCGCTAGACAGCGATGGCGACGGTGTCCCGGACTCTATTGACCAGTGCCCCAATACACCTAAGGGCGCTACTGTTGATGCCAGGGGTTGTTGGGCCTACATGTCATTTATGTTGTTTGATTTCGACAGTGCCGTTATTAAGACTGATGCCAAGGCCGCCTTGGAAGAGGCTGTAAAGGTTGCGAAAATGGATCCTGATTTGAAGGTAGAAATCCAAGGCCATACTGATAATATAGGTACAGCTGAATACAATATGGATCTTTCAGTAAGGCGTGCCCAGGCAGTCAGGGATTATCTGGCAGCTGCAGGGGTTGATTCCAGTCGCATGACAGTCGTGGGATATGGTATGACAAAGCCTGTTGCTCCCAACGATACGGAAGAAAATAGAGCCAGAAACCGGAGAGTGGAATTTAAACCAATGGATTAGATTTTTTTCTGCTCTTTAAAACTGTAGATTGAACGATAACGGGGCTGGCCTGATCCTTGGGCCAGCCCCGTTTTATTTATTGAGCATCTATTTTGCCGCCCCGGCATCTTTTGTTGCTCAGGCTGGGGAAAAGGCATGATCATTGATATACTTGGCACTGAGTCTCTGGGCGTTCGCGGCATGTCATGCCTTGTCACTGTCGGCAAACGACGCATCCTGATTGATCCGGGGCTTGCCCTGGGATACCAGCGTCATGGCCTTCTTCCCCATCCCCGCCAGGTTACGGTTGGGGTGAAAATCAGACAGACTATTCTGCAGGCGATGGCAAGCGCCACGGATGTCGTCTTCAGTCATTTTCATGGCGACCATGTGCCCCTGCTTCGGGCAAATCCATACCAGCTTTCATTTCAACAGCTTCCCTCAAGTTTCACGGATCTGCGTTGCTGGAGTTTATACTCTTCAGGGGAGAAATTTTTGCAAGACCTTTCACCCCTCATGCATCGACGCGCCCTGGATCTGGCAGAACTGTCGGGGGCAAACATGAAAAAGGCGAACTGCTCAGATGGTCCCCTGTGTTTCTCCAAACGCGTCCCCCACGGGCTGCCGGGATCAAGATTCGGCAGCGTTATGATGACACGCATCGAGATGGAGGGGCAGGTGTTTGTTCATGCCTCGGATATCCAGCTTCTCGATGAGATGACAATAGAAAAGATTCTTCTGTGGAATCCGGATATCGTGTTTACTGCTGGCCCTCCACTTTATCTCCAGGCCCTGACCGGCCCTTTGCGCAGAAAGGCCTGGGAAAATGCTCTTTGGCTGGCCAAAAATGTGGAAATTCTTATCGTTGACCATCACTTGCTGCGCTCCACTATGGGTCTTGTCTGGCTGGACGGAATCAGTCAGGCCGTGGGAAAAAAGATATATTGCGCGGCTGATTTTATGAATAAACCCCGGCTCCTTCTTGAAGCCCGGCGGACGGAGCTTTATAAGGAGTTTCCCGTGGCGGAAAACTGGCACGAGAATTATGAAAAAGGCAGGATTTCTCCGTCTTTTTTGAGGAAATAAATGGAAAAACTAAATGATGTAGAAATTCGCGTTCTCGGCTGTTTGCTGGAAAAGGAAATGACCACTCCCGATCTTTATCCACTCTCCCTGAATGCTTTGAAAAATGGCTGCAATCAAAAAACAAACCGCTTTCCCGTTGTCAGCTATGACGAGGAGATTCTGCTTCAAGCCCTGGGCCTGTTAAGGGAAAAACAGCTGGTTCTCCAGATCGCCGATCGTGTTTTTAAATTTGAGCAGCTTTTTTCAAAAAAATATTCACTTTTAAGTAAAGAGGCTGCTCTGTTCTGTGTCTTGTTTCTGCGTGGCCCCCAGACCGTTGGTGAGATTCGTGGTCGCAGCGGAAGACTTTATGATTTTGATGGACTGGGTGAAGTAGCGCGGACTTTGAATAATCTGATTGAGTTGGAATTTGTCAAAAAACTTCCCCGGGAACCGGGCCGCAAGGAATGCCGTTATATTCATCTTTTTGGCGATGAATCCGGATCTGTTAACCGGACGGATAGTGCGGGAGAAGAAAGAGTTTTAAACACTACGACGAAGGGCAGTGACCGGTTGACCTCACTTGAAGAGGATGTCAAACAGCTGCAGGAGGAACTGGCTGCATTGCGGCAGGATTTTGTGGCTTTTAAGAAGGAATTTGAATAACTGCAAATTCCGCTGAAAAAATTTCAGTTTAGTTGATGATAAAGGTCAGGCAGTCGAGACCGATATTTGCGTTGTGTTTGCGCAATCCCCATGCCCGCTCAACAGTTTCGATCAATCCTATTTAAATTATTTTGTAGAAGTTGTCGTCTCATTATCGGTATAATTTTTTACCATGAGCCATGAGCCATGAGCCATGAGCCATGAGCCATGAGCCATGAGCCATGAGCTATTTCTGGCAGCGGGGACAGAAATAGGTGGCCCGGCCGCCGATGACAATTTTTGAGATGGGTGTGATACAAAGTTTGCATGGCTCATCTGCCCGACCATAGACCATGAGCTCAAGTTGGAAATAGCCCGGCTTGCCGCTGCTGCCGACAAAATCAGCAATGGTGGAACCACCGCTTCTGATGGCCCTGGCAAGAACTTCGCGGCTGAAATGGACGATCCTTTCCCACATGGGCAGGGTCAGGGAGCCGATGGGCGTTGTGGGCAGAATGTTACTGTAAAAAAGAATTTCATTGGCGTAGATATTGCCGATCCCCGCCACCATCCGGCTGTCCATGAGGAAATTTTTGATGGGCTGAACCCGTTGCCCCGCCTTTTTTTTAAGATAGGAAGCAGTGAAATTTTCCTCCAGGGGCTCCGGGCCAAGATGCTCGAATGGTTTTTTTTTGGCGAATTCTTCCCTGTCCATGACCTGGACAAAACCGAAGCGCCGGGTATCGTTAAAGCGCATTTCCATTTCATTATCAAGCCGGAAGCGGAGATGGTCGTGGATGGCCTGGGGCGCCCTGGCCGGAGAAAGGGTGAGCTTGCCGCTCATGCCCAGATGGATGATCATCATTGCACCATTTGTCATCTCAAAAAGCAGGTATTTGGCCCGGCGATGGATGGCCTGGATGCGCTGGTTTTTGATGAACTGATCCAGCTTTTTAACCGGAATCGGCAGCCGCAGTTTTTTGGGGCTGGAGAAAATTTCGGTCACGGTTCGGTCAATGACATGGGGAGTCAGACCCATTTTTATGACTTCTACTTCTGGTAATTCCGGCATATTTATAAATAGGGTATCCACTTAGCGCAAGTAATTTGCTGATTTGAGAGACAATTTTTAACTTTCCTGATTGCGCGTTTATTTCGTCATTCCCGTGCAGGCGGGAATCCAGTTTATTGTAGAATCAAGTCATAAAGATTTTTCCAGTTCGGATTATTTTTTCAATCAGTTTCAACTTCCAGGCCCTGTTCCATTTCTTGATTTGCTTCTCTCTGGTAATGGCGTTTCCAGCAGTATCATGTTGTTCAAAGTAGAGCAGCTGTTTAACTATGATAGTTTCAGATAGCAGGCAAAATCACAGGAGCAATTAAATTCCTGTTTCTCCCCTGCCAAAGCGGGCATTGTTTACGCACGCATTCGCGATTTGTCAAATACTGGTCACAGGCTACGGTATCATCGGCAAGCAGTGTGATGGGCCATTCCCTGGAGAGTTGGGCTAACACCTTCAGCCCGGTGACGGTTTCGCGTTGGCAGCAGCGTCCGGCCCTGACTTTGGCAATTTCAGTGAGAATAGCGGCAGTCACGTCCATGGCTGTCTGCCGTGGACGTGGCGTAAGCGGTGTGGCCTTATGAAGGACGGCCATTGCAATTCCGGCACCAATGGCTGCCCCGCAGCTGCCCCAGAAGCCGCAGGCCCCGCCCGGCACCTTGCTTCCCCGTTCGATTCCTGTAAGGATGTCCTTGTTGGTGATATTGCCTCCCCTGTTTTTATAGGTGGCCAGGATAATACCCGGCATGATGGCGTGATGTTCCGGGCCGTGAACGGGGATATCCGGGTGGGACCGGATTTTTTTGAGCAGGGCGATCATGTCCTGTTCGCGGGTTTCCGTACAGATCTTGCGGATTACGGCCATACCCTTTTGCTGATGGCAGGTGTCACAGACGAAATGGCCGTTTTCACAGAGGGCGTTGGCCGGTTTCACCGTGCCGCAGTAATAACAGGCGGTCTCTTTATCATTGGTCAGATAAAGCAGCTCACTGCCACAGACCATGCAGTTCACTTTTTGGCGGTCACCCTTATCCGGACTTTTGTCTTCAGCGACTGCCTCCGGCGTAACCCCGCAGCAGTTTGCTCCCTGCTGATCTATATTGACTACGGCGCCGTCAGGGTCAAAGAGAAAGACCGAATCATCCAGGCCTTGCCTGTCGTTTAGAACAATCCTGGTTCTCCTGCCTTTGATAAGCAGCCTGCCGCCTTCCGTGTAGACCGCCTCAAACGGGCCACGGTAAACCAGATCAATCTCCTTTTCCGGTTCGGGTTTGTGGGTCCGGAAGGTCAAAGAGTAAAAAGGTGTCTTCCCTTCCTGTCGGTAGGGAAAACGTTTGACCATGAGAAATCCAACAAAACCGGTTGCCCTGAGCATGGCGCCAAGATCTTGCTGGCGCATGGCCCCGCCCAGACATTCACCCCGGTATTTCTCATTATTTTTGATTTCCACGGGAATCTCTTCGTCCGTGACAATGTCGGCGACCACCAACCGGCCGCCGGGTTTAAGAATGCGGAAAATTTCATGGAAGGTCCGGCGTTTGTCCGGGCTGAGATTGATGACGCAGTTTGAGATGATGACATCAACGGATTGATCATCCAGGGGAATCTTTTCAAGAAATCCTTTTTTGAATTCGACATTGTCATAGCCCAGCCTGGCCACCACTTCTTTTTTAGAGGCCCGAGCCAGTTCCAGCATCTCATCGGTCATATCAATGCCGTACACACGGCCTTCAGGTCCAACCATGTCGGCGGCCATGAAACATTCAACGCCGCTGCCGCTGCCCAGGTCAACCACGATCTCCCCCGGTTTAACCCCGGCATCATTTATCGGACTGCCGCAGCCGTAAGAGCGCTGCCTGGAGATCATAGGAATGAAATCCGCTTTTCCCTGCTCCGGGGCCAGGGGGTTGACAATATCCTTATTGGCCCGGGTGGCGGCAGTTCGGTAAAACTCCCGCACTGAACTATGGTCCAGATCATCCGACAGGGAGATGACGCAGTTGCAATGGGTGAGGCTGACTTCCCGGCTGCTGTCCGGACAGTCATGGCGGACGTCTCCCATGCGCAGAAGAATCGCCGGCCTGTTGCTTTTTGGGTAGCGTGCAGCCTGACGTGTCATGAGCCAGAGGGCCATCTTATTGTAGAGTTCTACATAGGGATCATGGCCGGTAAAGTCGCCACCGGTCATGTAACTGTGATCAATATCACCGCCACCAACAAGAAATTTTAAAGGATTTTTTTCATAGCTGCTGTTGCTAAGCGTTGCCTCGCGAATTTTTTCAAGAACCGGGCTGTGGCGCCAGATCTGTTCCAAGCCCTGCTTAAGTGCTCCGCAGTTGAGTTCCTCCATGCCTACCAGGGCCGGAGAAGGATAGATATTGCCGTCCGGACCCACGGCCAGGGATTCCCAACCCGTGTTGGAAAGATCATGCCGGGTCCCGGGACTGGTGAAAATCTGGCTGCGTATGAGCTCGACATTGTCAATCAGGACCCCTCTTTTTTCACCGATCTCCTGGGTGGTAATGAGATGGGACAGGATTTCGGCAGGCCTGATGAATTGCTCCCTGCTGCCCTTGCCGCGAATAAAATGATAGAGGAGGTGGATGTTTTTTATCCCGAGCTCAGCAGCCAGAACCATTATGACCGGCAGATCATTGACATTGGCCTGATGAACGGCCATGGACAGGGTAACGCCGATATGGGCTTTCCGCATCATCTTGATATTGCGGATTAAATGGTTGAATGTTCCCTTGCCGCGAATCGCTTCATGTTGCTTCTCAAGGCCGTCCATGCTGAGCTGAAGGTGAAGCCGTTTCCGGGGCAACCGGCTCAGGATGCCGAGATGCTTTTCCAGCAGCAGGCCATTGGTGAGCACCACCACATGATTCTGCGGATCCTGGAGGAGATCCCGGATGATTGCTGAAAAATTCGGGTAGGTGAAGGGTTCACCGCCGGTGAAATAAAAGAGGGTACAGCCCAGACTTTTTGCCTCACTGATGGCTCGGTCAAGTTGTTCTCGGCTTAACTCTTCCCTGCGGCTGGGCGAGGAGGAAAAGAGGCAGTGCTTGCAGGCCAGGTTGCAGTGGTTTGTCAGGTGGAACCAACATTCCTTGAGCGTGGTCAGGGACAAAAGATTTGCCCGGCCATGATACGGCTGGGCCGGGGCTGTGCTGATCTGTGATTCCAACAGAATTTGATCAAGGCTCGCTTCATCGGCGTGACCGTCTTTTAACAGACCCTGGATCAGGATATCAGCCTTACTGTTGGGGATAAACCAGTCCGGTTTTTCAGGATTGATGTAAACAGCCCGGCCTTCATACTCCAGACGCTGCCAGCAGGTCAGGTTGTTCATGGTTATTTTTCCCTTACAATATGGATAAAAATTGTCTTACGATCGAATTATTTATAATAAGGCTTCTTTTCATAAAGATCAACATCAGGGGCATAGCCGTCAAGTTAATGGCAAATAACGTTAACGTTGCGGGATAGCTCTGCTTAGGAGTCCGCTCCTGCTGCGGGCGATTGGTGGCTCAAAGCAACGCATTATCGTCCGCAGGGGGCGAATTTCCACATGGGTATAACTAGCTAATATGTTGTTATTTCTTTAACTTGTCGTCTATGACAGCAAGGGAA
>JAOZOY010000110.1 GCA_029933005.1 Deltaproteobacteria bacterium
CGCAATGGCGATTATGAAATTGCGCCATAAATATTTTATCAGCTTTTGTCCTGTACGATTTGTGGTTTGCTGGTTTAGTAGCCATTAGAATGGCACACTATCATCCGGCTGATTATATCCCGCTTGCGGTTCCTGGTGCTGTTGTGGCTGTTGCCGCGACTTCGGTTCAAACATCGATATCAGACACGCTTCCCCTTCCCCCACGCCTGCCGGGTTAAACGTTCGGTCTAACAACAAAAACATTCCTCCATCGTTCCCTTCCATGACTACCCCAACATTTTTATACCTGCCTTTTTCCTCCCCGTCCCGGTTTGTGTAACTGCCAGTTTTCACCGTTAAATCAAATAATTTCTTCGCCATTTTTCTACCTCCTGTTGTTTAAAGATTTTGTTTCAACTCATCTACCAACGCCCTAAATTCTTTAACTTCCCCCGCCGTGCCGTCCTCAATTGCATTAAACAATTTTTTCTCTACTTCCACGATTGTTTTCCGGTAAGGTCTACCGGCCAGACTATCACCCCAAGAGTTTAAGGCGTGGATAGTCACCTGGATTTCTGAGTTTTTCAGGTTTACGGTTTTCATTAATTACCCCCCCTTCTGGTCTTATGATTCATCTTCATGTATCCAACCACCTCTTGTTGAAAAGATTGCCCCATTACGCAATTTAAACCTGACAATTTTCCCATTTGGATTTTCCGTACCTTTCCAATTTTTTATTTTAACTGCCTTCATCCAACCGCTACCCATACTCAAATATATTCGGGGTTTTTCCAACCCCATACTTCCCCCTCGCCCCATCTCTGCTCCTTTGTTTTTCTGGATAGCAATAACAGCAATGGCTCCTTTTAAGTTATCATGAATGGCTTTTAATTCTTTTCCGATCCGCCAGAAGTCATCATGGATTTCCAAAAAATCAATAATATTTATGACTCCCTCACCAGGGACAATTACATCAGCAAAATTGGATGATCTGTCTAGCCATGTAACTTTAGCCCAATCTTCAAGGTGGAACTCATGAGAGCTAAACCCTTGTAATCGTCGCTTCAACTCTCCGCCACCCATTTCAGAACTACAATAAACAACCCTTGCTTTGTTCATGTTCATACCAGCGATATTTAATAAATAACTTGTTTTGCCTGCATTTGCTTCGCCAGCAACCACAATAATATTCCCCGGCATGACGGCTGCAAATTTATTTACCCCAAGGGGAAGGTAAACATTTGCTTCATCGGTAACAGCATTGAGAAAATCTATTTGGTCACAATCTTCATCGACAATCCGATATACTCCACGACTGACATGAATAATCTTTCCCTGAGAAATCAGGCGTTCATTTATGTTATAGACAAGCCGTTTTAACTGCCTTGTCTTAATTCCACAGTACGAGAAAAAATCAGCTAACCGAAACTCACCACCGGAAAACTGTACCCAGTCACGGTACTCATTTTGAATACTAGCCGTCTGCCCGCTTTCAGGCGGAGCAGCGGCGGCTATATCAATTTCTTCAGTTATGGCCTTCATCTGGGTATCTGTAATATTGGGAATGTTTTTGGTTAATATTTCTCTTATATTATATACCTTATAGGGGGGGTGTGGGGGGGGTGGGAATCTGTGGGCGAGATTTTCCTTTAACTGCTCACTAGAAGTTGTTGTTTTTATAGCATTTTTCCCTTTCACATCCATAACAACCTCTTTTTCGTCCAGCATTTGTCCAGCATCTGTCCGGGCACTGTCCAGCATTTGTCCGGGTTGTCCTGCACTGTCCAGCATTTTCGGCTGTTGTCCAGCATTGTCCAGCAAATCATCCCATTGTCCAGCATTGTCCAGCATTGTCCCATACCCGAAGGCAGCCAACTGTTTAGCTGCTGCTGAAAAATCACCCCCATGGTTCAGAATTGTATAAACGGCAAAGGGTGAATATGCTTTTCCGGGTTCAAAAGGATGCGCATTCGATGACCACACATACAACACCCTACCGTTAATGAGGCTAGCTGAATGTCCTTTTGATATGCTTTTCCCTGGTCGGGTGAGATAAATTGTTTCCGTCCCATCTTGGGTTTGCCCCTTCCTTCCGGTTATGGTCCAGCCTCGTTCCTGCAATAAAGCCGCAACCTCTCCCCTGTTTGAAAAATCATCTCCAGGGCTTAGTTCGCCATTAGTTGAAACTGACCTTACGGGAATATCAACTATTTCTCTTATGTCAGGGGCGCACTCGTTTAGTTCTGCCGCAGCGGAAATAAGGATGTCTCTTTCTTCCCCTGTAATAACCGGAATATTAGTAAAAGTTCCTTGGATCAATTCATATCCTGGTGACGGATAGGAAAGAAAATACCCACCTGTCCCCCTGGTTTCAATCAGAGCTTGGATTTTATCGTCAATCTTTCTTTGTGCCAGTTTCATATTGCCGGGAATTTTACAGTCATTGCAACGATAAACAATATGCAGGCCTCCACTTTGGGATCGCTCGGCCACCAACCTTTTTTTAAGTTCAATGGGGATATTCTTTCCCCATGCTTTTGCCAATTCCGCCTTATTGTCAAAATCCAACAATTCAAGATCGCCAGATACCTGGCCGGTTATGATTGCCAGCGAACTATCTTTCCCATTACCAAACCATTCATTAATTTCTTTATCTTGTGCCCTCATTGTTTGGTACGGTTTCCACCGAGGGATGTCTGGTCTCTTTGAGTTTTTTTTAATAGGAATCACAGACAACCCAACAGACAAATAAGCTTTAGCTATTTGTATCATGTCCATCTTTACTCCAATGTTCCAATGATTTTAGCGGAATTGGCGGCATAGAAAAAGAATCTATCCCGTGGCGGGAGCATGCAAGATAAATCATTTCCCTTATCATTGAAATATCTATCCAATTTTTTTCTGTCATGTGCATTACCCATCGTACAATATTTGAATAGCTATTGATACTATCAAAAGGAATCCAATAATCCCTTTCCGGGAAATAGATTGCATCCCCGTCGGGATGGATACAACATTTTTGTACAACCTCTTTTCGGTATACCACGTAATGTTCAAGCATCTCTTCCATGGTATAAATCATAAAACCCCCTATTTGAAAAAATCTTCAAAAATAATTTCTTTTTTAGACAACTTTACGATCTTTCTTTTTATTTCGTCCTTCGGGGTTTTGCCGTAAACGCTCCAGTTGCGAACGGCATTTTCAGTCACACCCAACTGGTAAGCAAGTGCCGTAACTGGCTGTTTTTTAACCCATTTATGGAATTTTGTTACTTGCATTATCTCACCTCCTTAAAATGTTATAACTACTATATAACCGATAGACATTTATTTGTCAACCCCTAAAAAGTGTAAATAAAAAGTTTTTTCAAATTATTCCTTGACAATCCCGAAACCCTACGTTATATAAGCTTGTATGAGCAATTAAAAACTTATTAATGCCATCGTAGTTCAACGGTAGAATATCTGTTTTGTAATCAGAAGGTTGGGGGTTCAACTCCCCCCGGTGGCTCCAAAATCAAAGAGAAGGGGGATGTTATGGAAAAGGAACCCACACAACTGAATATTTACCAGAAGCTAATCAATGTCAGAAAAACCGTCCCATATCTGAAAAAAGATAACAAGGGATATCAGTTTAAATATGTCAGCAGCTCGCAAACCCTCGGGGCTGTCCGTGATGCCATGGATGAAAACGCCCTGCTGTTAATCCCCCGAGTAGTAGGCTATGATGTTTCAGATCATACCACCAGCAAGGGCGGGCATGAATATTTCACTCAGTTGAAAATGTCTTTTACCTGGGTAAATGCAGACAACCCCGAAGAACAGATTGAATGTCCCTGGACAGGTCAAGGGCTTGACAATGGGGAAAAAGGTGTTGGCAAGGCTCTGACTTATGCCGAAAAGTTCTTCCTGTTGAAATTCTTCAACATTGCCACGGACAAAGATGATCCCGACGCCCACCAGAAACCGAAAGGTATCCCGCCCAAAACTACCGCCACACCCCCGCAGGGCAACGCAGAGCCATTTTTACAGCCTACCCCGACCATTGACCCTGTTGACCAGGCTAAATCGTTCATAGCGATTATTGGGGATGCGCCGGGGATGGAAGAATTAAAAGAATACTTTGCAAGTCATTGGCCTGAAATTCAGAAGCTACCGGCTGAGTTGAAAAACCAGGTGATGAATGCGAAAAATAAACGGAAGGCTGAACTAGAAAAGGAGATGCCGTAATGCAGCCAAAACATCACCACTCAGATAGAGATATTATTTTCACACCAGAACCTCTTGCTAAAAAATTGATTTTGAAAATCCCTGGAGTGGCAGGGGATACATGGTGTGACCCTTGTTTTGGTGAAGGTGTTTTTTATAACAACTTTCCTTCTGACAAGAAAGAATTTTATGAAATAGCAATGGGTAAAGATTTTCTATCTTGTGATAAAAAATTTGATTGGGTTGTGACAAATATCCCGTTTTCTCAGCCATGATCTTTTATCGAAAAAATGTCGGATGTTTGTATTAAAGGGTTCGGGATATTGTGTCTTGCTAATTCGATGACAGCCACGAGACTAAAGATGTTGGAAGGTAAAGGTTTATATCTTGATAGTATGACTGTTCTGTATATCAAACAGTGGGGTTTCGGGTATAGAACTGACTTCTATGTTTTTACGAGAAAAAAGTCTGGTTTTGAAGTAGTGGTTGTCGAGAAGGAGATGCCATAATGCACTATACCAATAAATATAATTTGCCGCCGGAATTATGTGAATCAGTAGCTTACAATGATTATACTAAGGGAGGGGCAGATTATTCAGCTACTGAACTGATAGGGCCACCACAAATCAGACAGTTAAAACTCCGACATGCTGATGAAATGGTCGAGGATTATTCTGATGGTATTTTCCGGTTGTTTGGTCAGTTGGGGCACAAGCTACTGGAAAGATCATCAGACTATGAGGCATTTCACGAAGAAAGGCTATCAGTTGAAATAAATGGCTGTACGATTAGTGGCTCAGTTGATGCCTGTCGGCGGTATAGTGATAATAAGATGTTAATTTCTGATTATAAATTCACTAGCAAATATGCCAGCCAGGATGCCAAAAGTGACTGGATTGCACAATTAAATATTTATGATTACCTCTGGCATGAAAACGGGTTCGATATTGACAAATTACAGATTGTCGCTATTCACCGTGATTGGTCAGCAAGAGAACATTTAAGAGGGAGTGATTATCAGCCGGTAAAGATTCTTTCTATCCCTAAATGGGGACACGAAAAAACCCTTAAATATATTGAAGAACGGTTACTTATACATGAACTCGCCGGGAATATGCCAGATGAAGAATTACCTCCGTGCTCACCTGACGAACGCTGGGCAAAACCTGATGTGTGGGCAGTGATGAAAAGCGAGAAACATAAACGAGCAACCAAGTTGTATGACAATGAAGAAGAAGCCCAAGAACATGCCGACAAAATAGGTGGGGTGGTTGTATTTCGTAAAGGGGAATCGGTTCGGTGTGAGGATTACTGCCCGGTCAAACAATTTTGCCACCAATATAAGGCAATGCAGAATGAAACATAAGTTAATCCTAATAAATGACCAGGTGAAAGATCGTGCTTGCCGGATCATTCAAGATGCCAACACAGATAAGCCGTTGGAAGTTATCATCCAACCACATAAAGCTAATAAGACGCTGGAACAACTAGCTTATACTTTCGGGGTTATCTATCCCACAATAATAAAGTTCATCGAAGATGGATATGGCGAATCATTATCGGTTGATGAAATACACAGTTGGATGAAGGGGAAGATCCTCGGGGTGGACCATAAGATAATTGATGGTGAGATCATCGAAGTCGAGAAACGGTTAAGAAAATCTGACCGGGTGGCATGGTCTAAGTATATTGATAGTGTGATAACTTTTGTTTATAATCGGTGGGGGTTGGAAATTCCCAGCCCAACCGTGAAAGGACTGTAACAATGGAACAACAAGCGATTGACCTCTTCAAACGATTTTGTCCGAAGGGGCAGAAACAAGTCATTATCAACCAGAATGGCCGCCGGGTTATGGTTGTAAGAGTAGGCCGCCGGAAGATTGTAACGAAATCCATCAAATAACCACCACACGAAAGGAGTTAAAAACATGGCAACAGTAATAGAGAAATTTTTAAAAGGCTACGATCTATCCACACCGGAATCATTCTTGGGAGCAATGAAATATCTGGATAAGAAACGGGAGGAAAAAGAGAACCGTCGGGAGTTGGCATTGATCCCGTGGGTAGTGGGGATGATAGCGGTTTGGGGAATATTCTATTTTATGTATTTTGGGTATTGAAAGGAGATCTGTAATGATTTTCACGGTGCAGCAAAACCAAACCGATTCCGACATGATTGAATTTTATTATGAATATGGAGGCTTAACATACCTTGCTTGCGTTATGCACGGAGACTGTTTGATAGGAAGTGGGTTAATGGATATGATTAACGAAAAAGGCTCAATAAAAGTGAAAATGGAGGTGATAGATGAACTGCCCTGATTGCAGCTTTTTTATTTGCGATAAATGCAAAAAACGGCTAC
>JAOZOY010000009.1 GCA_029933005.1 Deltaproteobacteria bacterium
ACCCATCGCCCCAATCTACCGTATATGCACCAGATACCGAAAAGGCGATATAGTTGTTTGCGTCATCATCAACAGCAACTAAACCGTTTATGACCTGATCTGTATCAGAAATAATTGGCATTTCTAACCATTCTGAATTTCTTACATATCCACTACTGCAATCACCTCCAGAACCGGTTCCACTCTGCACAACAACTTGCCCAGCTTGGGTAGAGCAACACGTAAAAACAAAAATCAACAAAGAATAAATTATATTAAGCATATCGTTCCTTTATTATAAATTTAGCGACACAGTACATTCTGTTGCGGTGTCTGCAATTGTTGATATATCTACCCTTATCCACGAACCCGCACTAGGATCTGTCAACCCAGATATATCTATACCTGTAACATACGCGTTGGTAGTTGACATCGTAAGCTCTGTTGTAGTTATTGCCGAAGCTGTACCAGATATCGACGTTTTCATATAAATGTCAAATTCTACAGGGGCCGCAGTCTCCGTAACATCACACAGTATATTTGCAGTTGTCCAAGATACTGTGCTAGGTATTTCTATATATTTTCCTGTATACGTGGATGTCAGGTCAGTGAATATAAATTGTATGCTATCGGCCCCGCCTGTCATACCATCAAGTTTAGTTTTATCCGCCCCTGTCAACATTCCAGCGCTACTTGTTGTCGCAGCCGGGAGAGTGGTATCAGTGCCAGAGCTGGAGTGTATTTCAATAGTTGTTGTCGCTGGAGTGTTCGATAAATTTGTAGTTCCAGAAGACGCTTCTACGGCTGTTTCAAGTTCCTGTAACGCAACTTTATTTGTCGAGCTATCAGTAATTGTTGAACCGGTAAAAGTGCCCAAATGTGTCGAACCAACAGCAACACCGGAAAGAGTAGTTATACTAATCAAGTCATCAGATGCAATGGGATTTCCATTAGAATCATACCTGGATATTTGTCCATTTGTTGCAGAATATCCAGGTACTGGAAAAAGTAATAGTAAGAATAGTAATAGTTTTATTTTTTTCATATTGACACCCTCAATGTAAAAGATTGCAATGGGCTTTCCCATTTAACAGACAATAAGCAGGCCCATTAATTTCTACCATGTAGAATAGGTGCTTGGCTATAAGCATATTAGAGCTGTTACTTCTTATACCATTCACATAACCCTTACATGTAAAATAATAGGTAGTGTTGTTATCTAAATTAATTATTTCCCTACTCATTAATCCATCAGTTATTGAAGGCAATCCAACATCAATAACATAACTTAAATTAGTTTTATCTTCTCCATAATACAATTCATATCCACTAGCGCTCGTAGGTTTCCACCCAATAGTTACATCAAATGCAAAACATAAATTGCTAAAATAGCCATATAAAATAAAGGTTAAAAATAATATTTTTTTATTCATTTTCAATTCGCTACCCACCCACCTGGAGGCAGATTAATAACTCCACTTGGAAAACCTATATACATTTTATTTGTATCAGTATCTAGCACACACGCGCCATTAACAACAGAGGATGGTGCTCCTGATTGCTCAGTACAATTCCACCCATTATCTATTAATTGCAATTCATCATAAATTTTGTTGGCACTCCATATTTCATTTACATCACCATTGCCCGCAGTATCATTTATAAGTCCCTCTATTTGTCCGCTGGCAAACCAATCTGTTCCATCCCATTGTAAAATATCATTTATATCTGTCCCGTCCGGTACTATTGTTTTAGCAGTATTAAGATTAATCGCTGTCCTGTTTTCCTGCAGGGCAGCCTCAACCTCTGTAGCTGTGATAAGAGAACCAGCGTCGGTAATGTCAACGTCAACGGCATCCTGATCGCCTGTGTTGGCCGAAGCAAGTGCTGCAATGTCAACAGTATCAACGGTGCCGGAAACAACAATATTACCAGTAACACCGAAGTCGGAACCATTATACGTAAGGCCGCTTGTGCCCTCCGCTGTTCCGTCACCTGTCCATACAGTTACTTGATTGTCTACAGGAGTACCAACTTTTGAAACATCGCCAGACCCGGACGGCGTTGCAAATGTCGGAGCAGAGGTTGCCCCATTTGATTTTAAATACGTTCCATCAGCGCCAAGGGCAAGCTCTGTAACGTCACCATCGGTATCGGAATAGAATACTCTCCATGCAGTTTGTTCTACAAATTCAGTTAAATTTGTATATCCTCCGCTTCCACCACCTAAAACAACAGGCGTTCCGCTATTATCATTGCAAAACTCAAAGGCTGAGTCAGTAGTATCATACCACCATGCACCTTGTTCACCCGTACAATCATCATCATTTACAGCAACATTATTTCGGTCGACCTTTCCAGTAATGACAGGGGTAGCAATGGTCGGAGTAGTCCCAAATACAGCAACACCTGTTCCAGTTTCGTCACTCAATGCAGATAAAAGCCCCGCTGAATTCGTGAGAGTTCCTTCTTTGGCATTGATTTGAGTCTGAATGTCAGAAGTCACCCCATCCACATAACTAAACTCTGTGGCATCCACACCTTCAATACTGTGGGCCTGGATGTCGAGGTTTCCACCAAGTTGCGGGGTAGTATCTTCTACGAGATTACTTAGCCCACCACCGTTAGCATCAACATAAGTTTTAACAGCCTTTTCCGTAGGCACAGCATCGTCGGAATCACCAGCAAGTGTTCCATCTATTGAAAACTCATTTATATTCGTGCCGTTGGAAAGAGCAATACCACCAGAATCAACAGTCGCTCTTGTGGTATTGTCAGTCTTAATTTCAACGCTTCCGGCTTCATAAGAATTGAGAATAAGAGCACCAGTGCCCTTATGCGTTAATTCAGATGCTGAGTTTTCACCGTTATTCTTTCGGATAATCCGTAAACCGTAGTCAGAATAAGTAGTATCCCCAATCAGGTCAATGTATGAACTACCATTACTTGTTCTGCCATTCCCTACCTGAAATGCTCTTGCATTAGTACTATCGGCACTAGAACCAACATTGAGATTCCCAAGGAATGTCCCACCAGTCGTGGGGACAGCACCGGCTTGTACAGCAGTTACACCATGGGGATTATCTGTTAAGCTTCGATGTATTGTGTTCGTGGCAACATCAGCATGGTCAGAGCCATCACCAATAACATGGGTATTGTTTTCAAGGTCATTCGCATTATACTTAGTTGCTCTGTCACTGTACTTAGTGTCGGTTAATGGAACTACATAATTCATATCCGCATAGCACATAGATGATGTGAGCAAAAGCGCCACTATAATTGGTATTGTTTTTTTCATATTGTGTCCTGTGTTATCGCATAAAAAACTTATGCAAAAAAACTTGTTACTTCTATAATTTCTGCACTGGTTAATCCAAAATACAAAGCATAACCCTTTCCTATATCTGCGTTAAAAAAAGTCGTTTCCTTACCAACAACATATGCTTCTATTTCAGCCTGCGTTTTTGCAGTATTCAGGAACGGGCCTTCCACTGCATCAGCCGTGGTAGCAGGCGTGGTATCTATTCCCATTTCAGCCTGACCAAGTAGATATGTCGCGTTGGTTGTGTCCCAGGAATTAGTGATTGTGTCACCGTTGGGATAAACGAAAAGATGGTAGCCGTTGATATAATCACGGCGATAGTGCTCGTAGGCAATATCTGGGTCTTGTTCGACATCAGGATCTTGTTCAACGTTCATTCCATGGATTATTGGGCCTCGCGCCCAAACCACAAGTTTATCGTAGGCGGGAGGACGTGCAGACAACGAACGGCTAACAATCGGGTTCCCGATAGGTGACAATATAGGGGTGGAGATTGGCGATATAATTACCGTCATTGCTCAACCCTCTTCTATGTCGATGCCTACAGTACCTTTTGTAAGTTGTTTTACTATTTTGTATGTACCGGCTTGCACGATTGGAAAAGCCATGTGCCTTCCGGTTAGAACCACTGGCCGAGGATTGGCAGCGGGGTTAGTTCTTGCATTGAGTAGGGAAAATGTGTCGTCGCTGTTTTTCTTGTAGACTTGGCCAACAACTTCATCACCATGAGCGCCGTAACAGGATACTCCGGTAGATGTGGTGACGGTGAATTCTGTAGCGTCGCCTATGGCAACCGCTGCTGTTCTTGCACTGATATACTCAGCCATTGTTTTACCTCTTCGTCTTGTTCTTATTCGTTTTCTTACATTTATGTAAAACTATACTTATCCGTTAGCACATTTTTGTGTGGTTGTAAAGTTTTTTGTATTTGGGGTGGGTGTGATTGGCTAAGGTTGACAAGTAATGAAAATTATACTACGGTTTATCTATAAGAGCTTTCTGACAGAAGTTAATACGCTTAAAGGCTTATGCCTTGTGTCCACTCCTTAAGCGGGGAGCCTGTCAGCTCTGGGACACAAGGCATAAGCCTTTTTTGTTTTGAGGTAATGCAATATGAATAATTTGGTTTTTGCAAACAAAAAAAAAGAAGCAATAACAACATCAAGATTAATTGCTGGCGAATTTCACAAAAGGCACGATAATCTTCTCGCTAAGATAGAAAAGCTAAAAAAGGAAGACAAAGAGACATTCACTGTCCTTAAAATTAAGGGCAGCTCTTATGTTGATGAAAGTGGAAAGAAAAGCAAAGAATTCTTGTTAAACAGAGATGCGTACGCATTCTTTGCGATGGGTTTCACAGGTAAAAAAGCAAACAAGTTCAAAGTTAAATTCATTGCAGCCTTCAATGAAATGGAGTCGTGGATAAAGGAGCGCGTCCAAAACTCTCTTGAATATAAGGTCATGTCTGACACGCTCAGGGAAGTACGGCTTCTTGCAGGAAAAGAAACAAAGCACTTTCATTACGCCACAGAAGCTAAGTTAGTTAATTGGGCAATTAGCGGAGAGTTCAAACCACTTGATCGTGAAGGTTTGTCACAAGATGAATTAGACTTGCTCTATAATTTGCAGAAACGGAACACTGTTCTTATGGGTGCCGGCATGACATACGCTGACAGAAAAGAATCGCTAAAACTTTTTGCAGAGCTCGCGAGAAGCAAATGAAAATAACAAATATGCTTCAATGCTTCTCTGTTGGCGACGAAATCGGTGGATACTGCAACGGCCTCTTTGGTCGTGACGATTACGAAACCAAGATTTGTGTGCTCGTTCAGCCTACCTATGCTGTCTTTGAATACAAAAACAGTAGTGGTGCTGTTGTTTTGAACTTTAGTTCCGATGATACCATCCATTACAAGTCGTCAGATTGGGAAGCGGAGGAAGAATAAACAATGCCAATAACAACACAAATAAAGCTACGCACAGGTGACGTGTACCTGACCAACATAGGTGGATATTTCCAAGAACAAACGATTGAACGAGTTGTGTGTAAGGGGAAGGCTATTAAATTATCAGGTGCTGGGTGGGTTGACACAAAGAAATTTCTCGACACTTCCAAAGGCAAGACAGGCCATTACGAGAGCCGTAGGTTTTTGCTGTTCTGGAATAAGCGTGTTTTTGTTAAATCGGAGGATTGAAAAGTAATGGATATTTGGAACCTAAAAGCGAAAGAACAACACAACTTAAAACCTTGCCCATTTTGCGGAGGGGAGGCGACTAAATGCCCGTGCAGTGAACCTGACTGTAACCGTATCAAGTGTAAAAAATGTGGCGTTGAGATCGTTGTAGACCTCGACGACTACCAGCATAATGTTAATCTTTGGAACACCAGGCCAAGCATACCGGACAAAGACATGAAACTAAAACTCTACGAAATTGAGTCAGCAATACGCGACCATAAAGAGAAACGGGGGCTTGAGTTATGTGCGGAGCTTCGTGGGTTGTTGGATGGTGGTTAACTTTCCTACATAACCCGCCCCCGCTCAGACCGAGGCGCACGGTTCACGTTTCTGACCATGCGTTTCAGTGCCTTTCGTGCGTCAATGGGCCGTATATCCTTACGGCCTAAGCCACGCACGATATCATTGTATTTCTTTATAGCGCCAAGGATACTGCCCCATTCACCACGGTCAATTCTACCATCATTTTGAACCAGCATTTTCTTGATTCTTGAATTGATAGCAGAACGTTTATCCTGGTACTTCATTGCTATTTTCTTCTCGCTCCACTGTTTTTCGCGTTTACCTGATAATCCAGATGGGTTAAAGGATATCGCCCGGAGGAAAGCATCAGCAGCAGTCGCTTTTAGTGGCTCGTCACCATAGAATACAGGCCCGTACGAGTTTGTGGTAGCGCCTTCGTTGTATTCTCGAATAGACTTGAACACATTGCCTATCCCTGCTGGCAATAATCTTTCAGCAGCCTTAAAACCTTCACCCTTAGTGGCGTGTTTTATTCCTTTGCCAATATCACCTATCACACTGCCAGGAGCACCAAAGATATCGTCCTTGGTTGTTGGGAACGGAGCATTTAACTGTAGACTACCTGTTAAGTTTGTCCCAAAGGCACCAGCCAGGCCATGTCTGAATATTCTATCTGTTCCGAGATTGTCCTCTGCCCATTGGTAAAATTCCTCTGTAGGATCGTCACCGCCGCCAAGTGCAGATATAATCCCTGAAATTACAGGAGTTGCAAGTGAAGCGCTACCACCGGCAAGAATAGCAGGAGAAAGAAGCATATAGGCAGCCTCTTTGTTCTTGCCGCGTCCTATCATTTCAGCCATGTTCAGCATATAGTTGTGGGAAAACTTTTTGAAGGTGTATCCAGCCCTTAGGATATTTCCAGAGCCGCGAGTCCAAACAGGGGCGGTTTCTTTTCCGTAAACACCATGCGCTCGGTCACTAACAGATTTTGCTTTTTTCATTAGTGCATCATGCTTTAACCCTGGAAACTGTCTCTTTGCTTGGATGTATGCAGCATGAATAGTTGCCCCACGATTTATTTGCTCTGCTTTCCCGAACATTGCCATGGACAAATCGACAAACTTTGAATATCTGTTCCCGACTTTCGAGCGAAGCACAGCAGCGTTTTCATGGTTGAATTGTGGATTATCCCAACCGCGCTCTTTTAGGTCGGTGATTATCTTCTTATCAAGAGTGCTTCCGTTGCCTTTGCTGTAATCGTGCAGCACTTTAAGCGAAGCAGTAACTTGTCGCATTGCCTTATTGATTGGAATGTCCAAGTGAGAAGCCATTGTTGCCGGAACAGCTTGGGCAAGGTTGGTCATGTTTACAACAGCAGAACTTACCCGGAACCCAAGGAACTTAAGCACAGCAAGCCCTTTCATTGTCCCGATTATCCTGTCAATTTGCTCATCATTGCGAAGTATCTCTTTCGTCCACGACATAGCCTCTTTGTATAAATTGGGCGTTTGTTTTGGGTCGAGTCGTCTGTCTTTTACAAATTCAAGAAACTCTTCATATGTCTCGCCTAACCCATCAGCCTTAAATTTATCAAATGAAATGTCACGCCCGGTCAATGCTTCGGTGATTGCTTGCGCTGTTTCACGCTTTGCAGATGTTGCCGCCATACCCTTTGCATACATGACCACCGCTATTTTCATATCAGTTTCAAAGCCTTCCCAATACGACTTTGTACGTTTCATGCGACTGGACAGCCCACCACGAGCCTTAAATATATCTGCTACCGAATGAGTGAGGATATTATTTAATACACTATAAGCATCAGCAAGTTTTTCATTTGTTTTGGCCTGGCTGAGCCCCTCTTCCATGATGGCGTTAATAGAAGTCATTAACTGGGTAGCTTCAAAAACAGATTCAGGCATTGATACATTTTTCTCAACCGACATATCATAGCCTTGCTTCTGTAACTTCATCATTTCACGACCAAGTGGAGTCATCCGGTTAAAGCCTTTTCTTGCAATCTCCATTAGTTTATTGGCAGGTATCTCCATGCCAGTATCAAAATCAATTTTCTTCCCACCGGGCGTAATATACAAATCAAAGTGCTTTCTGATCTGCTTATCACCTTTAATGGCCTTGAGCACCACGCCACCACGTTCGCGCTGTCTTGGGAAATAACTACCCCGTAAATCACCCATCATGGCTATTGCTTCGGACAGGGTAATGGTTTTCGTTTTTCCATCTTCACCCTCAACCTTAACACTTGGTTCAGGCATTCCCATTGCAGCCGCGCTATCAATAATCTTTTGATAATCCCTTGCCATGACATCAAAGCCACGATTCAGCACCACACGAGAGTTAATAACAGCATCAATGGCCTTGCCTGACATACCGTTGTCGAGCAGGTGTTTTGCCTCTGCGGCCATCAAGAAAGAAACAGCGTCCGGTGAATTGTCAAAATCCTTGAGTTTCTTGCCTTCCTTGTCGAGAACGGAATAAACATTGTCCTTGAATTTGAGGCGAAACGCTTTTCCAGTCCTGTCAACTTTCAGGAGATAATCGTTTGCCTCCTTGTATTCTGCCGGGTTTTTCTTTTCAAGTTCAGTCATGCTTTTCGCAAAGGATTGGTGCTTTGCAATGTACTCAGCGGCCCCTGTGTTATTGTCGATACCGTCAAGAATATAATCTTCGTTCTTTGTTTTTAACTCACTTTTCTTTAAGCCAGCGTCCAGCATTCGTGCAGTTGCCGGGGCTTTCTTGAGAGTGTATTCAGGAGTTGATACCCATGGCTCGAATACCTTAATATCAGTCTTTTGTGGTTGTATTTCAGCGGCACTGATTAGGTCGTCAGTGAACAGTTTACCAACTTTTTCTTTTAGTTTTTCGGTTGTGTCGGAAACACTAAACATAACCCCATCACCAGTACGGACAATCATATCCTCTTCCGCAATACCTTCTGTTACATACGGAGGCATTAAGCGACGCTGTTTAGGTGTCAAGTCTTTACGTGTTGCTGCATCTCTTGCCTCAACCTCTCCGAGTAGCCGTTTGTAGTCCGTGTGGGCTTTTTCCATCAACGCTATTGGATCGTTTAGTTTTTCTTCCAGCCCATCAGTAACTAGAGACATCTTTTTATCCATTATGTCACTATACTCTGGGGTACCAACAGCCTTAACAAGTAGGTCGTTAAAACGTTCCACTTGCTTATCGAATGACTTCGCTTTCTTTTTGTATTTTATTAATTCAAAATCAGCGCTACCGCCTTTTGCAAACCCTTCAATGTCTTGAATTGCGTGCTGTATCTCATGAATAAGTGTTTCATTTTTTTGTTTGTTTAGTGGATTTATCTCTATGCGGGCTTGATTGAAATCGTCACCACGGATATATTGCCCATTATTTTTACCAAGATTCTTTACGGAAATTTCGATATCTTTTAACTGTGGATATGCCTCAAATAATTCTTTGTGCTTTATAAATTTAGCAAGTGCGCCTATCCTTCCTTCGAGAAGTTCAGTCTTGAATTCCATATGGCTATCATCAATCTCATATCGCCACTTGTTGTCCTTCGCTTTTTTCCAGCCCGTTTCCTGCCAGATAGTATCGGCATCTTCACCGGATTTTCTAAGTTCAATTGCTTCTTGTAATTTTGACTCATCAACGGTTAACGATTTCTTTCCAGCGTATGAGTGACGGATATTAGGATCTGTCTTGCTCCAGGTGCCACGGTTGAAAATACTTTTAACAGATTCAGGCCTAAGAGAAATATATACAGTGTGTGCTGTTCCCCCAGTTATCGTACCACCACGAGTGATTATTCCGTCATAACCAAGGGACAACGCCGCCTCTCTAAATTCATCAGTCACATAGACAACAGCATCAGGGTCAGTCTGAAATCTTTGGTCTTTAATCGAGTCCAGTGTCGCATCTGTCCCGAGAATAGTTTCAAGTTCTTTTATTGTTTCGTTTGAAATATTATTTGAATCTATCGGTTTCTGCATGGAAACATACACAGGTGTGACTGCCGATTTAGACATATAGGGGTCGTCATAAGTTACTTTATCAAAAACTCCTGTTTGTTCTAAAAACCAGACAAATTCTTCAGATGGATATAATGCTGCTGATTCTATTAATGTTGTGTATGCAGCGTCTATAACATTCCCATGTGCTGCTTTTTTTTCTCTATTATAGATGTATTCAGGAATAGAGGTGTTTTCACTATTTATTTCTTTTTCGTAAGTGTCTTCATTCTCCCCAAACGTAAGTACAGCATTGTCTATTGCTTGCCTATCTTTCACAGACAAATGACCACGCACTTTGTTTAACGGAACAGTGTTACCATTAATATCTACTGAGATATAGTTTCTAGAATCATAATGCTCATCAGGTACATATGGTTTGTTTTCTGCATAGCTAGAGGCTATTTCTGGATCGTCGGTAAAGAAAATTCCACCGGAGCCACCTTCATCTCCAGTGATAATGTCAAACGTATCACCAACATCATTTATACGAAAGTCACCTCTATACAAGACTTTTGGCACACCACCAGCCTCGCCCGATTCCGTAACAACGCTCTCCCCAAACCATTCCTTAAACGCAGCCATGCCCTTTATCTTCTCGGTAGCTTTGCTTAAACTCATCATAGCGGGTTGTGCAAACTCCCTAATCCCAACCAACAAAGAACCCTTGTTGGTTGCCTTTGCCTGTTGGGCCAAATAACCCTTAGCCATTTCTACGATATCAGAAGGTTGTAAGATTGAAGCAGGCATACCCATCTTCACAAGCGCTCTGCGGATGTAACCCATGATACGTTTGTATAACGGCAAATTTTGACCGGCTTCACTTGTGAGGAAATAAGCAATTTCCTCTTCGGCTTTTACGTTACCTGGGGTGTCTTTCGGTACCCGCAATTTTGCTGCACGAATAGCCTTGCCAGTAGGTGTGTCGTTCTTTGAGTGACGTTCAAATGATTTTACCAGCCTATCCCATTGTTTTCCATGGAAGGCGTCTCTTAGAAACGTATGGCCGACTTCGTGAAGGAGTGTAGAATATGCTTCGCCTTTTTTTATAGCTCCGTCGATCATTACTATCTTTTGCTTGCCTGTTGCCGGGTCGAGATATGTGAACGCTTCTATCTGGCCTGTTTCTTTGGAGAATTTGGCTTCGATGTTGTCAGTATATATATCAACAACAATACCGTCTGAAATAATATCCTCCATTTCTTCAAAACCTGAACCAGTTCTAAACCCTTCAACAATTACAATTTGTTCGTTTTCATTTTGGTGGTAATTTGATATTAATTTAATTGCTCTGTCTATACTTTTCTGATTGTTTTCTATTCCGATAACGCTAACGCCGTCCCTTTCTTCGTCGCTAGGGGTTTCCTCGGTCCAAACATAAGAGTTTGTTTTTATATCATCACCAATATTTAGCACGCTCGGAGGAAACAATTGATACTCGTTTATTGATTTGTCGCTTGCGAACTTAGTTGGGTCGGTATGCACTCGGATACCTAAATCGTGGGCAGGGTCGATTTTATCAAATGCTTTTTTTATTGCATTTTTAGCCCATTTTTCAAGCTCATGCTTCTTTTTATTTGCCCCTTTACTTCTCTTCCCACCACCAACACGCTCAAGAAGTTTCATTGCAGAGTCATAATCCATCACACTCAACAATCCGCGCCTGATCAATCTATCATAGCCGCGTCCTATGGCTGCGCGTAGTTCTTTGGCAATGTTGGCTGGATTCTTTGGGGCTTGGTGGGTGGTGGGTTTAGAAAAAAGCGTATCTTGACCTTGACGAGAAAGCATATCTCGAAGTTTTATTACAGCGGCCTTTCTTGCTTCTTCGTCTCGCGACTCTCCATAAATTCTATATTTAATGCCATGTTTTTTTAGAATCTCTTTTGTTTTCTTGCTTGTTTTGTTTGGTATCACTGCACCTGAAAACTCATCAAGAGAGACTACCCTTTGAGGTATTGACTCGAAGTAGGGCACAGGTGCTTGAACCATGGCACTTATTGCATCCAACCCTTCGTCTAGTACGTAGTCTGGTACGTTTTTAAAATCTAACCGACTAAGGGCAAGTCTAAGTGAACGACGATTGCCACCATTGTTGGCTGCAGACACTAATGCTTTCATTGAGTCATCTAAGGATGTCCATGTGTCATACTTTCCGTATTTTATGACGCTATCTCTATATTTTTCCTGTATTTTCTCTGTTGCCTTACGTGCTTCTTTTACTGTTTTTTTATCTGTTATATCGCTTTTTGCTTTTACCCTTAATTTTTCAAGATTTTTAAACCTGTGAGCCATTTGTGCTCTTGATTTTCCAGCACTTTGGGTTAATGTTTTTTCCGCACCAGCATTGGTTTGGTTTATCATTTTCTGTGCAATATTTTCTATTGAGTATATTTCACGACGACCAGACAATTTTATAAATGGCTCACCAAAAGAATCATCAACCATTTCTTGTGCCCATGATTTAAACTCAGATTCTTTCCCTTTTAGTCTCTTGTCCAATCGTTCCGAAAGCGCAATCCAGTCAGGCTCAGTCTGCCCTCTCTTCCACCAATTATCTGACATATTGTTATAGACGCTGAAATGCAGATTGCCGTCTTCATCAAAAATGTTTTTAGATCGTTTGTCTATTATGATGCTTTTTATGTCTTCTTCGTTATTACCATATTTTGCGTTTACTTCCGCGGTCAATACATTTGCGACTATATCGCGCAACTCTTTTAATGCTTCTTCGTCTTTACGCAATTCAAGCCTTTCACTTACCGCTTGATATTTGTTGTCAAGCTCATGCAGCCCCCTGCTCACCTCTTTAGGCCAAGTATAAACAGCCTTTCCGTATTTTTCTTCATTCTTCTTTCTGAAATTATCTAATTCTTTTCTAGGTACAGATAACAATTTCTTATTTCTTTTCTTTCTATCTTTAAAGAAGTTCTGCACTTCGTCTGATCTAACAAAAGAAGAAAATATACCTAAGTTCTTATCTCTTGTTGGTACTCTAAAACTCTTCGCCCCCTTTTCTTCAATGAGAAATTTTGCCTTAGCTATGTTTGATCGTAATAATGTCTCAAGAACACGCCCATAATTTGCGTGACGCTGATATTCTTCAATCTGATGCCAAATGCTTTGTCCATATTTGTCATACGGCCTCAAAGCATCATTGATCAATTCTGCTCTCTTACCTCTAGGTCGTGCATATTCCGGTTCTGGGAAAGTCGCAGTATAAGCATCAGCATCAAAAACAGGATTAGTCGTTGGGTCGCCAAGAGATTTTCCACCTATTAGGGTGATTTCACCATACCCTTCCATGGCCATATCGTCTTTAACCACGGCTATTGAAGGCACAGGCATACCGCCCATTTCATCAGCGAAAATAAGATTTTCTTCTGTCAAAGAATGAAGTGCCGATAATCTTGGTTGACCGTCATCTCCTTTACTAAACTTAACACCACCCTCGTTCGTCCCAACAACCCCAACATACCCGCCATCCACTTGCTTGACCACATAGTCGGTGATACCACGGCGTTTGGCATTTGCTTTCAGTGAGCGCTCGGACTTGAAGGGTTGGCCTGATTTTGTTGTTATTTGTTTTTTTGGTACAGGTGGCTGCTGTTTTGGCTTGCCGATAACAGATGATTCTGGTATTTTTTTAGTAGTAGGTGGAACTGCGTCAACATTTTCACCCTTTTTATCCATAATGTCACTCGAGGTAACACTATGAACGTTCTTTGTTTCCACTGTGGTCGGAGTTTCTTCAAAAAGTCTAGTACTATTTCCACTAGAAACTTTTGTAATTGGAAGTGTTACTCTTTCAATAAGTTCATTAACTCTAACGTTTTTTGTGTTTGCGCTACGTGTGGAGACACGTTTTCTTTGCCCCTTGGCCAGTTCAGAAGAATCAGTACCTTCTATTGCTCCAAGGCTTGCTTTGTTAACAGGCTTTCCGTTCGAAAGTATAAAACTATTACCGTTAACGGTAGAAGAGACTACCTTCACAGAGTCATTTGGGAGGAGTTTTATGGGAAAAAGATCCCCAGTGGTTTTGTTGTGCATCATATTGATTTTGATGCCGCCAATAACAACATCAACAATCTCATTTTGGTGACCAGATCCCAACATGCTCTTATTCACAACAGAGCCTATGTTAACACGGGGCGTGTCGTTAGGCTTTATGCCAGTGGACTTCCGTTGCTTCTTATTAGTAAGATCTTTAGAATTTCCTATGAACGAGCCGTTGACATCATTACTGACGGAGGGCTTATTATCAGTAGGAGTGGCAGTGGACAAAGAACCCACAGGCTTAACAGATGTGCCATTAGAGAACTTCGAATCGAGGGTTGTACTTATGTTGAGATCGCTATCCTTACCGGACACAACAAGGATTCTATTGGAAGATTTATCAGGCATATCGGTTTGTGAATACTTCGCCTTGAAAAGATTGGATTTTTGAATAGAACTAAGAGAATTCATTTCCTCAATTTCTTTATCGGAAAAAGAATATCTTCCAGAAAGCACACCTTCAATAAGTGTCTCCATGTCCTCCGCACTTTGCTCAGTCACGGGGGCCAATCTATGAGCATCCTCTGCCCGGTCAAATTCATCCTTCTCTTGCTGCTGTAAATCGGCAACTGCATCTTTTTTCAGGCCGGTATTGCTCCATGCGTCCACAAGTTCATTGGCGCTGGAATACCCCAACTGCGTGGCCATGTCGTCGATGCCTTGCCCGTTCTTGGTGAATAGCCCGACTTTTGAAAGCTCTTTGATCGTGTCTGGGGAGAACATTTGTTTTGCTGCTTCAACGGAGATACCACCCATCTTTTTAGCTTCCTCCATTGCTTGGCGGTGTGGGTCTTCGTCGGCTAATTCTTTAGCTTGTTTTGTTGGCTGGAATTCTGGTTGTGGGGCGGGGGCCGCTTCACCTTTTTTTAAATCAAGCCAGGCCTGATACTCTTCGTCTGTTTGGTCAAGGACATCAGTATCAACACCTTTTGTAGCGAGAAATTCTTTGCGTTTTTTAGCTTCCTGCTTAACTATAAGCGCTTGCTGTTTTGCTTCTTTGGCTTTGTCCTTTGATTCTTTCAGTAACTCATCACGAAATAAAGATTCATCTTCGGTTAAGGCTTCGCCACGAATCATTTTTTCAGTTAAATCGTTCTCGCGGGTGTCCCTTGCTTGCTGTTCGGCCTTATTAATAGTCCTTCTTCGCTCTACTCTGCCTTCATCTTGATCTTGTACGGTTTGTGCTGTGTCACCTATCTGACCAAGCAAATCATCAGCGGCTTGCTGTTCTTCTCCTGAGAAATAGCCTTCTGTTCGTAACACTTGATCTTGCCATTGTAGATTCTTTGCTGTGGTTCTTGCTACTTCTTCTGGTGACATTTCAGGCTGTGGGACATTCTTTTCTTTATTGTATGTGGTAGCTGCGTCTTGTTGCTCCTGCCATGGGTCTTTTTCTTGTGTTGGCTTGCCTGTTTGTTTTGTGTTTCTAGCTTGTTCAAGTACATTATTTGCGCCACTAAGAGCATCACCAGCACCAACCACTGCTTTTTCAGATGGCTTTAATAGATTACGGGCACCTTCGTATACAACCTTAGGCCCACCCATCATTCCACCAAGCGCTAATACTGATGGAGCTACTTCGTATGCCGCTTCTTTTACATCTTCAAGATTAAGCGGATCTCTTATCCGGCCACCCATCCCGACGCGATTCTCTACGTTTCCTTGTAAAACTGCTGTCTCTGCTTCACCACCAAGTTCAAGCCCCAAAAATGCGGCCATTCCTGTTATAGCTTTTGTTGCAAGGTTGCCGCCTTTTATCTTACTGAGTATTCCTAGTTGGATAGCATTTGACACACCTTCTATTCCACCTTCTGCAAGTTTGTGTTTTTTTGCTTCTTCAACAAATGATTCAGTTTTATATTCTGCAAACTCTGCGTCTGTTAATTTTCGCCCTGCTTTGTTGTTGAGAAAGTTTCGGTATTGACCAATAAAAGCATGTTCGTCTATTTCTGCACCAGCCACGCCACCAGAAATAATACTAGCCAAACCACCAGCGATAGCACCGTAGACACCACCCCTTGAGCCACGAATAGCACCTGGAATAATAGTAGCGCCCATTGACAGCAGAGAAGGGCCAGCAGATCCATAGCCCTCTCTGAAGTCACCACGATTAAAGTCGGTGAACGGAAGTATGCGCTGATGTGATCCTGGTTGTTCCTGAAATTCTTGTTGTGATTGCTCCCTGCTTTTTATAAACGGGTCGAGTAAGCCACCTGATGTATATGGGTCGTCAATTAAACGAGCACCAGCACCAAGGACATCAAGTCCAACTTTTTTGGGATTCATTCCAGTGGCAAGGTCACTTACAGCGCCAAAGAAATTCACATCTGGCTTTATTCGTTTAACCCTGTCTTCACCGTAATCTTGCTGCAGAGCTAACTGGTCTTGTTCTGGAAGTTTGTGATAGCGTTCATCATTGATAATCTCAGACCATTCCTGGTCTTTAATTTTCGGAGTGTAGAAATCAGCAAGCTCCTGTTTTGTATCATTGCTTGCTGATTGATAGGCGGGGTCTAACAGTGCTTCTTTATACTCTTTGGCATAATTTATCATTAGATATCTTTATCATCTTGAAAATGAGTTTTTTAGCTCTTGCTGTCTTTGTTTCGCGGCTGGTGTTAATCTAAATTCACTCTTTGTTTTATCCCATAGATTCTTTGCGCCTTCCTGAACACTGTCTCTAAATTCTGCACCAGGGACATCTCCGGTAGTACTTCCGGCATTTTCTATATCTTCTTGTTTCGCTGCTGGATACCATGAAAGCTTTTTCGTAGCAGTAAGCCGACTAAGCGCCCTATCAAGAGCATTTACGTTTTGTTCGTCTCCGGGGGGTGCAGATGGAGGCGGAGGCTGCCTCTGTATTTGTTGAGCAACCCCGCCAGAAACATTTCCATATTCTTCAGGGTACATTGCTGAATACCATTGCTCAAAATCAGGAGGCTGTTGACCTTTCTTTTGTCCAAGCAAACCAAATAAATACCCATCATCAGCGCCGCTTTCAAAACCATTTTCTATCCAATCACGGTATTCATCACGCCTTGTACTTATATCCGCACTATTGTTGCCGCCAGCAGCCCTAGCCGAAGCAATCTTTTCCCTACTTGTACGATTAGCGGCATCGTTTGACCTGTCATACTCCAACTGCTCAGTATCCGTCGCGGACTTCATCCTTGCAATTTCTTCACGTTGAGCAAACTCTTTTTGCTTCCAACGCTCCACAGATTCTGCTTTTAATCGTGCGACATTGGCTTCCCTGTTCTGACTAGCGGTTTCAATGGAATTGATCATCATCATGTTACCGATATTTGTCATTCCTTGCCCAAGGCCACCGAGCAGCCCATACGGTTGACCACTACGGCTTACACTTACTGCACCATAATTTGCCATTATTCAGACCTCCGAGCTTCTGCTTTTGCATACGGATCTTCATCTTGTTGGACATTGCCAGTGGGAATTCCCATCTGTTGTGCTGTCTCGTTTCCCTTGTCCCTTAATTTAGGCGGAATAAGTGGATCCACTTCTTTTTGTATTCTGATGGCTTCAGCGTTTCTTTCTTCTTTTGTTGGTTTTGCCATTACCTGTTCGTGTAAGAAAACAGTAAGAGCGGCTTCATATATCTTGGCCGTCTCTTTCCCTGACACGTTAGTATCAAGAATTTGATTTGACAGGTCAACTATTTCTTGCGTGATTGTAAAGCCAAGTAACAATTTCACACTTTCTTCAAGTTGTATTTGTTGGCTAAGGATATCAACAACCTTTAGAGACTCGGAAGCAATAGCTGTGCCTTTATCCTCTGCAGATGCAATGTTTTCAAGTATTCCTTCTGCTATACCTGGTTCCTGTCCGTTACCATGAATAACATTCAAAGAAACTGCCATGGCTTGTTCCATTTGCGGTCGCATTTCTTCCGGCAAACCGTCTACAACGCCCCTGTAATCTACAGGCCCACCAAGTGCATTTTTTTTATCATATTTTTTCTTTGGCATTGTTTTCCTTAGTTCTGCGGCTATTAATTATGCCCATGAGATAATCTACCAGGCCAGTATCATTATTTTCTTCTGCTTTTTTAATTTGCGTATTGATTTCAGATTCAGAAAGGTTTACAGCATCTGCGCCCCAGGTGCTTATTTCCTCTGCTGTTGCACCAGTGGCATTACTGGAACTTGCCCCAGTTATGGAATCACTACGATAATCTTTATAATCTTGATATCGCTTCGCACCTTCGGTAACACTTTCATCATAAGCACCGGACAATTTTTCCAATTCTTCTTTCCAGAATGCTTCGTTATCTTTAACAATGGCTGCCGATTGTCCATCGTAATCTGACAGAGAGCTTGTTCTTTGACCTTCATTGTGCCCTAACGCTGTGTTTAATTGGGCATCAAGCATTTTATTAGTTACTGATTGCTCCGCTAACAGTGCGGAAAGATTCGCCTCTCTTGTTTGTGTTATCTGCGAATTTTGACTATCAACATAAAGATTTAAAACAGAGTTCTTGCGAGTGGTCATCTCCATTGGTACATTATCTGGCTGTGCACTCCTGTCATCACCACCAGAAGGAAATCTACCACCTCCGCTGCCCGTAGAGCTTTCAGACGGGTACCGTTGTGACTCTTGTGTTCCTGGAATTGTCGCCCAGTCGGTAAAGTGTTCAGGGTCAACCACATCATAATTTCTACCACCTACCTCTGTACTGGTCATCCCTGGCCCAGCATTAACGGTATTGATAGCATCACCATAAATACTTTTTGATTGGTTCATTGCTGAACTGTGTTGGCCTCTTATTTCACTTGCAGCGTCGTCATAAGCTTTATTGATATCGTTACGACCAGTAGTGATAGAAGCGTTCATAGTGTCACGCATACCGCCAATAGCACCCGTGTAATCGTCAACAGCAGTGTCGTATTGACCTTTCCTTTCCTGTTCTGCCAACAAACCGGCATCATTCATCCGCCAGCCATATTCTGGCCGGAACTTATATGACCTGTCGCGTATTTCAGATGCGTTTCTTATTCTGTTCCTATCATCACGAAGCATTCTGTCACGTTGTGTCCCTTCACGCTCGTTTGTTGCAGCAATGATAGATTCACGTTGTCTGTCTAATAGTCCCATTTTTTACCTCAAGCTGGCAACAGGCCAGTGTCATTTAAAAACCTTGGATCTTTGCTCCCAGCAGCGGGGCCGGACAACGTCCCTCTTGTTGAACCACCCGACAACGCCTCGATGATTGATGAACTATAAGCGGCTTTCTTCCTGTCTTCTTCGTCCCATGCTGCTTGTGTGGCTTGCGTATTAAATCCATCTTGCATAGAAGCTAGTTTTCTATTTTCCACACCGGTTAAGTTTATTTGTGCTAGTGAGTTTTCATTGTTCAGAGAGGCCAGGTTTAAAGCAGATGCGTTCTGTGAGTTCAACCTACTAGAGGCTAAGGCACCCTCAGCCTTTATCGCTTCTTGGTTGGCCAGGCTATTTGCTTTTATTCTGTCCAAATCACCTTGTAGCGTTTCTGCTCTCGATGCTGAGTCTATCTTTGACTGTTCCTTTTGCATCTTTTCATTTGATGCCCCAGATATGAGATTCCCGCCCATAGACAAGGCCCCACCACCTATAAGTTGACCACCTGTTCCGACTTCAACATCGCCGAGTAGCCCAGCAAGCCCACTGTTGGTCGCTGGCGTTGCTGCTGAAGCCGCTCCGGTTTCAGCAGCGGCAAGCCCAGCAACATCGGCTTGCTGAGCAGCGTATATACTAGCATCAGGTGTTGCAACAGGCGCACCACTCATAAACCCACCAATACCCCCACCAATCGCACCACCAATCGCACCATACAAGGCACCTGTTTCAATATCTCCACCAGTGACTAGCGCACCGATAGCTCCAATTGCAGCACCAACGACTGCACCAACTGCGGCACCAACTATTGTTGAAACAAGCGCACTACCGATTCCAGCAGCAACATATGATCCTGCTGCCCATCCACCAACTGCAGCAATAACAGGAACTAAAAATGGCATAGTATTTACTCCTTAATTAAAGACATAACATCTGAATGTTTTGATTGAAATATAAACAAATCAACAAACCTTCCTTTTTTTTGAAAAGCATCTGTCAGTATTGCAGTTTGAGACAAACCAACTTTTGTGGCAAACATTCGAGCTTTTCGATTATACTCAGGTATTTGTGCTACAAACTTTCTCGCGCCCACATTATTTATCATCCAGGCCGAAGCAGCCCTTGCCGAGCTTATTCTTTCTGTAAAATTAAGAGGACAATTTTCAGTAATTGCTATATGCAGATTATACATTATCTGATTTTGCCGAACAAATGTAACAATCACACCTTTACCAGGAATAAGCATTGTTACAGAAGGATTTGCCAACATTCCACGAATATGTTTTTTTACCCCTGCTTTCCCTAGGCCGTCATCACTACAAGCATCAAACATTACGGGGTCACGCATGATCAAAGAGAGCGCTGTTATGTCTTTTTGTGTGCAGACAATCATCTCACATGACATCTCCGTATAATTCTGTATATAAAGCCTCTAGGTATAGCGTAGCTTCGGATGTTGGGTTATTTGCCCTGTTGCCTTGAATCATTTCTTGTAAATGGGTTTTGGTTAATGTTGCAGGGTTGTATCCGTATTTTTTTATCACATCATCATATGACAGGCCATTTATAATTGGATTACCATCAATATCAATGGTTCTATTATATTCACCACCCCAAAGATCAGATATATTACTCATATCCTGTTCAAAGATAGCTTGTAATTGATTCAACGCTGCTGTCTTTGCCTCACCATTCATGTCGGGATCAAGAATAATATTCTGGACAGATATTTCATAATTCTTCGACAATTCCATGTAAGCGTCAGACAATGCTTTTTGTTCTTCAAGTGTTATCTGATTGTTCTGGATTAGTTCGTTAAACTCAAGATTCATCCTGTCTCGCATGGCTGCTTGCTGTGCATCAAAAACTTGTGCAGAAAATTTGTTGTCCCATTCTTGAGTAGCTAATTCTGATTGCAACAGTGCTTCGTATTCCATGCTAGATTGCTGGTATTGCTGTGCTTGTGTTGTTTGTGCACCTGCTAACTCAGCGCCCTGCGTTGCAAGTCCTGCATGGTATTGTGCTGTTTGGTCGTTCAAAGCGCCTTCAATGTTTGCTCCCTGCTCCGCAAGCGCTCCGCTAATATCGCCTTCTTGGTTTTTTAGCTCTGACGTGTATTCAGCACCTTGATGTGCAAGATCTGCTTGTCCAAGAATTTGCGAGTCGTTCAGCACCGCTGGCATTATCTCTGCAATGCCACCCCGAACACCAGCCTCTACCCCCATATCACTGTTCAACAATCCACGGCCAGCCGCCTGTGATAATCCTTTTGATTCGCCAATGTCATATAGCATACTTCCTTTTTCAAGCAATCCACCAACTTGATTAACCGCAAGTGAATCGTCGTTGATAAAACTATTACCGGCATCGAACGACGTTTGATTTCCTGTTCCTTGATACCCCAAGTCTGACGGGTCAACACTGACTTTATCTAATTCAAAATCAGAGCCACCGGTGTTAACATCATATTGCGATGTTGGTTTGTCGGGAGTAACAAACGGCTTTGTGTTTGGTGTTGTTGTGATAGGTGCATCTGGGTATGTTACGGCCATGATTTTTCCTGTTTGGTTATTTTATGGTGTGTATCGAGCGTCGAAAAAAAGCCCAACATCACCTCCTGAAGTTGACACACCTGCGGTCACAATACCTGCTTGTTCTAGCATACCAGATCCCGCGTTGCTTGATTGCACCAACATCACCCTTTTCCCTGTCAGGCCAGATACTTCTGCCCCCGCCGAGCCTGTCCACGAAAGGGGGCCAGCATTGGCAGAAGTATCTGAGATCCCAAAAAAAGAAATAGTGGTATCATTGGTGGCAAACGTGACAGGGACTTTTGCCAATTCAACAGAACAATCGACAGAATAAGTGATGCGCTCTAAAGGGGAACTTGATTCTTTTGTTGCATACCCCATACAAAATGGTATAGAAGTAAACCCAACAAGAATCTGATTGGCTGAAAACACCGGATAAAGATACCGATAACATTTATTTTTTTCTTCTGTGATGCTTGGATGAACAAAACTAGTGGCAACATTTCCACGTTCCAGTTTTGGATAAAAATACGTTTCCCCAGCAACACCAACAGACAAACCAGTAGCAGCAGAATCAAGAAGCCATGAATACGGAGTGCTTGGTGTGACAACCTGCGTACCGGAAACGCCCGCCCCTTCAATTGTTACGCTGCCAAAAGTAATGCTAAATATAACTGTTTCACCGCTTGCAGCAATCATATCGTCATTACGCTGCCAGCGTTTCCCCGACACCATCGTAATTGAGCTATCCGCATTTATTGTCCATTGCGATGAGCCATTGGCGCACCACATATCCTCGCCATATTCACCATCTGCAAGTGCCGCTCCTGCATACTCTTCTTGATTGATTTGCGATATTGGATTGATCAGTAAATTTTCACCAAAGAGTCTACTGTGGGCGTGTAAACTGTCAGCATTGCTCCCATCGGTAAGCGTTTCAAGTTCAGAACCAGTTGCCGTTGTATCTGAATGGCTTGCTACTGTATGTGATTCAGCGTGCCGTGCTGCACTGTTTGTAGCAACATCTGCATGGCCTGAGCCGTCGCTTGTCCGATGGGTGTTGTTTAAGACCACATCGCTATGGTTCTTTCCGTCACTGGTTCGATGTGTGTTGTTTAAAACCACATCTGAGTGATTTTTACCATCACTGTCACGATGGGTATTGTTTGCAACTACGTCACTATGGTTCTTTCCGTCACTGGTTCGATGTGTAGTGTTTAGCGCAATGGCCGTAGTATTCGACACTACCTCCGAGTGATCCGTACCATCACTACCTCGGTGTGTAGTGTTTAGCGCAATGGCCGTAGTATTCGACACTACCTCCGAGTGATCCGTACCATCACTACCTCTGTGTGTAGTGTTCAACGCAATTGCAGTTGTATTACTTGCAACATCCGCATGATCCGAACCGTCGCCGTCTCTATGGGTATCATTCAATACAACATTCGCATGGCTTGTACCGTCAGAATCAGGATGTGTCGGGGTTATCGCTTCATCAATTTCTTCTTCCAGTGTGTCAAAAGCATCTTCTACCGTATCGCTAATATTATTTAAGTCGCTGGTCTTTGACCGTGTTGCTGAAATCTGCAATGGTGCTGCATCAAAGTATCTATTTGCCATTATCTCACCCGACCCAACACAGTATAGTCAACCGTGATGGCCTGCATGTTAAATTGTTCATCATTTTTAGATATAAAACCTATATGTGTGCTCATATTTTCAGCAATCCCGTCAATGTCAGTACACGCTCGGTCAATAATAGGAGCGTCATACACAAACTCACCCCAAACGCCATCGCCCCAAAAAGCACCGCCACCCACAATATTATAATTATAGCTACGGGAACCTGGAATATTAGGAGTTCCATAGTCAAAATCACAACTTAATGCTAATGTGGTGTTGCTGGTTAGGCTTGCGGGGCCATCAAGCTCAAGAATCATCTTGAGAAAGTGCTTGTTATGCCTTAACGCGTCATAAGCATAATAAGGCATTCTGATAAACCCTGTAATGTTATTGCCGTTAAACGAATCACCAGAATCTAATTGGTAGACAAATCCATCGTCAGCACCAGCGTAGATGTACTCTATTCCGTTCTCAATAGTTGACCATGCACAAGTAGTTTTAAATCCATACTCAAGAATTGTTCCCGTTGTTGGTTTATTCTTGTTAAAGGTTACGCATGTAATAAAGCCATCATCAAAAAAAAGTCTATACTGTGACTTGTTGAGCACTGATACAGAAGCAACAGGCACTCTATTTTCAATAAACTTTGCTAAACCCTCGTCAAGAGCATTGTCAACAAAATCACCAAACTTTTGCGAGGCTTGTAGCGTTGTGAACTTATTGCCCATCAGAAACACTAAATTATTCACGCCCTCTACAGTGTTTGCCTTGGCTCCGACTGTATCAGAATATTGTGAAAAATCCCAATCCGTTTCGCTTGTCCCTTGGAGCATCCATATTGAATCGCTATTTTGACAAAGAAAGACAAGGGTGCTTTTTCCTAATACATTAATAGAAACAACCTCAGAGCCGGTTGTCATTTCACCTGCGCCAAGAAGTGCAGAAAAAGTAAGTGGATCTTTTACAGTAGACCGCTGAACAGAACCGCCTGGATAGGATAAGAATAATCGAGAAAGGTGTGCTGCCAAATGCGTTGGCTTGTCTGTCTCCATGCCAGCCACACGAATCGGAACAATTACAGAACCATTGAACATGTACGCAGTGTCAACGCCGTTTGTCCAGTATATCTTTCTTAGATTCGTAGAACCATAGAAATTAAAAACTATAATATCATAGTTCCCGTCAGGCTGTAGCGTAATAGCCTCATTGGTACTCGAAGATGTCGCGGATCCACTAACGCTTGTTATCGTTTCAGGATTACTAAAAGCACCACTCGCTGAACTAATTACAATATATCCTATCGCAGATCCATCCCAAGCCCCCGATTGAAGAATTACTCGTTCAATGGTCGCGGTTTCGCTAGAAGCTCCACCTGACAATGTTTCCCCAGCAACGAACGCAGTAACGCCAGAAACAAAATTGATAGTTTCACCAGGGACAACTTCAGACCAACCAGAGGATGTTGATTTAAACATTTTAGCAGTCGCGCCACCAGTATCGTTACGCCAAGCGTATTGATCACCAGCATATCGACAAGTACCAAGAACACCATCTTCACCAGGGACTTCTGTTATTAATGCCCTGGCTGTCTCTTTGTCCTCATTATCAGGATACGATGAAGGGGCGGGGTGTCCGTCCAGAGCTTCATACCCTTTCGCTCTGAGATACCCAATAACATCACCTTCCTGCCAAATATTCAACCCGCCAATTAATCGACCGGGTTCAATACCAATATGGGGTGATAGCGTATCAATTCCCCCTGTAAGAAAGAAAGTTTTACTTTTAATCCTACTCATTCGACTGTTATCCTTCCCTGGAAAGCTTGAGAGTTTCCATCTTCCCTGTCTGGGAGTTCGGCCGATTCAAGTTTTAGTAAAGCTGCCTTATATAATGCGAGGGACTGTTGCTCAAGTTCCATGTCTTTAAACTGTACGGCAAACATGTATTTAGCATATTCGAGAAACACGCGTTCAAATCGTTCGGGAATTGTTGGGGTGGCGGAATCGCCATCCATCTTAACAGGTGAATGCCAATAATCACAAACAAGTGTTCCAGTTGCGTCTTGGGGTGGTTCAAGAATTATTTTCTTATCAGGACGAATAGTAAAGATACAAGGAGTGCCGTCTTCGCTATCTCGGTAATCTGACCGATATTCTTTGTATGTTACAAAAGTTAAAGGCTCTTCGTCAACAATTGTGAAGTAAAAACTTTCTTTGTCATATGTACCAATATCACTTGGCGCATCTATAACAGAATCAGTAGTTGTTGAGGGGGCATGTTGTTTCCAAAGAAAATTCCAATCGTTCCACAAAGTAGAAACAAAATACTCTGCCTCAGTCAAACAATCGCATATCTTTTTTAATGTCCCAATTTGTCCGACTGTACTTGTTGGAGTGTCAGCGTTGCCCGTAACTCCAAGCTCTTGTCTAAGTTGCTGTGCGAGTTCCAGTTTTGTTGACATTATACAGGCCCACCCTGCATGGTTCCAGTTGCAGCATCGCTTGCAATGTTTTTATCCTTCATTGCCTTCGTGTTGGCTTGTGACGCGGCTTTTTTTGCTGCGTATGTTTCACGACGTTTTATGGCTGCTGCTTCTTTTTTCTCTGCTGCAATTTTTTCAAGCTCTTCGACATTAGCCCCTTCACTTTTAGCCATCTTGGCTTTAATGCCAGCCTCAATTGCATCTTCGGTAGCATATTTTACTTCGGATTCGATCATATCCTCAATACATTTACCACCACAATTAAAAAGTAATGGCTCCCCTGTCTCTTCAACTATCTGCAGGTAACGGGCATTATTACCATACATTTTTTTTGCTACTTTACCAGATAATACTATGAACTTTTTTCTACGGTCTAACAGTCGCATCTTCACGGCCTCCTATGTCTTCATGTTTACCAAATAATGGTTTTTTTACTGCCAGGCCATTGTTGATTGTTCCAGTTTTTATCGGAGTAGTCTCTTCATCACCAGGCCAACAACAATCTATACCCCATGGGTCAGGAGTTGGATCGGTGACGCGAGCATTTTTATTTACATGATTCATATTTTCACTTTACAGTAAAAAAGCCAAGTCAGCAATATTGTTGACTTGGCTTCCCGGTTATTTAAAAGCAAATTTGCCACGATCAGAAGAAACACTTTCCTTTTTGATCGTTGGGCGCTGGCCCTGCTTAGTTTCCCCACGAAGTTTTTTCTTTTTAATCTCTTCCTGAGAACTCAGACCTTTTTCTAATGATGCTGCCATGGTGTTACCTCCTATGGCGTTATAATTGTTTAGAACCAATCAATGATAATATGCGGTGTTCCCTGCCCTGTTACAGCGCTTGCGTCTGTACCTTCATCAAGGGTTACTTTAACCACAGTATCAGCGGCAATAGCAGCGCTGATAATTGCGTTAGTATCGTCACCTTCGTTGAATACCGTATTCGCTGCAGTTCCATCGGCAATATTCAGTTTTCCGTAAGCGTCATCATCAGATACATTACCTACTTGGACATTACCAGCTTTTGTACTACATGCAAAGACTTCTGTTACGGCAACAGAAACCGAACGCAACATTCCACGTTTACCCGCTGGCCCTGAAATATAATGAATGGTATCACCAGCGGTGGCACCAAAATCCATCAGTGCGAAATTATAACCGATTGTCATCGGACTATCGTAAGACATTTTTTCACCTTGTATTTGTTAATGAGGGCGGTTAAACCCTCAGATTGTATGCTTCTTTTATGCAGCAGAGGCCCATTTTACAATTCTGTTTTGAGCTGCACCAGCAGTATTATGGACGATACCAAAACCACCCACTGCATACCAAGCTACGCCTTTTGAACGGCCATAATCGGAAGGAATTTTTCCACGCATTTCAGGATGAATAGCCATTGCTTCAGCAACAGTGTCTTCACCAAGAAAGAAAATTGCATCGGATTTACTGTTTGTCCATCCTTCACTTGCGATACCAGTCTGCTCCATGAATCGGCAACCGTCATAATTTCTTCCGATTTCACCTTTCAGGATCATTCCAAAACCAGTATCAGTATAAGAATGAATTGCTTCCAGGTCATCTTTGAAATCCTTAAAAGACCGAGGCCGACCAATGGCAAGATAGTTCTGTCCATCAAAAGTCGGGATATCACGCTCTTTCATTTCAACAACAATATTTTTTACATGATCGTTAGAAAATGCAATATTGTTTGTTGCTGTTGGAGTGCCACCAGTTTCAATGGTCACTTCGGTTGCAGATGTGCCTGAAGCCGCCGTTACAACTAACAGTGTAGCGTCGAACTGTGCATGTGCCGCTGCCTCCATAGCTTTTACAGCATCTTTCTTCAACACCTGATTGATGATTTCAGTCACCGGCTGTTTGGACATGTCATCCAGGATCCCGGTGTAAGGCACAGAATTGCCAAATTCATTCATTGTGAGACTTCCACGAGTGATCGTGAAATTCGTCTCAGGCATTGCTGTTTGTTCGTTCAGGGTTGTTCCCTGAGTTTCAACATCAGAATAGATATTCCAATTGTATTCTTCACCAGCATGAAGACCTTTACTCGCAGCATCTTTGGCATCGCACAACTGGCGAAACCTTGTCATTGGCTGCATTGCCATTCGTAGGACATCTGACAACTCATCGTTGTACATGTAACCACCGATATTGTCTGTCCCCCAAAATTGCCCACTCATTTATATCACGTTTCCTTATACGGGCTGACCACGGGAGAGCCTTTCTTCTCTCAAAATGTCAGCCGCAGTTTTTCTTTTGATTGTTGGTTTACTAGGAGATCTTGCCCCTACGCTTTCCGGTTGCCTTACCATGCTCCGCTTCTTCTCTGTTGCAAGATCAGTAGGAGTTGATGTTGGCTGTCCAACACTTTTTAGCCATGAATTCACATCCTCACCAGCCTGCATGACAATTTTATTATCAGACCACTCGGGGTGTTCTCTCATGAGCACAACGGTTCTGTCGTTTGCCATTCCTCTTAATCGAGGGTCGTTATCAATATTTTCATATTTATCAGCAAATGAACCCGCTAAAGCTTGTCTCTCTTTCATTACCTGTTTCTGTAATGTCATCTTGACTTGCTCTGCTCGTTGTTCTGCGCTTACTGCTCGTTGATTTGACTCAGCAACTAATTCACGTAATTGGCTTTGATCATCCAGCACTTTAGTTATCATACTTGCAACTTGCCCTTCTTCGGCATTATCGCCTTCACCGAAGATAGCTTGCTCGAATTCTTGACCAAAGGTTTTAGTGTCATGATTTAATTGTTTTTTTACTTGCTCCTGTTGCTGTTGAATAAACTCTTGCTGATTTAATTGTAACTTTCGTTCCCGATCATTTATTTCAGCATTGCGTTTTGCCGCTAACTGTAATCTTAGTTCTGCGGTTGATTGCTTCTGCATGGTGTTTATCCCCTGTTTCAGCACTTCGTCGCGAGGAACTTCTTTTTCAACGCCATCAACAATGATTGTTACCAAATCACTACTTTCAGGTTCTTTGGTAGCGGGAACAGTTTCTTTTACAGCCTCAATTTCTCCGTCTGTTATGATAGGAGTATTTTGTTGCTCTCTTTGTTCCTTTACCTTAGCAATTGCCTCTTCCTCGATAATCTCACGATTAGTTTTCTGAAGAGTTGCTTTTTGATCACCTGACTCACCCGCGTCTGTTACGATAGCGGCATTCTTTTTTTCTATTTCTGGCATAGTGTATCCTTGCTCCGTCTGTCACGATAGGAGTATAATGTCAGACCTCAACACTCTTCAATTGTTGAAATGTGTTATCGCCTGACTGTATTCCCTCAGATATCCACGCCTTGAATAACCGAGAAATTTCAACTTTATTTTGTAATTCCATTATCAATTTACTATCAGTAGGATCACATTTTGATAATTCTTCTTTTGCCCACTCTGCATCATCGTCTGCTTTTTTCCAGAGAAACTTTCCTTCTTTTGACGACTTGAACTCTCGTAACCTATCCCCAACTCTTACCGTGTCGTATTGATTGTCAAGATCTGTCATATCCCATCCTTACCAGTATTCATCTTAAACTCAAGCTCTGCGGTAGTATTCATAATGTCAGCCTGGCGATTCATTTCTTTTGCTGAGTCAAGTGTCAACTTATCAGAATCAATTCCATGCTTCTGCTCAAGAGTGTCACGTTTTGTCCCTTCTGTGATAGCAAGTTTGTCAAGCTCAAGTTCACGCTTGGCATAGCTTTCAGCAAGTATTTGTTCATCCTTGCTTTCAATTTTCAATGCTTCTATTTGCAGTTTTGTTTTATTGTTTTTATCCGTAATCCGTTCTTTACTTTCCAACTCAGCCTGTTGCGTTTGAATGTATTGCTGCAGCTGCTGTATCTGTTCTTGCATCTTTTGCAACTGCTGGTCGGGTTGTTCCTCTTCTCCCTCTTTCTTTTCCAAAGAAGGAAAGAATCTCAACCCGTCACGCCAGCCAAGAGCACCAAAAACCTCACTAACAATTTCCCCATAGTCAGCCTCTTGTAAAATCTCAGGGTTAATTTTTGCTAATGTCTCAAGGCCCATCATGAGCTTTTGTACTTTTTTAGTCGGATCGGTCGCACCAAACCCTACAGAAACTCGACACTTAATAGGAGTAGCTATCTGCTGTTGAGTTAATGGTTTACCGGTCACTTGTAAGATTGTTTGTTCATCTTCATAGCCCTGCACCATTTTTACTATCTGCCGTATAACAGGCTCTACCCATGTCTCAACAAAAATCCTTAATTGATATTCTGTAATTACATTTGCGTTGGAATCCATGATTTGCATGTTGCCAACACGTTCACTCAATCCAGTATTGCTTGCCACTACAGAATTTGATAGGACACCAGCCTCTTCATCAAAATCCATATTGCTGTAGTTTTGCTCTTGATAACTTGAAGATGTAACATCCTGCATATCTTCACTGACAACATCAACCCCTGGTTGATCCATTTCAACCGTTACACCTGGAGCGCGAGTTCTTAATGCTCGATAGTCTATATTTGCCCCACGTCTGACATGTTTTTGCTTATTTAAAACTTGTTCAACATTATCATATCGTTGGTTTGAAATGTTATTTGCCCTTGCTTGGGAGCCTTCCACACGTTCAGGTAATCCTTTCCGGTAAACTGTATGGGCCGCAACATCTGCACTGCCAAATGCAAAAGGACGTTTACCATCAATACAGTGCGGGTACGCCTCTTCAAGTAACATAACTTGCGACAATATCAAATCTGTTCCGAGTGTATAGTAAACAAATTCTTCATCTTCGTGCCGTAAGAACACTTCGTGAACCCATACTATATCATGGTCTTGCACTGAAGATACTTCGCTGGATTTAGGATCTTGATTTGTTACACCTTCACGCTCACGCCTAATTGAATCATTTTCTGTTCCTGACTTTGTTGCTGATTGAATAACATCATTTGGATACTCAATCCAATCTTGTCTTGCTTTAACATCAGCCAGGTACATGGGGATCATATGAATAAAATATGGGCTGCTATTTATCGGGTCAATCCAATTTGCAGCAGGAGAAAGCCTACAATTTTCAATCGGAATCAACTCTATAACCGGCTTATCTTCTGATTTTATCGGATCAAGCAGGCCATCAGCTGATTGCTTTTCTTCAAATTTCCAGTACTGTTTTGAAACCACAGTACCAACTGTCATCACGTCTTTATATGCACCCTGACACGTAAGAAACCACGGAATATCATTTTCTAACCGCTCATTAACAAGCTGCTTTATTGCCTTGGCAGCAACAACTTGCTCTTCAACATCTGGATTGATAGCGGTAATATCTGTGTAATCAACAGTTGAGAATAGCGCCACGGCACAAGCAGATTCATTTTGCCTGATAGCTGCCGCAGTTTTTCCTCTGAAATTCTTCGATCTGCTCCGGTACGCGTCTGTGTAATATTTAGAGCCAGCCGGGTGTTTTGAGTTTGCCAGGGAATAGTTTCTCTTCCATCTATCACGCAAGCCAGCGTCTAAAAAATCTGTACTATCACGATATGACTGCCGAGCTATCCCTAACCAGTCTATAGGGTCAACATATTCTTCCTGCTCACCTTCCTCATCTTGGTATTGTTCATCGCCATGAATGTTTATTTCGTTTGCAAGAACATGAATATCAGCAGAATCATAATCAACTACCTCTTCGGTTGGCTGAACATAATCATTTCCCAGGCTTGGCGGTAAATTAGGCATGAACAGCTTCTCCTGTGAAATCCCGCTTAAGCTCTGCCATTTCTATACTTACCTGTGCTTTTCTCATGGCCCTGGATAGATTAAAACGCTCCAACAATTCACCACCGGCCATTATTATTTTTCTACCCTCAACATCAAGATCAACAATGTTTATCCGAAAACCCCATTTCCCTGACACCATGCCAAGAAAAATATTAACCCGACCCTGCTCAGCATTTACTAGCCAAATGTGACCAGGGTAATGTTTTTGTAATGTGTCACCGATAACAGCACAAATATGCTGCTCTTGTTTCAGTGTCATTTTTGATTGACCTACTGTTTTGCCATATGATCGTAGTTTCATGAACACTTTTTCTCTTTGAATGTTTTACCATTACTAAATTGATAACTTGTCTGTTTTTTTGGCTTGGGATCAGACGCTTTTACTATCGTTGACCATTTAATCGTTTTGAATTTTACTTTTTGAGAAGCCATTTATGTTACCAATCCTGTAGTACTGCTGGTTCTTCGTATGCCGAATCCATTGCCAATTGAACGGGAACCGCATATCTAATCATCATCATTGCATATCTCGTAGCACTGATAAGATCGTCCATTATTTTCTGGATAACACCATCTTTTCGATGATATAACCTAAATTCTTGTAACCAGTCAGCGAGAGACTCGTCCACTTTAAATCTGTTTGTTTGCATCCTGTCCAGCATTTCCATGATTCCAGCCTCAACCCCGTTCGTGCCGTCAGTAAAAGTGCAGCGCTCAGGCATCATATTTAAACCAGCATCTTTATATTGTTTTGCTAATTGAACGCCAGATCCTTTATCATGCTGAAGCCCATCGTGAGGCCATGACCACGGGACATCTTTGCCCCATGGTCTCACAGCAACAGAAAACATTAGTGGAGTTTGTTCAGACGCTTTAAATGTTGACCTGACATGTATACAATCCGTGTCAGGATTATAAAGAACAAGAACAGCCGCAGAAGGATGATCCCACCCAAAATCTATTCCGGCAATTTTATGCCACCAATTAGGTACAAATTCAATTCTTTTTTCAACTATTGACGACTCAGGCACTTGGAACACACGACCTGAACCCATAATAGGGATACCCTTTGCTCTGGCCTCACGCTCGTGATCAGGATATCCTGCTATAATTGCGTCTTTTTCTTCACGGGAGTAATGATCAGCATCCTCAATTGTCATATTAACAACTTTCTGTGCTGCAGTTGGGTCTTGAAGAAATTTAAAAACAATATCAGACATGCCAAGGAGTGGCGTAAATGTCAACACGCCATGTCTCCCGTGTTGTCCGTTGTTCGTCCGGGTCAAACCTTCCGAATAAATATCAGGTGGCGGTTCTTCGTCAAACCATATCCAGTCTATTGTTTCACCCTGAAATTTCTGTCGGCCTTTAGCATAGGCTTTAAAATAGGCGTATGACTTTTTTTCTGATATGTGATCAACAACAAGATAATCAAGTAAACCATTGGAATTTTGTGCTTTTTTACTTGCTATGATTTTTCGTTTCGGGATAATCCCGGTGTAATCTTCCGACTCGTCCTCTAACTCACCAGGACGACCAACGAGGTATTTTTGTGATGTGTCACGAATAACTTCACCAGTTTCGCCACATATCCAAATGACAGGAGCCTTGTCAAAGACAATACCTTCCCAATCTTCAGGGTATTTCCCAGTTAAATGGTAAGCCGCCTCAACTGCTGCCGAGAGTGTTTTTCCCACTTGATTTCCAGCCATAAGGCACGTTTCGGCGTATTTTCTACCAACTTTATAAAATTCTTTTTGACGTTCATAAGGTGCGAAATTTGATATTATTTCTTTGTCGCGCCGATTTATCTCTTCAAGAATAGCAATCTCTGCTAATATGTCAGGTCGAGACATTTGACCGGCTGATATCATTCTTCGCCTCGAAGTTCTTTGAGTTTTAATTTAAGATCTTTAGTGCTCATCTCCGCTTTAACGTTCAAATCTGTTTCATTCTTATTTTCGGTTTTAGTATTAACCATGCCGTGGTTATTCACAGCATCCCAAATAACAAGAGAGGCCACAGCTTCACCTTTAAGTGCTGCCTGAAGTTTTTCATCGTAAATTTTATCTTTTATCGCTTTAAGCACAGTTGAAAATCCAGGACGATTTTCGTAATTCCAAACAGTCACCCTATCACACTCCAAAAAAACAGCAAAACCCGCAACTGTAGGGAAGCGATCAGTTTCTTTACACCATTCAAAGAAAAGTTTTCCTTTCTCTTCTACTTCCTCTGGTGATTTGAATTTAAAAGGTCGGCTTGCTGGCATTTTTTTTAGTGTTAATTATTTTCTTACATTTTTGTTAAATTTTAATCTTCTATCAATCCCCAATAACATTTTATCACAATTTTGTCAAACCGTTAAGTAAAAAAAAAGTTACAACCTAACAGGTTGTAACTTTTGATATCAAAGTTGACTTGCGGCGCTTAGTGTCTACTTATCCGCCGGTGTTATATGTAATACGTACAATACTGAGTTAAGTGTACTCAGCCAAAAGAGCAGCCTTCGCCCCTTTGTACTTTTCCACTAAAAACATGGTGCTTTTCAAAACCCCCGGTGGGTTCGATTCGCCCACATCCCACTTAATATATGTCTTTAATGGGGTATTTAACATCTTCGCCATTTTTGATTGTGAAAGGCCAAGTTTTACTCTAGCTGTCCTGATTTTAGTCATATATTTACCAATTACTAAGGTAGCTATTCCGCAGATAAAAACCATCTTCTTTGGTGGTTACAATAGCGCTATACCCCATGGCTTGTTTGTTCGCCATAAAAGCATCTGCTTTTTCAGCGTCGGTAAATCTACAAGAAAAATTTGGGGAATCTTTTTCTACAACAGATACATAAATGTTATTATCAGCCACGTTGTTCTCCAGTGTCGCTTCGGGTTTATTCCCTCTTGCTTACGTAATAGTTGTACCCAATATGGGCACAACGGTCAAGGAGAAAACGACATTAATTAAAAATAAAACTCACTTAATATCTGTTATCTTCCAACAAAACCAGTCATCCAATCTACAAATTTTTGAAGGTCGTCGTCTGTTTGACTTCCAACCATTGATTTTGCCTTAGCAATTATGCTATTAACTGGATCTCTCCTGTTCCATGATCCAATAGCGTATCCCTTTGAGTCTTCGCCGACATCATTAAACCATTCTCCATGGGCGTCACAATTAGAGCAACCCACATAAATATCTCTGTCAGTTTGCACAATATCAGGTATTTTGTCTCCACAAAAAGGACAAGGCAAAAGATAACAAGTTGCTTCAGAAGGAATTTTGCCAGTTCCGGCTTCTGCCTTAGTTTCGGGTATATCGTTACTCATACTTTCAATCCTCATCCATTGGTTAATCTTGGCAAAATCCACTGAGCTATACGTTATGTGTACACAACACACCAACGATATCTATCCATAAAAGTTACTAAATCGGTGACTTTGCATCTCTTGACCTTATGTCGGTGAGAAAATGGCTGTCGTTTACGCCAAGACTCAGCCTCTTTTTTTGTCTCAAAATTCATTATTCTTGCGTCTCCCATGGCCTATCATTCCTGCTATGGCAAATATAAAAATCAAAAGAAGCATCACTATCAATGGGAGCTTCAACTTTATAACCAGCTTCGCAATGTGCTGTTATTTCCCCACATGGAGCAAGGTCGTCCAGATCACAGCCACATTCGCCATCACATTGCAATCCATCAAAACCTTTTTCTTTCAAAGCTGTTTTTACCAATTCAATAACATCTGGATGACTCATAAAATCCCCACATAACAAATGTTTGCAGCCGTTATCTTCTCACAGTCCGTGCGCTGTTATAAACAGTAAGATCATTGAGCCGTTGATTTAAGGACGTTGGGCAGGCAAATAAGCATGGGCGATTATTTCTTCTTCTGGGATATAGCCATGGGTATCAAGAAAACCATCCCAGAAATCTGCGACAACATAATCGTTCTCAGAAAAATCACGATCATCGCTGAGCACTAAATACTGCCCATTTTCTCCATCAAGCGGGACTGAACCACGTTTCCAGACTATTTCTGGAAGCTTAATCTTTGACAACATTCTACACATCCTCGGTTAGTATGGATAAAATTAATAATTATATAAGTATTGTTTTCATTTTTTCACCTCCTCATCCAGATCCTTAAACCAAGCAAGTAACGCCTGCTCAACAATCACAGACTGGCTACCCGGCATTTCCCGCAGCCGAAGCACCATCGGCATCGGCAGGGTGATGGTCATTTTTTTACGTGGGTGTTCGATTGGTGGCCGGCCTAGTTTCTTTTTTTGTATCATGAGTTAACCCGCAAAATATTTATTTTAATGTCTTTTTCATTTTCAATTGCCGTATTGCATTCATCACACCATTTCTCTGCTATTTCTAACAGTTTACGCCATGCCGCATCTGTCCACAATTGACATCTGTATCCAGGTTCAAAAACTTCAACTGTCTCATACTCGACAGTTGAAGTCCTTCCATAATATTCATCATCACCGTAAAAATTAAAAGCAGCAAGGATCTGTTTCAAGCCATCAGGCCCATTGAGCCACAGTCCATGATTGCCATTTCTATTAAGATTATCCTCAGTGAAACTGAGGCTCCCTTTTTTTATTTCTTTAGCCAACCAGCCGATAGTACCCTGGTTAATTCCGTTTGATGCTATTATAATTTTCATTTTCGTGTCTCTCCCAAGATTGTTTAATTTTTCATGCAATTCGTTATGGCCTATCATGCTGTAAATCAGCAAGAACTATCTCCAATGCGGTTTCCCCCTCTTCTAAATCCCAGCCATCGTTGGCCATCTCAACACAAGAAACGACTTCATCAACAGTCAATTCACAAATAGTTTCATCTCCATAAAAATTAGCACTGTGGTTGTCTGTATCAATCTTTGCATAAACAACTTCACTTCCATCAAAAAAATCTACTACTGATTTTTTTATTTGATTAATTTTCATTTTTTTCCCTCCCAGGAAGTTTCGAGAGTGGGCTTTTCCCTCTCTCTTTACCTAATAATATACAACATCCTGACTTAATAGCAAGCATAATATACATAATAGATGTAAATAAATCACTTATTTTGTTTTACTTAATAATCTCCATAACTTCAATCAACGACGAATTGCACCAAAAACTATTACCAGTATGTTTTATCCCCGTTTCGGGATCATCAACACCACAAAGTAACACAAATCCAGGCTTGATTTTTAGTAATTTGAAATACTTCCACTCGTCCTGCTCGTTAAACCACATTATTTTTACTCTCTGTTTCTTTATATTTGCGCCCCTAAGCCCCGTTTTTATCTTTTTCACACTCGCATACCTTTTCACCCGCAAACTGATACCCACGAGCCGCACGAGCAGCCCATGCACTTACTCCCAGGATCTCTCGCAGCACAGCAGTCGTTATTTTTCCGTTGCCGATTTCCACAGCATGTTCCAAGCGCCGTGTCAGTGAGCCGAGTTTGCCCAGGGCTTCGAGCGTTGAATTAAAATTATATCCGTATTTTGCTGATGTTCTGTGTAACTCACAGGACACCATTTTTTGGAAATTTTGATCTGTCATTTGTTTTGGTACTCTCATCACCAATTCCTCCATTTTTTCAATAGCTTCAAATTCTGATTTTGTAATCCGATCAACATTGCCATCCAAAAACAATTCCCCACAATCCGGACATGACACATCATGGATGTGAGTTTCATCCTCTCTCCAACACGCGCCGCACTCACACCAAAAATATTGACCCTCTATTTTTTTACCATAAATTAGATCGTACCCGGCCCTGAACTTTTTGTTAGTCGTATGCACTGTTGCATTGCCTTTACTCATCCTCCATCTCCTCCAACATCCACGGAAGCCAATAAAACCTACCAGGCATATTTTCTCCGCAATATTGCCACATCTCCACATCAAAACAAAAACCAGCCTTATCTATCCATGTTCCATCACTATACACAACAAACCCACGATCAACCAAACCCCGCATCACATCAACGGGAGATATCACTTTTGTAATTGTTGGTACTCTGCTAACAGCAGTACACTTAGTGCCATCTTTAGCAACATACGGACAAGTATCCCCGGCAATATATGCAATAATCGTGCGCTTTTTTTCTGTAAACGTCGAAACGCATCGTACATGTTCCCCGTTTTTCAGCATTTCTGCTATTTCAGGATCACAATCTTTGTATGATGTTTTCATTCGTCCACCTCCTTCAATCTCAATTCTTCCCGCCACGCCAGCAGCAATTTACTCGCCCGGTACATTTCACCGGCGTGTTTTAACATCTCTTTATTAAAATCAGCATCAGCATGTCTCCGCATGATTTGTGACAGCCGGTGCATTTGATGTGCTACGCAGTTCTGCTCGTCTAATAAAAAATCCTTTTCGTGTTGTTCCATTTTTTCTCCTAGTTTTTTACGCAACTCCTTATTACTAAAAGGGAATACTATCATCATCGCCAACGCCTGCACCACCTGAATATTCGTTCTGCTGTGGGGGAATTTCGTTGTTGTCTCTATTCTGCCCGGATTTTCCACCAATTAAATCTAGGTCATTCACACGCAATTCAACTGATGTTTTTTCAACACCGTCTGCATTTGTATACACATTTAACGACAACTCACCAGATACGGCAACCTGAGATCCTTTAACTAAATATTGCGGCAATTGCCCTTCTGCTCGTTTCCCCCACACCGCACATCTCACCCACACAGTACTTTCCTTATCTCCATAACCTGATTTTACAGCTAAAGAAAAAGTACATAATGAAGTTTGACCCACCGTTCTTGTTTCACAGTCTCTACCAATATTACCTGTTACTGTAAATACATTCATAATTTCACCTTTTTAGCTTAAACCCCATTTATAAAATTGACCACAATTATTACACGATTGTTTTGCTGTATGTGGCCCCCAAATACCAGTCTCTTTTTTCATCAAAACACAACCACAACTCTTACAGCCCTGATTTATTTCTTTTACTCTATTTTGCTCTGCCCATTCTTTCCCCTTTTTAGATTTTGCAAACCTAATATTACAATGCTGAATAAATGATTTAACTTCATCATTTACAGTACACATATAGCCCCAGTCAATTTTACTACTGGGTAAACAATTAAATTTTTCTTTATATTTATTTATTGCCCATCCATAGTTTCCTTTCGGACTACGTTTGTAATTTTTATCTTTTGCATACGCATTTAAACCACCCATAAATTCTTGTTTTTCCTGAACAGAATAATTTTTCCTGTCAGATTTTGCCCTTTTCAACTCTTCCAGTTCGCCATCTTTGGTTTCAATATCACGGATGTTCTCAGGCTCAAACCCACAAGCAGCACACTTATGCTCACCAGCTGGTTTAAGATAAGAGCAACTCGGGCAAGGCTTCGGAAGTTTCTCGGGTTTATCTTTCTTCTTTTTTTCGGAAAAAGAATTACCTCCATCATCAAGTTTGTCCATAACTATCTCGTCGGGGAACCCCAACCGCTCAAAATTTCCAACATGGTCAAGAATTAAACACGCCCTGGATCCCTCATACTGCCTCAACCCACGCCCTATCATCTGTACGTGAAGGCTTAAACTTTTTGTTGGCCTGGCTATAACCAACAATTCTACGTCTGGTTCATCAAACCCTTTCGTCAACATGGACACAGAAACAAGCACCTTGAATGAATTATTTCTAAACCCATCCATAATTACCTTAACCTGATCGCCTCCAGCAGCATTCCGCATATGACAGTTTATCGTCTCTGCATCTATCCCCTGCCTGTTGAATTCTTTAGCCAAATGGTTAGCGTGACCAATGTTAACCGCAAAACAAATGGCCTTTCTATCTCCGCCAAGTGTTTTGTAATGTGATACAATATCACCTGTTATTTTTGACTTATCGGTACGCTCTATGGTTCCTTTTTTCTCAAAGTCTCCAGCAACCGTTTTCACCCCTAACATATCGACAGTTGGCGGAGAGTAAACGGTATAATCAACAAGATGCCCCGTATCTATTAAATGTCTCATTGTAACAGGTGTAACAACTTCATCAAATTTCCTTCCCAATCCTTTACGCCAAGGGCTCGCACTCATGCCAAGGACGAAAGCGTCTGTTTCAAGTACGCGATCATAAATTTTATGATAATGATGAATTTCATCAAGGATGTATAGGCCAGCGTCAGGAAGTTGTCTCTTCGCTATTGTCTGTGGACTGCATATCTGACACATTGCATCAGGGTCGTTTATCGGGTGGACCCCCTGCTGCACTCCCACCCTAACCCCAAACCGAGAAAACTCCTTAACAGCTTGATCTATCAGGTTTATCTGGTCTGCAAAAAATACACATCTAATACCCTTCTTAATCGCCTGTTGCACCATGTAAACAGCCGAGGCCGTCTTTCCCCCGCCGGTCGGAAGACATAAAACAACCTTCTTTGTTCTGGTGAATGCAGTGCGAACATCTAACACTGTTTTCTCTTGATATGACCTTAATATGAGTTTTTCTTCTTCTACAGGGAACATTTGTTGGATCATATGTCATACCCCATTGATCTTAATTTTTTAAAATTAACCCCTCGATCATTACAGTTCCACCCATCTAAACTTTTCTCATATTCACATCTTGCCAGTGCCGCAGATTCTGGTGTTTCAAAAACTCCTATTCTTATATCTTTTATCTCTGCCGAAAACTTTCCACTTGCAGAATTAACAGATACACCCACAAAACCAGTTTTATTGTTCTTCCCTATTGCCTTGTTTTGCATATTGCACGATATTGTAGCATGACGAAGATTGCACCACCTGTTGTCGTCACATACTCCATTCAAATGATCCACGCAATGTTCTGGGAAGTACCCTTCGACATACAAAAAAGCCAACCTGTGCATCATGTAAAGTTTGCCGCTTATTTTACATTGCAAATATCCTCCGCTTTTATAACTTCCGACTACATCGCCCTTTTTTTGACCAGTGCCATTCACCCATTTTCGCCTAGTAAAAACACCAGTCTCTTTGTTATAATGCAATAATTCTTTTAATTTTTTTTGAATAAGCATATGACAATTTCTCTCTGTAGAAATTCTCTCTGATGAATTGTGTGGCAAGGCAAGGTCAGAGTGTCCTTGCCGGGGTAATGAGCCCCTGCCACACATAAAAACTTACTATATTTTTACACAAAAATCATACAAAATACTTATGTGCTTGTCGAATTAATGATTTAGTTTCCGACTCAGATAGTGGAGGATCACACGCTTGACATTCCAAAACAACTTCCCGTTCAACATCTACCCACCCCAAGCCCCTCTTGATGGCCCCTCCTGCCGCCCTCATCACGTGACTATTCCTTCCACCTTGTCCTACCCCTCTTTCCCCTTTAAAATCGCGCTGAGAGTCCCCTGTGGATTTTATGAACTTTTCCGCTGAATATTTTTTCCGTTGAATCGGCGGGAATACTTGTAATAAATCTTTAAATTGAATTGATGGGTAGTTATGTTCATGAACAACCAGAACAGGTTGTGGATCGTATTTGTGATGGTAAAACCCTGGAACACGCAATACCCTAGATAAATCTTTACAAACTGGATCTGCATCAAATCTGGCAATTATACTTTTTTGAAGTTCCTTGAACTGTTCCAATGGGACATCAGTACAGAACCAATATGCGTGATATTTCCCCTCAGATGATTGCACCACTAAGTGAGGATTGTATTCCATCACCGCTGATATTGGCGCACCGTCAAGATCAGCAAAGACAGCACGGATACTTGTAATATTTTCTTTTTTCCTACCTTTGCCATCTGTTTCATTTACTGTCAAATACACCCCATACCCTTTGCGATTGTATTTCATCAATTCATCTTTTGACGGATCGTGTAAAATTTTGGCAGGGGAACCGTCTTTCTTGTCATGAAATAATTGAAATGTTTTTACACCAGGAAAGTGAGACATATATTTTTCATAATGTGTGCGCTTGTCATGGTTTTCATTTTTCCATTCTTCAACAACTTTTGTCTGATGGCCACGGCTGAGTATCCAGTTTCCTTTTCTTAGAAAAAGTGTGTCTGTTAATTTAATTTTCATAGTACACTTTTCCCGTGTCTGGATGAACAAATTCTTGCCGTTCTTCTCGCGCACACGCATTAGATATAGTATTACTTACTGATGTATCTTTATAACTAGATACAGATACAGAGGCAGACGCGCGTACCTGATCGGGAGTAACTCCCGAGTTTTTGTTTATTCTCGATTGCCATTCGTCTTTTATTTCCAGCAACTTAGGGCATTTTATGGAAATTGATTTTTCGGAGAAAGTTACAATAAAAAGCTGAGAAATATGACAGAAAAGTGCGAATTTTTTGAGCTTTTTGGGGGAGATTTCTGTTATTTTTCTCCAATTTTTGTGTGATAATTCAAGCTCTGGAGAAGGCCTTTTTTTTGTCATTTGTTCTGCAATTGATTCAAGAATTAGCCAATAAACAGCATACCCTTCAAGTCCGAATTCATCCTTTAATGACAAGAGTTTTTCGTCTCTATTTGCATCAGTGTGATGCTTAATCCATTTCATAGCCTACCGCTCTTGCTACAATTACATGAACAGCATGTTTTTGGCATGGTTTTTTGCCTATTAATCATTTCAATTTTCAATTTTTTTAGGACATTGTGTAATTCTTGAATAGTTAATGTGTCAAAGTTGTACAAAATATCCACCTCATTTTAAACGCAAAAAGCTCCCAAGTGATGGTAAAGGTTAGAGTGGCACGGCTTGCCTACCTTTACTGGTTCATCACTTGGGAGCTTTCTATTTTTAAACATTGCCGTTTCCTTCATTGTCTCTATTATATTTTTTTATCATCATCGGATTACCAGGCCCGAGTCACTTGATACAAAAAACACTACCACAACATTACTATATTAACAAGCAGCGTTTATAAAATTGCTATGTTATTACGTATAACACTAAGTTATACAGTAGAACCGGCATACCCTATTTTAAGACCGGAACCACATTTAACCTCGCACGTTGTATATTGCACCTGTGGAACTGGATCGCCTGTTTTTGCAACCAAAGGAATAGAGTCACCTCTCCAATACGGTGCGCATGGGTTGCGCCATGGATATCGATCACGTTCAATAATAATTGGTGGTAATGGTGACGAAGGAATGTAAACAGTATCTTTTTTTCCGAAAAGATCATGCAATTGATCGTGTAGGTCTTTTGCCTCATCAAGAGATAAAGAAACCTTCTTCCCGTCTTTGGTTTCCAGTTCGATCTTCGTCAATTTAAGTTTTTTGCCCATTTTAAACTCCTTCAAAATAAATGTATAACAAAGGTATTCAAGGGAATTTTGCCAGTTCCGGCTTTAAATTTCCTCTGTCGGTTATTTGAACTTCAGTTTTTAGTATCAGGTTCTCGGTTAAATGGCAAAATTCCCTGATACCAGCCGTTAACTGTACGAGCAACCTGCTTTGTTTATTATATCCAAAACCCTGCCCTGTACCTCAAGGTCGCCCTCATAAGTCAATGTACCGTAGAAAGTCGGGTCTAATCCTTCCGGCACGACCAAAGCCCACCTTGGCACAAAAGAAAGCAGGAACTTAATATCTTTGTTCATCCGTTTTACCTTTTCACCATGACGTAGCTCTTCTTTATTCTTTTTTATTTTTTGGAGTAAACTTGAAACAATCTTGTCAGTCTCTTTTTTATCGTAACCTGCCATCAGTCCTCGACCGTTGTTGTGGCAATACTGCCGTGATGCTGGTAATAATATTTCAGGTGTTGCCATAATAAAAACCTCTAATAAATCAGTTAACAAGTCATTTCAGTGGACTTGCGGGCACGGCGGTTTTCCGAAGTGCCAGGTGTTGTCCACCATTTTAGTTTATCAAAATTCAGTTGCAAATTCCGCAAGCAACTGAATTTAAACGTTATCCCTGTCCAACGGTCTCTTGTTCTCGTTTCGGAAGACCAGCCAAATATTTCAACGTAGCACTAACCCGATCCTGAGTGAATTCGTCAATTGATTTGAGTTTAGCAGTAGCAAGAAATTCATCGACGAGCAATGTTGTTTCAGCTAGGGCTACCCGGATCTGGTTTTGTTGGTCTTCTGTTGCTAACACTGGTGTTTGTTGTTTAGGTTCGTCTATGTATTTTGAACCATCAAATTTACCAGCATAAATTGCGCCACCTACTCCAATCATTTTTACAGCAGTACCCAAGGCATCAGTCATAGCCATTTTGTATGCTTCGTCACTCCCCCGTAAACCTGATTTTTCTTTAGCAATGAGAGTCGATCCGCCCGTACCTTCAATGGCATCAGACCATTTTTCTTCAAATTTAAAGAAAAACTCCAATGTAACAAAAACCATAACGGTATCAAATGGGCCTTGCTCTGTCCATGTTTTGATAGTATGGAATTTCCAGCCAATACCACATGGGCCGAATTGTTTGGTTAATGCTTCATATCTCCATATCGGTTTAATGTCTGTCATTCCAGACAGTCTACCCCCTCGGATAGTTTTAAGTGCCGTGGTTGGTGGTTTGTAAAGATTGTTCCAAATTTCCATTTTTTCCATTTTATTTTACCCTCTCCTTTTGTTTAAGATTCTCGTTTTCTTCCTGAATATCTTTGTCATACGATCAAGATATTCAATTGTGTATTTTCTATCTTTATTATCGGATTCAATCAATTCGACTTTTTCCAGCCCTACCCTAGTAATCATCCCAAGTCGCATATCTGTGATTGATCCTGATAGCCACCTGTTACATCTCACACAACCGGCAAATATATTATTCAGACAGAATCTAAGGTGTGGAGAACTACCCCGGCTTCGATAGTGTGACGCGTCTATAGTGCCACCATACTTATTTTCAGACATATCTTTACCACAACAAATGCAAGGCAATCCATAGTCCCTGGCTCTCACATAAGCGTTTATTGCTGATTGACATCTGGAAATATACCAGGATCTTGAATGAGATAATTTAGATTTGCTTTTTATTTTATTGGCCTTGGTTTTCTTGGCACGTTTTTGATCACTAATGGCCATGGCACACGAAACGGAACAAGCAACATGAAAAGAATTGCGTGGATAGAATTTGTTTTGACATCCACGGACAGCGCATTTTCGTTTTGTTGGTTTTTTCATGTGAATGCCAGGTACGCCTCAACCAATTTATTAACATCTGATTCAGTAAGATTTTCGTAAACATTGGCCAGCAAAACATCAATAAATTTACTGTAAATCTCTTCTCGTTTTTCCGGTGACATCTTATCGAAAGATAGCGAGTCTGCTTCTATCCTGAATGACCCATCCAGCCTAAATACAGTGTGATAAAACCCTGCGAGGATCGTAATATCTTTGCGAAAACGTACAAAGTTTTTCTCTGGCAATACATGTTTTCCAGCAACAGTAATTAATATTTCAGGCTGCTTCCAATTTTCAAAGCCAAGGTGTAACAATGCGAACATTTTCCGATGGAATGCTGAATTTTGCTTCATCGTGAATGTTCCGGTTACAATTCTACCTGACTTTAGTTTACCGTACCATTCTTCGCTTTCTGTATCCGCAGGAACGAGGCCGGATTGTGTTTTTGTGAATGTTGCTTTCATGGTGTGACAATACAAACAGATTGGCAGTGTGTCAAGAAAAAAGGTTGACAAGACTGTAATAACTATTGTATAAGTAGTGACACTTTTAAAAAGGAGGAACAAATGGGAAACACAAATGGTATTAAGTTGAAAGAAAAAAAACATCGTGTCACCATAACGGGGATGCCTGATAGTATTTTTTTATGGATTTTTGCTATAGCAAAACAGCGGGGTATTTCTATGTCTGCAGTTATAAAATCAATACTCAGCGAGGCTATGTTAAATGAAAAAATGTAAATACGAGTATCAAATTGGCGAAAAAAGAACTCAAATTGGTGACAAAGAGACACTTGATGAACGTCACGTCAATTTAATAAATGAAGTTTCATACCACGGTTTTGAAGCACAAATAAGTAAGAATAATGACGATGCTTCTTACCATCATCATATGCACAAAATAGCCGTATCTGAATATGATGATTTTATAAAAGATAATCCTGAGTTTCGAAAGCATCAAACACAGTATGCCGAGGCGCAGACGCAGCAATAAACTTTATCGAGGAGAATATGTGAGATGGACGATTTTGTTGAAAAAGAACTAGACGAAACTCTGAAAGTACCAGACAACGAACCTGTTTCCTGCGAAAATACAGACTGCAACTGGAAAGGCGTTTTATCAGATTGTAAAACTGAAATGGACAGCGAAGGGTGGGAGTATCCAGAGTATGAAGTTTTGGTCTGCCCTAAGTGTGGTGAACACTCTGTTACATTTTAAATATCAAACCAACCGGAGAGAAAAAGTGAAAGTGAAAGTAGAGATTAACCTAGATTGGTTAGACGAAAATTACAATATTGATGAACAAATGAAAGAACGAGTTATTTTATCAATAACAGACACCTTTAAAATAGCAGTTAATGAAAGTATTAATAGGAAAATCAATAAAAAAGTTTCTGTAAAAGTTGATAAATGGATCATGGATCAATTACACAATTTTTGCGATAGAAAAATTGAAATCACCGACAAATGGGGCGACACTCAAGAATATCATGAGTCTGTAACAGAAATGTTTAAATCAAAATTTGATGACTTTTTTAACGCGACTGTGAATGAAAAAGGGGAGACACAAACAAGTTGTGGCTACGGGAGTAAAAGACTTACACGGATTGATTTGATGTTAAACCAAAAGGCAGAGGAATACCTGAAAAAAGTTACAGATAACATGGACAGAGAGATAAAACGTGCCATTACTGATGCTGAAAAGCTTGCAATCAAAGAAAAAATAACAAAACATGTTACTGAACAACTTGCAAGGATAACCATATAAACCCGGAGAAAAAAAATGAACCAATCAGACTACAGCAATCACAGTCAAACAACAACAATGCCAGCCGAACTCGTACCAGAGAGCCGCGACCAGCAGCTTATCAGGTTTAAAGAAATCGCAGACGACCTGACAGTATCGGTCACAGAGGACATGGAAGATAAACTCGCTATACTTACAGAAAAATATCCTGCATCCTCAGTGCCTACCGATTTGACAATAAAAGAAAATTACACATTTGTCGTCGAAGCCCTCAGAGAGTTAAAACGCCCCCGTATCGACCTAGAAACAAACAGGAAAGAAGTTGTCAAGGTTCCCAACACCCTGACAAAAAAAATCAATGAATCCTGCAAACCATTTGCAGCAGCATTCGCAGTCCTGGAAGCACCATTCAAAGCCGTGAAAAAGAAAGCAGACGATGATGAGATTATCCGAAAGAAGGAAAAGGCCGCAAAAGATGATGAAATAGTAACCCGGATTGCGGAGATTTCTTCATCCCCTTCCATGCTCATGAACGCCACCAGCCAAGAGATTGCTATTGAAATAACCAAACTCGAAAATAGTGGTAAAGCTCAAGCATGGGCTGGAGAGTTTGCTCCGAAAGCCCGAACTGTTGTAGAAAAAACAATCGGATTGTTGAATGATCTCTACGCAAAAAACGAAGCTCTGGAAATTGCAGAACGTAAAGTTGAGCAGGAGAAAGCTGACAAACTTGCAGCCGAAGAGAAAGCCAGGAAAGAAGAGACCGACCGTCTTGCTAAACAAAAAGCGGATCAGGAGAAAGTCCAGGCTGGTCTTGACGCGCAGCAGAAAGTTATTGAAGATGCAGCAGCCAAGATCAAAGCGGATCAGGCCAAAATTGAACAGGATAAGATTGAGGCAAAAGAGGCTGCACAGAAGGTTCTTGACGATGCGGAGACAGCGAAACGTGTTGCGGCGGAGAAAGTAGAATCTGACAAGAAGGCCGAAGCGAAGCGCATTGCAGACGAAAAAGAGGCCGCAAGGAAATCAGAAGAAGCTCGAAAGAACAGAGAGAAAAACATTGCTGCTGCTACGCTTGATATTATGGGTACTGGCGTGACAATAGATGGCACCATAGCAAAATCCTTTGTTAACGATGTTATTGCTGGAAAAGTTGCTCACTTTGTTTGGAAGGATTAAACAATGATAGCAATAACAAACATAGGCGGCAACCCACTAGGGACAAGCCGCTACGAGGTGACCATGAATAAACACCACATAGCCTTTTTCGAGCATAATCGCACAGAAGGGTTGTCGAAATGCTTACAAGTCGCAGCCCAAGCCGTGGAGAAAGCGAAGTGGGAAGAATTGGCAACACATCTGCTTGATATTGAATATGTAAAAATGGATTAAGCCATGAATAAATATGAATACACAACAGAAGGCGCAGACTACCCGGAAGAAGCGGTGGCGTTTAATTCAACATGGTCGCTAGAATTCAAGCAATTTATAGCAGAAGATGCAGGGAAAGACTTTTACAACGGCGGTTCCAACTCTGACGACTTCCCCATTAAATTAACAATATACGGGAATGGAAAAAACATAGGTACATTTGAAGTTTCTTTTGAGCCTGTGTTTTGTTCTGTTGCCGTGGGAGAGTAAACTATGAAACATCATACTAAATTTATCCGGTCACAAATCAACGACGACGGAACTACTACAATGTGGACATGGGACACAACACAAAACGGCATACCACAAAACTCCACCATGGAAATTATACCGACCACGGCAACCAAGGAACGCCAGGAAGAAATTATTGCTATCCGAGCGCGGCGGAGAAATCCTGTGAGCGTTACTGACAAATTCGAAGCGCAAACTAGCCGGAAGCATTCGTGGTTAGATAAACATCGGTCGGAGTTTTAAGAAAACTATATAGGAGAAAAGGGCAATGGTAATAGCAACAAAAAAGGAACTAACTTTTGATGAAGTTTTAAATCTAAGGTTGCAGGAAATAAAATCTGTTCTTGGTTCAAAGCAAAAAGAGTATTCAAGAAATAATAATCGACTTCACAATTTTGATGTTGCCGCGAGAGTGGGAAACACGACACCTGAACTAGCACTGAAGGGTATGTGGATGAAACATATTGTGTCTGTATTTGATATCATTGATTCACCGGAAGATGTTGCAAAACATACCATTGATGAAAAAATAGGTGATTTGATTAATTATGCTATTCTACTTGAATATATGCTATTGAGGGATGGTAAGTGACTATTAAACTTCAAACCCTCGCATCAGGATCATCTGGCAACTCAATCTTGATAGAAGTCAACGGCACCAAGATTCTTCTCGACGCCGGATTAAATTACAAAGAACTAACCAAGCGCCTCGCAATGTGTAACACTATTCCGGGGCAGATACACACTTTATTCACCACGCATCGGCATTCAGACCATTTAAACGATAGGTGTGTGTCATTGTTGACTACAAATCACAGATGTGAATGGTACCATTGTGAATTTTCAGATCAAAATTTCTTCCCACTTCCAGAGGGTGGATGGGTGAAAAGCATTCCCGCCGATCATGATGTTGAATGTGTTTCACTTTTGATCAGTGACGGCACCAACAAAATAGCGTTAATCACGGACACCGGAACAATCCCTTGCGAGTCTTTGCCATTTTTAACTGGTTTGTCCGGTTTAGTGCTGGAATGCAACCACGAATTAGAGCTACTAATCAACGGCAAGGATCCAGACAGCCTTAAACTAAGAATAAATGAAACCCATCTATCGAACACCCAAGCCCACGATCTCCTGCAGATCATTAAGTGGGAAGGTTTGCAGTTTGTTATCGGGCATCACATGTCCACCAGGAACAATTCATCACGACTGGTAGAGCATAGTATTAAAAGTGCTGTGGGGAGTGGTGTTGAGGTTGTTGTGGCAGAACAGGATAGTGTTAGTAAGATGTTAGTGGTTTTTTAAAACAAAACGGCAATAATGCCAAAAGGAAAGCACAATATGAAAGAATTAATAGAAGAAATGCTTGAATGTATGTTCAAAATTAAAGAAGAGCTAGAACAAAACACAAAAGCAGCAGAGGCCCAAACTCGTAAAGCCACTTTACTCATGGACAAACTAAATAAACGATATAGAAAGGAATCTATTGCAAAACACAAGAAATAGTGTTATGCCTGTAATCACTCCAGCGGGTTAAAGTCCCGTAGTTCATTTTTCTTTCTCCTCCCGGAAAAGCCCCCTGCCGTTGATATGGCAGGGGGCTTTTTTTGTTATCTATCCGTATTATACGTAGTGTTGATAATACGGAGTTCTCTTCACGAAACACAATAAGGAGCTGAAGAATGGCCGATCTAAACAAAAAACAAAATAAAATATTAAAATTTGGCATGGCAGCAATTTTACTGTGTTGTTTGTTTCCACCATGGACAAGCACATATAAGTCAAAAACACTACATAAGGTGAGGTCAGAAGGTTACTCTTTTATTGCATCACCTCCAAAAGGCCAATCATACAGGCATAATGTAAAGCTCGACGTGTCAAGATTGTTACTACAATTATTCATAGTTTCAGTTGCGACAGGCGGCGGCATCATAATAAGCAAAAAGAAACAAGAATAATTAACCGTTCAATTTGCAACCGATCTTTAGGTGCTCATAACCTAAATCCATGATGGGGGTAGTAATCAGCTTCGCCCCACTCATGGTAAAAAAAATCACATCTAAAAAAATGGATACTAATCTATTTATAACAATCATTGTCGCTGTTTCCATTTTTGTCTCGGGGCAAGTAATCATAAAATTCATAATTGACCCTATCCATGATTTCAGAAAACTACTGGGAGAAATAAAACATGAATTAATATTCCATGCCCAAGCAATTCAAACCCCAGTAGGTACAAGAGAAAAGGAGGATGAGGCCTCACTCGTTCTCCGTAAATTATCATGCCATTTGCTTTCAAAAACTTTTTCCATACCGTTTTACCGCCAGTTATCGTCGGTTGTACCAAAATTCTTACCACCAAAAGAAAATATCAACGATGCTTCAAAATGGCTCATAGGTCTTTCAAACTCCGTCCACACGAAAGACAGGAGCGATAATTATAAAAAAGTGGCAAGGATAGAAAAGATGTTAAAAATTTAAACATCCACAAAAAGACACACAAACCAAATGAAACACCATAATGGCAATAGCAAAATAGTTACCCCGGAAACAATCAACGTGACAACTTTCCAACAACAAAAAATCAAATCAGCTATCATGTAAATCTTACTATTCTTTATCGACTCAGTTATCATTGTGACACCATAAAAAAAGAAAATAAAAAGAGAACAAATGTATCCAGCCGACCCCAAGCAGCGCGGTTTTCCAGATGACCATTGTTGGTTATCTAAGGTTCACAGCTACGAATTACCTTCACCGGTAATATTGCTTGGGGCGGGCTGATACGGGACGTTATCTTCCCAGCGTCCTAAAATCCGAGCTATTTACAGTATGTATCCTGTCAATATCCTCTTGGCTCAAAACGTCTGTTGCGGAATCCCAAATTGCTATAAAAGCACTCCGGTAATCTGCTAACCTTTTACCTAAAAAAGCAATATCGTCTTCAAGTTTCTTTTCTTTTACACTCTTGCTGATATCGGATCTAAAAACGTCTTCGTCTGCTTGGTACCCACAAAACTTACACATATATTTTCTCCTAAAATTAAAAATAAAAAGATAACAAAACATTACAGCGGAACGGAAACAGCCTTGCCTCTGCTGGGCCCGATTTTATTAAGCAGACCCCAAGCGCAGCGGTTTTCTGGCCGAACTCATCAGCAATCCTTACAACTTCATTGCGGTCGCCCCCATATACCACTAACGAACAACGCTACGGAACCAACCATGTATCCCCACAACATTATATAAGCATTGCTCTCCAGATTGAGTTTATAATCAGCAAGCGCACAGCCACCACACCATATTACTATAAATAAGCAGAACTTTAAAAACCAGAGAACAAGACGCTTCAGTGGAATTTTGCCAGCGCGGTTTTCAGGGGTACTTTTAGGTTTGTCGGTGTTCATTTTTCATTCCTCATTCTGTGGTTCAAGTGGCAAAATCAACTGAGCTATGCTGTTCTGTTGCCTATCGAAAATCCCTGGTTTTTATCTTTGTAATCAATCGAGATCCATTCCTTGTTACAAGTTCTGTTGCTGGTCTGGCCACAATCCCCTCGGCCTTAAAATCGCCCCACATTGAGGTTATTCCATCTCTGGCCATGTTCACCATATCAGCAAGTGTTCCCTCTCCAATAATAGGAACAATATCAAGCCCTAACTTCTGGCCAATATCTTCAATATCTTTTCGTTGCAGCCACCATTCGCCAATCTTCACGTCAAATAATACAAAGTCTTGGTCTTTGCGGTAATTCCCGCCACCTTTCTGTATTTTTGCGCCATATCCTTCTCCGTAAAGACAAACATCAGCACAATTAAAAACTTCTGCAAACTTTTTTGTTAGAGGCAAGAAAGTGTCGTTTAATCTTTCAACAAGCTTTGCTGGTATCTGCGCTCTGTCAGTCTTACCACCAAAAGTTATTTTTCCCTCATTTTGCATAACCCTGATATTTGTTCCATCAACCTTCTCAGTAAAAATCCATACGTTTTTTTGCAAGTATTCAAACTCAGCAAGAGAAAAATCTCCTTCTAACAACGTCTTAAATTTAGTTTCAGGGTCACGTTTAAAAACTGTCTGTATTTTGTGGTATGTATTCATATTTTTCTCCTTAAAATTAAGCCCAGTAACAGAACAAGCAAATTAACTCTGCAACCAACACGCCTTGCTTTGGCCGTGTTGGTTGCTGTCTTTAAAGTTCATCATTGGTTCAAGCTCCGTGGTGATTTTGCTTGGTGCAGGTTATTTAAAACGTTATCTAGAAATAGTATCGTCCTTTAGTTCTTGTATGGCCAATGCAATATATCCATCTTTCATTCCCAGTCCATAATGGATATATTTGATGACAAACTTTGGCAAAGGAGAAGACAGCCCGTAAACATCATACCCCAGGTTATCATCAATAGGTAAAAAGTTTATCCGGTCACCGACTTGGAAATCCCTGTCATTTTTACGGACGTCAAAAGTCTTTCTCCCTTGGAGAATATGGAACAAATAGCATTGCTTTATTTTTAAATCGTGTTGCATATTAAAATCTCCTACAAAATGTTAACTGGAAAGTCCACGCTTGTGCTTGTGTTCATCTAATACTTTGTAAAAAAGACTTTCAATTTCCTTACATCTTTTTTCACTCAATCCTGTTTGCGCCTGTAGATTGTACCATTTTTGATTACCGGCTAAGACATCAATAAAAGCCGATTTAATATCTTCACTCATTGTTGTTCTCCTGTAGTTTAGTTTCTCCGACTTCTACCCGAAAAGCCCACTCACAGATAAAAATCTGCGGTGGGCTTACTACCTTAACACAGCACCAGGCTGGATTACATAGTACTCAAATTATAATATTTTCTTTTTTGTCTTAGTGGGGTCTCGCATGGTATCACCTCCTTTTTGGCGACTTGAATTTGACTTGGGATTTGATTTTACGCAATAACAACAGTGCCAACAGGCAGATTAGCAACAAGATAATCTTTAATATTGCTAATCGCCTCATTCTTCCAGGCACCGCCATCAGCTTCAAACAGAGCACAAGTCGGCCCGTCACCATCACGGCTTTTCTTCATACGGAACACAAATTTGCTGGCAGGTTGCTCGATTTCCTGAAATGTTCGATATGGTCGAAGCTCCACGGGATTTGGTACAGACACATTTTCAATTTTTGCGATACCAGCCTTGGCTGTCACTGTTTGAGTTACACCGTCATCCATGATCTTGTGCTCAGCCTCTTCGGTGATGTTGCCGACAACTTTCATGATCTGTGCCGTGGTTTCATCTTGAACGAACTGGGCTTGCAAGGAAATGATAAAGTTTTCTGCTGGATGGAAGGCACCGAAACAAAATGGAGTGTTTATCAGTGTTGATTGCAGATATGTTTCACGAATACGATAGTTATCTTCTAGCATGGAAATAACATTTACCGTTTCCTGGTCAATAATATGTACAATGGGTGCTTTTGTTTCGGCAGCCACATTATCTGTTAAGTATGAGCCAAGGGCAGATAATGAATGAACCATAAGCCCTTTAGCTGTAGGCTTTGCAACCTTAAAAATTTCCTTGGTTGTATATGGAATATCATGGAACTTCAGTTCTGATACCTCAGCAGACATATCACTTATTTTTTGTAAAAAACTTTTATCAATCATTTTTTCTCTCTTGTAGTTGTGGCTATGTATTAGCCGTTAATTTGTGCGATTTTGCCAGTACTTTTGCTTGGGGGATCAAACAAAACGCCCTGTTGCTGTACTGTTTCAACTGCGTTTGTTTCTCCTGTTACCTCGTCGATACCAACTTGCAGAATAGATACCAGTGTTTTGGTGGGGGCAAGCTTTGAAGAAACGATTGCTTTCATTTCGCACATTTCCCGATTCTCAGGGTTGGGTTTGATTTGCAGTTTGATGTTGATTTCACGGAGCGTTTTTGCTTCCGTATTAGGGTCGAGTACGTTTTCAATGATTTTAATCAGTTCATCGTCAAACTTTTCTGATATTGCGCCAAGCCCTACGTTTTCAAGGTTCAAATCCATTTTTTGTTCTCCTACGTTGTGGTTATTTGTCAATCTTATCTATTAAAACTACACTCAAACAATACAAACAGATTAGCAGTGTGTCAAGAAAAAAGGTTGACAACTGACTTGCTTATAGTTTAGGTTTGGTTTGTGATTAAACAATAAATAAGAGGTGACAATATGAAAAAAGCATTTAGTTTCCACAACATAACAGAACGCCATCATTGTTGGTTAGTGATGGAGTCAAAAAAATTAGGGACAAGTATTAATTCAGTATTAAAAAACCTTATTGAGCGTGAAATACTACGCACAGGGTGGACTAAACGGATAACCGTTGATAACCATGAAGATGAGAGGCCGTAAATGAGTGCAATGAGTGGTTACACCGCCACAGGCTGGTCAAATGTTACAGCATCTCTCAATGTATACTATTGGATACATGAGTTTTATTATTATAGCGACAACGTCCGTATTGGTGTGCATATTTCCCTAAAACAATTGGAAAAAATACAAAACGCTGAAAAAGCTACAAAAACAATGATCACGATTGCCAGGGTTTTTACTACAAGGCAAATATTTATTCAACCTGCTATCATCATACGCTTTTTCACACGCAGAATCTTATTTTCAAAAAGTGGCTACTTGTCAAAAAAAGCCCGAAACCGGAGAAAATCAAAATGAGCTACAAATTAAAACAAAAACTCGACAAGCTGTTCCTGGATTTTCTGCTACCCTGCGCCATAATTTTTGTCATGTTAGTGCTGTGCTGGCATGCTGGATTGTCTTGTGCTGCGGGAGGCCAATAAATGAAAGTAAAAATAAGCAATCAAAAAGTGTTGGTAGATGGTCAATCTGTATCTATAAAACGCTTAGCTGAGATGTCCGGCATTGCTCCAAAATCTGTACTATATGTGGTAAACGGCCCTAATTGTGAGCAGAAAATTAGGGAGCTAATCTTAAAAGCAGACGCGGGTGTAAAACATCGCAGCAAGACATATTGGTATGACGACAGACCGATGTGGTCACAGAAAGTCATGGAAGCAACAGGGCTGACACGAGGTGTTGTGAATAAACGTATGCTGAAATGGGAGCAAGACGGTGACGATAAAGCTTTGTTTATTACAAGTGAAGAATTGTTGAAAGCCAATACTGAAACATCCAAAAAAGGCGGACACCCGCCAGGGTTCACAGCAAAAAAGCCCAAACCTAAACCCCGTAAAAAAGAAGTCCTGCACACGAGAGTCGGGGATATTGTTTTACATAATGATAAAACCTACAAAGTGAGTCAAATTATTATTACTGGTCGTAAGAAGTCAAAGAATCGTGCAGCTACCAAAGATGATATCGCCGGACACCGTGTGCATGACGGGCAAACATTATATCGCAGCACTAAAACTATCGGCACTAATTGGAGGGTATGATGGAATTATCTTTAAAAATAATGGTGGTATCAATAATGGTGTTTATTGGTTCTTATTTTATTATAAAATTTAGTCCTGAAAGGCCACCAAATAAGTTTATTATCGTTCTCCTACTTTTTGGTTTTTTTGGTGGCATATTATCGTTCTTTGTTTCTGCCATATCGGCTATCGTATTGCTTTAAAAACTTGGAGGCCAGATGAACAATAAACATCTTCTATGGGTATCATTGGCTTGCTACTGTGCGGCGATCTTAATTGTGTTTATTGTTGTGCGGTAAAATATCAAAACAAAGAGCAGCCCGTGGGCATGCTTCAACAGCGTAATCAATCATTTCCTGATTTTCATTATATGCTCGTTCACTGATTAATAGTTCGCCGTGGTGCTCGGATTGGAATCCAGGGAGAATGTTTTCACACTCTCCACACGATTTTAGCCCTGAGCAAATATAATATAAGATATGGAGTTTATACATGATTTGAGTAGCACCCGGCTACCGCAATAAAATTATCAATATTCACACGACTCGAATTCGTGGCCGCAACACGGGCAACATTCAGAGTCGTGTGACACTTGCGCTCCGCAGTCGGGACACCTCACTTCTTATCCCTGGACAGCATGCCAATAAGCCCCATAACGCCAAGCCCTGCACCGATAATAGCCTCTTTATATTCAGGAGTGAGCGTAACACCAAGGCCAGAAATAAAAGCAACAATCCCGCGCCATGTACTTGGTTCCTGCAATCTTTTAATAACATAATCCATAATCAATCCTCCACTGGCATATTAACACCCATATTCTTGAACATATCTTCAACCTGTTTTTGTTCGCTTGTAGCAGAAAGGGCAGCGTTCAAATCTGACACACATTCCCCGCAAGACGAAAGGGCATCAAGTTTTATCCCGTTAATCCCGTCTGCACACCCACCAAGCATCAAAGCAACAACAGCCAACATCATCAATTTAATTTTCATTTGTTCACCTCATTTAATTTTTCACAAGAAATCTTTTCTGACAATAAAGCTAAACATGTATTTATATTATGTAAACTGTCCTTAACTTCACCATTCGTCTCGTTTTGATTTTTACTCATCGTATTAAGTGTAGCCTCAATTTTACTGTGCCCGTCCACATTTTCAGAATGTGAGTCTTTAACTAATGTTTGGAGATTATGGAAATTATTTGTAATTAGTTTTTTTTCTAGCTCCCAAGTCGTAGTTGACATTTTTGCATTTAACCCTTTTTCAAATCTATCGAGTCGTTTATTTATGAGTGTCCACAAAATGCCGAGAAGCGCACCCATAGAGGATAACCCAATGCCTGTTACGAAGTAGAAAAAAGTTTGCCAGTCCATGATTATTCTACAATCGTCCAGCCTTTGTCGGTTGCTATTAGTCTATTAGCAGCACTTAACCCCGCAACCCCGATATTGCCTGTAATTGTTATTGTTTGCGCTGTTACTGTAGCTAAGCCGTTAAAAATATCCACTATCGCTAGTGTAGTGATATAGCTACCTGGGTAAACAAAATCTAAAGACGTACCACTAAGCGCAGCAATTTGCAAAGAAGAACAATAACTGAACATACTGGAGAAATTTGTTCCTGCTGATGTATCTAATAATGGTATAGATTGTAAAGAAGAACAAGAATAGAACATATTGGAGAAATTTGTTCCTGCTGATGTATCTAATAATGGTATGGTTTGCAAAGAAGAACAATAACGGAACATACTGGAGAAATTTGTTCCTGCTGATGTATCTAATAATGGTATGGTTTGCAAAGAAGAACAAAAATAGAACATACTGGAGAAATTTGTTCCTGCTGATGTATCTAATAATGGTATGGTTTGCAAAGAAGAACAATAACGGAACATACTGGAGAAATTTGTTCCTGCTGATGTATCTAATAATGGTATGGTTTGC
>JAOZOY010000111.1 GCA_029933005.1 Deltaproteobacteria bacterium
TGCCTCAGATTCGGAGTCTCGTTCCTCGCTTACCTGTTCGTTTGAGTCTTGGCGCCATAGCCCCTTTATGAGACAATGCTTAAACGGGCAAAGAGGTAAGCACCCTTGAAACCAGGGTATAAACTCCGACTCCGTGAGGTGCTGGTGAACGTTTACTCGTAATGAATGACTGATGCCGGCAGTTTACAAAATAGAGAATTGTTCAGGAGTGCTCCTGGTAAGCGAGTGAAACGAGACTCCGTCAACAGATCTTTTTAGAAATGAATGCACGAGACCTACAGGAGGGAAATTCCATGCCACATAGAAGCGCAAAAGGTAATGCGATCTATATTCTTCCCAATTTATTGACGACTTGCTGTTTGTTCAGCGGATTTTATTCCATTGTTCACTCAATTAACGGTAATTTTTTTAATGCTGCAGTGGCTATTCTTATTGCCGCTGTTTTTGACGGGCTTGACGGAAGGGTGGCCCGGTTGACAGGGACGACAAGTAAGTTCGGTATGGAGTATGACTCCTTGAGCGACCTGGTTGCCTTTGGTGTGGCTCCGGGCCTGCTCGCTTATCTCTGGATTTTGCAGCCCTATGGGCGCTATGGTTGGCTTGCCGCTTTTTTGTATGTAGCGACCACGGCTCTGCGATTGGCCAGATTTAACACTTATGCCGCGCAAAGCTCTGAGGGTGAGGGACCGCAGAAAGCTTTTCAGGGACTGCCTTGTCCGGCTGCCGCCATGATGATTGCCACTTCTCTGCTTTTTGTTCAGTTTCTTGATCTGGACAGGACTTTTATGGATATAACCATGTTGCTGATCGTCTATTTTCTCTCATATCTCATGGTCAGCTCTCATCCGTACAATAGTTTTAAACATATTTCCAAGGCCAAAACATTTCAAGTTCTTGTCGGCATGGTTCTTCTACTCATGGTGGTGGCCACGGAACCGCAAATTACTCTTTTTGTTTTGGCAGGCACATACGTTCTGTCCGGTCCTCTTTTAGGTTTTTATAAATTACTTTTTAAGCGTGATCATGTGGAAAAAGACAGGAAGATGGTGAAAAAGGTTTAATTTTAGAAATACGTAATGGATGCAGTTTATCTCTTTATGTTGCTTGAGGAAGAAAAATGATGGACGAAGAGAATTCCCACGGGGAAAAAATATATATCTTTGATACAACTCTACGTGACGGCGAACAGTCCCCGGGCGCGACTATGAACATGCAGGAGAAATTCCGTCTGGCCCAGCAGCTCGTCCGGTTGCGGGTGGATGTGATTGAGGCCGGTTTTCCTATTGCTTCTGTCGGAGATTTCGACTGCGTAAAAAATATTGCTGATAATATCAGAGACGTGCAGATTACCGCTCTGGCCCGGGCAAACCGGAAAGATATCGATACGGCCTGGGCTGCCTTGAAAAATGGTGATAATCCCCGTATTCATACCTTTCTGGCCACCTCTGATATCCATTTGGAATATAAATTAAAAATGGATCGGGATCAGGTGCTGGAGCTTGCCGTGGCATCTGTGAAGCAGGCGGCAAAGTACACCTCCAACGTTGAATTTTCCGCCGAAGATGCAAGCCGAAGTGATCTTGATTTTGTCTGCCGGGTTTTTGAGGCGGTGATCAAGGCCGGCGCCACTACCGTGAATTTTCCCGATACAACCGGTTATGCCGTCCCGGATGAGTTCGGTAGACAGATTCGTTATCTGATGGAACATATCCCGAACATTGACAAGGCGGTTTTAAGCGTCCACTGTCATAATGATCTGGGACTGGCAGTGGCCAATTCCCTTGCCGCTCTTCAGGCCGGAGCCCGCCAGGTTGAGTCAACCGTGAACGGCATTGGTGAACGGGCAGGAAATACCGCCATGGAAGAACTGGTCATGGTGCTCCGCACCAGATCCGATCAATTGCCTTTTTATACGGATGTTGTCACTGAACATATTTATCCTTCAAGCAAGATGGTGAGCACTATTACCGGCATGACGGTTCAGCCCAATAAGGCCATTGTCGGAGCCAATGCCTTTGCCCATGAATCCGGAATTCATCAGGATGGAATTTTGAAGGAACGAACCACCTACGAAATTATGAATCCCTGCGATATCGGCCTGAGCAGCGGCAGTCTGATTCTGGGAAAACATTCCGGTCGGCACGCAATCAAGGACCGGATTCAGGCCATGGGTTATGACGGATTAAGCGATGAAGAACTAAACAGTGTCTTTGTCCGCTTCAAGGAGCTGGCCGACGTAAAGAAAGATATGGTTGATGAGGATCTGGAGGCAATCATCATGGATGAGGTTCTCCGTGTCCCGGAAGTTTATCAGCTTCTTTCCCTGGGGGCCATGAGCGGCAATAAAACTATGCCCACCGCAGCGGTTAGACTGCTGGTGCACGGTAAGGAAGTTAAAGATGCCTCCATTGGCGTGGGCGCCATTGACGGGACATTCAAGACGATTGCCCAGCTGACCGGAACAAAAAGCAGACTGCTTTATTTTGCTGTCAGTTCCATTACCGGTGGTACTGATGCCCAAGGCGAGGTCATGGTGAGGCTGGAGTGTGACGGCAAGATTGTTATCGGCCAGGGCGCTGATCCGGATATTGTCACGGCTGCGGCAAAGGCCTACTTGAATGGCTTGAATCGTGTGGCTTATCTCCAGGCGGAAAAGGAAAAGTAGGGCGGATAGGCCCTTTTTTATTGAGGAAACAAATGAGTAAGACAAAATATAATGTAGCTGTGGCCGGTGCCACTGGTGCTGTGGGCGCCGCCATGCTTGATGTGCTGGAAAGAAAGAATTTTCCCATTGCTGAACTGCGCTTGCTGGCTTCGGAAAGATCCATCGGAAAAAAATTAAAATTCAGAGGCCGGGAGATTGGGGTACAACTGCTCGACAGGGATTCATTCAAGGATATTGATGTTGCCCTGTTTTCCGCCGGCGCTTCCCGATCTCTAGATTTTGCTCCGGCAGCTGCAAAGGCTGGTGCGGTTGTGGTTGATAACTCCAGCGCCTATCGGATGGATCCTGAGATTCCTCTTGTTGTGCCCGAGATAAATCCCCATGCCATTGGTCAATATACAAAAAGGGGGATCATTGCCAACCCCAACTGTTCAACAATCCAGATGCTGCTGCCTTTGAAGCCGATTTATGACAAGGTGGGCATTAAACGCATTGTTGTTTCCACCTATCAGGCCGTGTCCGGATCCGGAACCCCGGCTATTGAAGAACTCAAAAATCAGGTGAGGGCCTATGCCGGAGGAAATGAACTTGTTCATCAGGTTTATCCTCACCAGATCGCCTTTAACTGTCTGCCTCATATCGACAGCTTTCTTGATAACGGTTATACCAAGGAAGAGATGAAGATGGTCAATGAGACCAGAAAGATCTTTGAAGATACGACAATCGGCGTTACGGCCACCACGGTGCGGGTGCCTGTCATCTATGGCCATTCCGAATCAGTCAACATTGAGACCCGGGAAAAGATCACAGCCGCTGAAGTAAAAGATTTGATGAAGGATGCGCCCGGTGTTCTTCTAGTGGATAACCCGGAAGAGTGTCAATATCCCCTTGCCGTTGATTGTGCGGGGAAATTTGAGACCATGGTCGGCCGGATTCGTGAGGATGAATCCATTGCCAATGGAATTAACCTTTGGGTTGTCTCCGATAATATTTTAAAGGGTGCTGCCCTGAATGCGGTTCAGATTGCCGAAGTCCTGATCGACAAATATATTTAATGTTGAACCACAGAGTTTTTTTGTCTCCGGAAATTCTGTGTGTTTGTATTGTTTCCTTTATTTGGCTTGTTTAAATGCGCATTATTGCCGGGTCTGCAAAAGGCCGTCGTCTTTTTTCGCCGTCAAAACAGAAACGAAATCTGATCAGACCCACCGCGGATCGGGCAAGGGAAGCGCTTTTTAATATCATCGCCAGTAAAGTCAATGGAGCGGTGATCCTTGATCTTTTTGCCGGAACCGGTGCCCTTGGCCTTGAGGCCTTGAGCCGCGGTGCTGCCAGTGCCTTGTTTGTCGATCAACATCATGAGGCCATTAGTCTTATAAAGAAAAATCTTGCGGCTTGTTCGTTTCAGGCTGTCTCCACGCTTTTGAAGCGTGATCTGGCCGGGAATCTTTCTTTTCTGCGGCAATACTGTCCAGAGCAAGGTTTTTCGATTATTTTCCTGGACCCGCCCTACAAGAAAGGTCTTGGCTTAAACACTCTTTTCTGCCTGGATACGGACAGTTTTGTTGCAGATAGCGGCTTGGTTATTGTCGAAGAAGATTCGGCCTGTAAGCTACCCGCAAAGGTCGGCCGTCTGAACCTGTATGATCAACGCTGTTATGGTGAAACCGGCTTTTGGCTGTACCATTTAAAAAGAATCGAAAAAAATGTCTGATAATCAGCTCGTTAGACCAGAAGCCGATGTTTTCGGAACAATTGCCGTGTACCCGGGAAGTTTTGATCCGATTACCAGCGGACATCTTGATATCATCAAGCGAAGTCTCGTGCTTTTTGATCATGTTATTGTTGCCATCGCGAAAAATCCCGGTAAAAAGACTCTTTTTTCCATGGAAGAACGGCTGCAGATGATTCGTGACTGTTTTCCCGACGAAAAGCGGGTTGAAGTGGCGGAGGTTGACGGCCTGCTCGTTGATTATGCCTACATGAAAGGGGCTAAAGCCATTGTCAGGGGATTACGTGCTGTTTCCGATTTTGATTATGAATTTCAGCTGGCCCTGATGAATCGCAGGATTGAACGGGAGGTGGAAACGGTTTTCCTGATGACCGGCTTTCGTTGGATATTCATCAGTTCCAGTATTATTAAGGATGCGGCCCGTCATGGCGGCGATGTAAAGGGATTGGTGCCGGATCATGTCTGCAATAAACTGCGGGAAAAATTTATGGTGTAAAAAGGGGATATAATCGTTCACCAGGGGCTACAAATCTTGGTAAACTTACAAGTTTCCCTTCCGCCATCAGGCTTTAAAGAAAGGCATGTGAAAATGGGAGGTAACTGTTCCTGTCAAAAGAGACGCTCTTTTCTGCAGAAAAGCTGGAATTGGATCAGGCTGACCGGTTATGCCATGCTTATCTATCCAGTTATTAAGTTTTTCCATTTTCATGTTCCAGAAAAGCCTCGATATGTCAAAATCGGCAAAGTGTTAGCAGAAGGAGAGATATATTTTGATCCCGATTTTGCCCTTTTTGCCGGCGCAGAGAAAGATGTATGGGCTGTATCAAGAAAATGTACTCATCTTGGCTGTCGGCTTCATTACAGTGAAAAAGAGCATCTGCTGATCTGTCCCTGTCATCAAAGCCGTTTTACTCCCCACGGCAAAAGGATTGCCGGGCCGGCCAGAAAAGATCTGAAGATGTTTCAGGTCGAGATGATGACTGAAAATGGCAGGGAGGGTTATGTTGTCACCTTGTGAATGTTTGAGGACGGGAAGGGTTCCATGGATAAAGGAAGAAAACAGAGCATGTCGGGAGCTGCTGATTCTTCCTCTGTAAATATCGATAATCCTGTCAAGAGGCTTTTTTTTCAAGTCCGCTGGGGTGAGTATAGTCTTGTTGCCCTGGCAATCTCCGTTCTTTCCGGTATTGTCCTGTCCCTGCAGTATGATCCGGCTGTGCCTTTTTATTCGGTCAGTTCAATTGATGTTCTTGTCCCTTTTGGCCTTTTCTGGCGTTCGCTGCATTTTTATTCAAGTCAGTTTTTTTTCCTGCTCAGTCTCCTGCATTTTATAGCTGTTCTCGGCCATTCCCGTCTTCAAAGCCTGGCTGTGAAAAAATGGTTATTTCTTGTTTTTTCTTTGCTGGTCGCCTTGTTGCTTCTTTTTACCGGTTATGTTCTCCGGGCCGATGCTACGGGTGAGTCAGCCGGTATAATTGCCGAGAACATTATTCTTTCCATTCCCCTGGCTGGATCCTGGTTAAACAGTCTTCTTTTTTCTATTGATGCCGATGGATTAAAAAGGGTCTATGCTAATCATTTGATCGGCCTCAGTGTCCTCTGGGGAGTTTTGTGCTGGGATCATCTCCGGCGCTTCCGTATTTCGTTGAAAGAGAACAGCATCATTATTCTGGGAATACTTGCTGTCAGTTTATTCTGGAATGCGCCCATGGAGCCTGAGAAGCTGGGTGTTTTTCATATTTCCGGCCCCTGGTTTTTTCTTGGCCTGCAGGAGTTGTTTCGTTATGTCCAGCCTTTCTGGGCAGGCGTTGTCTTTCCTTTGACCTTTCTTTTCTCTTTGTTTTTTCTGCGGCAAAAAAACGAGTGGGGTACGAGATCCCGTTATTTCAGTTTACTCTGGCTTGCTGTTTACAGTCTTCTGACCCTGTCGGCATTAATGAGAAGCTGACAGTAAACTTGATGACAGCGGTTGCTGAGTGACGTTGCTGATGTTCGGAGGGGCAGCGTCAGTCATGACATGGGCCTTACTAAATTATTGTACAGGCACCGAATCGTAACCAATCACGGGGTAAAATCACCAAGCTTTCAG
>JAOZOY010000112.1 GCA_029933005.1 Deltaproteobacteria bacterium
ACCTGCGTAGACTGATCAATTAACTTGAATCATAGTCTGTTCCCATATGACGCTCGAAAAACAAAAGAAATAAGTAAGCTGTCCCCGGAATTCACGGAATTGACTTTTTACGAAACCATCATTATTCACTTCACAGTGAACATCCTGAGCCTTAAGGCATTAATCACAACCGATACAGAACTTAAGCTCATTGCTGCTGCGGCAATAACAGGACTGAGCAGAATACCAAAAGCCGGATACAAAACACCTGCAGCCACTGGAACACCAAGGGAGTTGTAAACAAAGGCAAAAAATAGATTTTGCCTGATATTCGCCATGGTTACCCGTGACAGTTTTCTGGCCCGGATAATACCGGTGAGATCACCTTTTACCAGAGTCACTCCAGCGCTTTCCATGGCCACATCAGTGCCTGTACCCATGGCAATGCCGACTTGGGCCTGGGCAAGGGCCGGGGCATCGTTAATACCGTCACCGGCCATGGCAACCACTTTCCCTTCCTCCTGAAAATGTTTAACCACAGCCGCTTTCTCATCGGGAAGCACCTCGGCCACCACCTCGTCAATATCAAGTTTTACCGCAACTGCCTCTGCGGTTGCCCTGTTGTCACCGGTGAGCATCACAACCTTAATTCCTTCATCATGCAGCTCTTTTATGGCTCCCGGAGTGGATTCTTTGATCGGATCAGATACAGACAGAATACCGGCCAACTTTCCTTGGGCTGCGACAAACATGACGGTCTGCCCTTCTTTTCGCATTTCCTCAGCACGACCTGCCAATTCATCCGTGGTCACACCGGCGTCATCCATCAGCTTGAGGTTGCCAAGAAGGACATGAACTCCCTCAACTGTTCCGGCAACACCCTTACCCGTAACGGAATCAAATTCTTCCGGCGTTACACTGGTGACTCCCTTTTCAGCCGCTCCGGATACAATTGCTGCAGCCAGGGGATGTTCGCTTGATTTTTCGAGACTTGCGGCAAATCTGAGAAGTTTATTCTCGTCCATACCTGATGCCGTCACCAAACCGGTGAGTTTCGGCTTACCCAGAGTCAGGGTGCCGGTTTTATCCACCACAAGGGTGTCGATCTTGCGCATGATTTCAATGGTCTCGGCATTTTTAAACAGCACTCCCATTGTTGCCCCTTTACCGGTTGACACCATAATAGACATAGGTGTGGCCAGGCCAAGAGCGCATGGACAGGCGATAATCAAAACAGATACTGCCGCAATAAGACCATAAGCAAGCCTCGGGTCCGGACCAAAAAAGTACCAGGTGCCAAAGGCAAGCATGGAAATAAGAATAACCACCGGCACAAAATAACCGGCAACAAGATCAGCCAGCTTCTGGATAGGAGCGCGACTTCGTTGGGCATCAGCAACCATCTGGACAATCTGGGCAAGCAGAGTGTCGCTGCCAACTTTTTCTGCACGAATGGTAAGTGATCCTGTGCTGTTAACTGTGGCCCCGATAACCTTGTCTCGCGCCTGTTTTTTTACAGGAATCGGTTCCCCTGAAATCATGGACTCGTCCACCGCACTTGACCCATCAATTACCTCGCCATCCACAGGCACCTTTTCACCGGGCCTCACGCGTAACACGTCTCCTGCCTTGACATGCTCAAGAGGGATATCTTTTTCCGTGCCGTCATCATTTATTTTCCTGGCTGTTTTAGGCGCAAGACCCAACAGTGCCTTGATGGCTGCGCCTGTCTGGCTGCGAGCCCGTAGCTCCATGACCTGCCCAAGCAAAATCAAGGTGACAATAACCGCTGCCGCCTCAAAATACACACCGACAGCGCCGTCCGGCCCGCGCATGGTTGCCGGAAAGAGACCGGGAAAGAGTACGGCAACAAGACTGTAACCATACGCAACCGAAACACCCAGGCCTATGAGGGTGAACATATTCAGGCTTTTATTAATTATTGATTGAATGCCCCGCACATAAAATGGCCATCCTGCCCAGAGTACAACAGGTGTCGTCAGGATAAGTTCCCACCAGCCAAGGGCTCGCGCTGAAGCCAGGTTGTCAATAAGATGGCCGCCGGGAAGCATCTCGCGCATAGCAATGATGACCAAGGGTACAGTGAGGATTGCTCCGAAAATAAAGCGTTTCCACATATAATCGTACTCTGGATTTTCTTCCTCGCCGTCAAGGGAGATAATTTGTGCTTCCAGGGCCATACCGCACTTTGGGCAGATTCCCGGTTCATCCTGCACTATTTCCGGATGCATGGGACAGGAGTATTCTGTTTTGTCTGCTGCCGGCAAGGGGGTTAACGGTTCCAGTGCCATACCGCACTTTGGGCAGGCTCCCGGCCCTTGCTGTTTCACTTCAGGATGCATGGGACAAGTGTAGATGCGTGTTACGGATGGATCTTCCACTGCTGCTGTTGAGGCACCGTGCTTCGTGTGTGCTCCATGGCCGTCATTACAGCAATCTTTGGTCTTCCCGGCGCCATAGGCCCCGGGGTTCTCTTTAAATTTGGCCAGACAATGATCACTGCAGAAATAATAGCTCGTGCCATTATATTCGTGTCTGCTGAAGGCAGTCTCATCTTTCGTGCTCATGCCGCATACAGGATCAATAAAGCTTTTTTCATGAACGTACTGATGGCTGTAATCCTGGCGATGATTATGAATTGTTTCCGTCATAATGCTCACCTCCTGAAATATTGACTATTTGCGCATCACCGGCATACTCTTTCAGGGCAAATCGATCGAGGAAGGAAATTTTCTTCACAATCTCCCTGATCGTTTTTGTATTATTAATACATTAAGCCCATCCTTGAGCTCTGTTCCTGTCTGGGAAAACTCCTTATGTCCGAACTTTCCCCTGCTTTTTATACTTTTATTATGCAGGTGATGTGCCAGAGGGAGATGTCTTGCGGCGAAAACAGTTAACTGGCCGAATTGTATAGAATATGGCTGAAAAATAAAAATTTATTTATCTTTCAGCCATGAGAAACTGCCTAAAAATCAGACAGCCCATGGAGGGAATGATGGATAAGTGTCTAAGAATAAGACATGCGATTTAAAACCAGACCCGAACTCCAAACACAAATTGGAAATCATCAATGTCCTCTTTCTCTGCACGGGCAAAATCAGCAGTTTGACCATGGAGGCGGATCCAGTTCAGACCAATATAAGGGGCAAATTCACGGCGAATCTCATAGCGCAGGCGCAGCCCTACTTCAGTGTCGGCAAGACCGGAACCAATCCCAACAGCAGGATCATCCTTGCCATAAAAATTTAATTCCACCTCGGGAACCAGGATGAGTTGCTGGGTGAACATAATTTCATATTCGAGCTTTAACCGCGCTGCGGTACGGCCGCTTTCTCCCACAAAGAGAGCAACATCCACATCAAAGTAATATGGCGCAAGCCCCTTGACCCCAAGAGCCAGCCAGTCACGATCCGGACTGGGACGGATATCCCGCCTCCAGCCAGCCTGCAAATCCCAGAATGGGGTAATTGCTCTGCTGTACAGTGCCTGCAACTCCATTTCTTCCACGGCACCGTCGATATATTCACCATCGGTTTTTATCCAGAGTTTGTTCAGGTCTTTGCCCAGCCATGCCTCGGCATCCCAGGCAAGAGGGGTTTTTCCATCTGCATCACGGAATTCAAACTGATCAACAAGGAGCATTGTCAACAGAGGATCATCATTCATACCGCCTCCATGGGCCGTTCCGGTCATTGTCAGTATTAATAGAAACAGGAGTATATTTCTTTTCATAATTTTCACCTTAGCGTTCACTCACAACAACTTTACGGAACATGGCCAGCATATGATAGAGCAGATGGCAATGATAGGCCCAGCTCCCTCTGGCATCGGCTGTCACCAGATAACTGATTTTAGCTCCAGGCTGTACGATCACCGTGTGTTTACGCGGAATTCGCTTGCCATCGCCTGTTTCCAGATCACTCCACATTCCATGGAGATGCATGGGGTGATTCATCATTGTGTCGTTAATCAAAGTGATCCGCAGACGTTCACCATACTTAAGCAGAAGTGGTTCGGCATCGCTGTACTTTATCCCGTTAATTGACCACATGTACCGGGCCATATTACCGGTCAAATGCAGTTGAATTTCCCGTCCTGGGTCACGCGGATCAGGAGTGGGATAGAGACCCTTCAGGTCGGCATAGGTGAGGACACGACGTCCATTGTTTCGCAGTCCAACGCCGGGGTCATCAAGCCGATACCGGGGACTTTGAGCCCTGGCATCAACGTGGGGTCCAAATTCTGTTTCAGAATGAATAACCCTGGTGTCGCTGCCATATCCGGCAGGGCCACGCATCGTTTTGGCAGCTTTCATTCCAGCCATTCCATCCATCTGCATCATGTTGTGTGACGGTTCAGCAAATTTGACTCCCATATCCATCTTCATCCCCATATCCTGATGGCTCAGAACCGGGTAGGAATCCATATCCGGCACATCAATGGTCAAGGCGGGATCAGGAGTCAGAGTACCTCTTGCATAACCGGTTCGATCCAGTGCCTGGGCAAAAATACAATAGGCACGATCGTCTTTGGGGGTCACGATCACATCATAGGTTTCAGCAACTCCGATTCGAAATTCACCCACTGAAACAGGTTCGATATTCTGGCCGTCTGCGGCAACAACCGTCATGACAAGTCCCGGGATACGGACATCAAAGAAGCTCATTGCCGAACCATTGATAATCCGCAGTCGTACTTTCTCCCCTCGCCTGAAGAGACCGGTCCAGCCATGGGCGGGAGTACGGCCGTTCATAAGATATGTGTAGGTGTACCCTGTGACATCGGAAAGATCTCGATCACTCATGCGCATTCGGTTCCACATAGAACGATCTCTCCAGGTCCGGGCAAGACCTTTTTCCTTAATATCGCGTATCAAATCGCTGGTTGTGCGCTCAGCAAAATTATAATAACCACTCATTTTTTTAAGTTTGGCATAGATATCAGCGGGTTTTTCATCCGACCAGTCAGACAGCATGATAACATATTCACGGTCATAGCTGAAAGGCTCCGGCGTTGCGGGATCTATAATGATGGATCCATAGTGCCCGGTCTGTTCCTGGAATCCTGAATGACTGTGATACCAGAACGTTCCGTTCTGTTTGACAGCAAATTGATAGCGGAAGGTGGTTCCGGGCGCAATGCCATCGAAACTGATATCAGGAACCCCATCCATTTCAGCCGGCAAAATAATGCCATGCCAGTGGATCGAGCTTGATTCTGTCAGGTTATTGGTGACATCAAGGGTAATCATGTCCCCTTCCCGCCAACGCAGAATTGGTCCGGGGACCGTACCATTGACAGCTGTGGCAATACGTTCTTTGCCTGTGAAATTGACACGTTGAGGTCCGATTGCCAGCTTAAAATATCTACCCCTGAGACTTGGCTGCACAGAAGGTGACGTGGGTTGAGCAAAGAGCTGTTCTGGAGAGATTCCAAATCCAAGCAGGACTCCACCCATGGCGATTCCTTTGACGAACCGGCGCCGTGGCAGGTTGATCTCATCAGGTCGGGCGAAAATTCTATTTATTGTCATGCAGACACCTTCAAAGGTTAAAATTCATGGCGTGGAAGCATCTCTTTTCCAATCCGGGCAAGCTGTGCCGGACTGGAGCGTTTCCTTGCAATAAGGACAGAATTGCCAGCTGTTTTCAACGATGTGACTGCAGCCGGGGCAGTGGCTTTTCAGTTCCTGACCGCATTCAGGGCAACGCAAATACACTGCTTTCACCAGACTGTTGCAGCCGGAACATCTCAGCTGCTGTTTTTTTTGTCGGCGATTCAACAGGAAAAAAAGTGTTACCGCAACAGCTGCAACCAGCAGCAGCCAAAACAGCCAGCCATGGCTCAAAAAATGGTCATACCATGTGTATCTCCAAATGCAATTCATTATTTCCTCTCTAGAAGTTTGTCGGTCGCGCACTTGCGCCTTTCAGTAAAAACCAACGAGGACGACGTACTCGGAGTCTGCGCTTACCTGATTTTGGCAGACACCGCTTCGCTGTTATAGCCCCTCTATGCGACAAGGCTCAGGTACGCGCAGACTCCGTGAGGTGCTGGCGAACGATTACCCCACCTTCATAGCATTACCTGTGCCAGTTTAATGGAAAAGGTGGTGAAGGGCAGCTATCATACTGTCAATACAACTGTTTTATTTATGGCAAGATTATTTCCCAGGTCATGAAGACAATTTCTCAGCACTGTCCTGTCTAAAAACAAGACAGTTGTTCGTTTTTCCAGGAGACGCATGTCCAGATTTTAGATAAGCCCGGAGATTGTTTTCATTGCACCTGTTTCTTGCCATGTTGTTATCATAATGATGAACAGAGATCATGGTATGATGCATGGTGTTCCAGATTCTACTGAGCAATCTGCAAATAACTGGAGAAGCAACCCTTCTTTTCAGGGACAGGTTGACAGCAGCGAAGAAACCGGGCAGGAAGAGAAAAAAACAGGGGAGATGGACTAA